>NZ_JBHXRK010000017.1:0-177737 GCF_042716875.1 Streptomyces sp. NPDC058646 | reverse complement strand
CGTGCGCGGGGGGGGGGGGGGCCGGGGGCCGCGCCCCCCCCCCCCCGGCCCCCTCTCCGTGCGCCCAGCGGGCTGCGGTCTCAGCCGAAGACCGGGCCGGTGAACTTCTCGCCCGGGCCCTGGCCCGGCTCGTCCGGGACGAGGGAGGCCTCGCGGAACGCCAGCTGGAGCGACTTCAGGCCGTCCCGCAGCGGGGCTGCGTGGAAGGAGCTGATCTCCGTGGCGCTCGCGGTGACCAGGCCCGCCAGGGCCGTGATCAGCTTGCGGGCCTCGTCGAGGTCCTTGTGCTCGGAGTCCGGCTTGTCCAGGCCCAGGTTGACCGCCGCGGCGCTCAGCAGGTGCACGGCCACCGTGGTGATCACCTCGACGGCGGGGACGTCCGCGATGTCGCGGGTCATGGCGTCGTAGTCGGGAGCGGCGTCGGCAGCGGGGTCGGCGGAAGGGGTCGCGTCAGTCATGGGCCCCACGATATGCCGTGCGGCGGGCTTGCAACGCGGGTGCTAGTATGTACTTCGACCGGCCGGACACCTGTGTGCCCGGCCCACAAGTGGAGGCTCCGATCTCCCACCCGACCACCCTCCGGGGCGGCGGGTCACCGGTCAGGCGGTATCCATCGTTCCGTACGGACGATGGAAAGCTGCCCGATGCTGCGCCCCGCGGTTCGCACGCGGCGGTGCTCCGGTTGTTTTGGAGCCCCTGCCTGTGCCCGGCGGGGTTTTTTTGCATTCTCCCCGCCGCGGTAGGTCTGACGGAAATACACGTCAGCGGCTGTCTGCCAGGCAGCCGTGTGGTGCTACCGAGGAGGATCCATCAGCACCGAGCCCCGCATCAACGACCGGATTCGCGTTCCCGAGGTACGACTCGTCGGCCCCAGCGGCGAGCAGGTCGGCATCGTCCCGCTTGCCAAGGCGCTCGAGCTCGCGCAGGAGTACGACCTCGACCTGGTCGAGGTCGCGGCGTCCGCACGCCCGCCGGTCTGCAAGCTCATGGACTACGGCAAGTTCAAGTACGAGTCGGCCATGAAGGCCCGTGAGGCGCGCAAGAACCAGGCGCACACGGTCATCAAGGAAATGAAGCTCCGGCCGAAGATCGACCCGCACGACTATGACACCAAGAAGGGTCACGTCGTTCGGTTCCTCAAGCAGGGCGACAAGGTCAAGATCACGATCATGTTCCGTGGTCGCGAGCAGTCCCGGCCGGAACTCGGCTTCCGACTGCTGCAGCGCCTCGCGGCCGACGTCGAGGACCTCGGGTTCATCGAGTCGAACCCGAAGCAGGACGGCCGAAACATGATCATGGTCCTCGGTCCGCACAAGAAGAAGACCGAGGCGATGGCCGAAGCCCGCGAGGCGCAGGCCGCCCGCAAGGCCGAGCGCCAGGGTGTTGCCGCCACCGAGGGTGAGGCTCCTCAGGAGGACGCCGCCGACGAGGTGGAGGCACCCGCCGCGGTCGAGGCCACCGAGGCTGCCGCCGACGAGGCGCCCGCCGAGGAGTCGAACACCGAGGCCTGATTCCGGGGCAGCCCGCCTCGGATCACCGATACAACATGACGCTCCCTGAAGCCGGTCCGGCATCGGACCGGTGGGGGCGCCACCGACGAGGAGATAACGGCGCTATGCCGAAGAACAAGACGCACAGCGGTTCCAAGAAGCGCTTCAAGATCACCGGCTCCGGCAAGGTGCTCCGTGAGCGCGCCGGCAAGCGCCACCTGCTCGAGCACAAGTCGTCCCGTGTCACCCGCCGCCTGACCGGCACCGCGGAGATGGCCCCCGGCGACGCCGCGAAGATCAAGAAGCTTCTCGGCAAGTGACGTCCTCCGCTCCCCTGCCGGGAGCGGGACGTCAAGACCGGGACCCCATCGAATTCGGGCCGTGTGAAGACAACCACGGCCCCGCTACAAGGAGTTAAAAAGTGGCACGCGTCAAGCGGGCAGTAAACGCCCACAAGAAGCGCCGGGCGATCCTCGAGGCGGCCTCCGGCTACCGCGGTCAGCGTTCGCGCCTGTACCGCAAGGCCAAGGAGCAGGTCACCCACTCGCTGGTCTACAACTTCAACGACCGCAAGAAGCGCAAGGGCGACTTCCGTCAGCTGTGGATCCAGCGCATCAACGCCGCTGCCCGCCAGAACGGCATGACGTACAACCGCCTCATCCAGGGTCTGAAGGCCGCCAACATCGAGGTGGACCGCAAGATCCTCGCGGAGCTGGCCGTCAACGACGCCAACGCGTTCGCCGCGCTCGTCGAGGTCGCGCAGAAGGCGCTTCCGTCCGACGTCAACGCCCCCAAGGCCGCCGCGTAAGGCCTGGCCGGCCGCGTCAGCAGTCGGCATGCTCGGACCCGCAGGCTCCTCGCCTGCGGGTCCGAGTGCTTTCCCCGCCCCGCGGGTGCGCGCCGTCCGTGCCGCCCGCGCCGTGTGCGCCGGCACCGCCCGTCCGGCGCCCCGCGCGCTCCGTACCGCCGCGCCCCGAGGCGCCCCCGCACCCCTGAGAGAGAACCGCAGAGACCATGGCTGACCTGGGTCACCCCGCCGAGCTGATCTCCCCCCGATCCCCGCGGGTGGCCGCCGCCAGGCGCCTGGCGCGGCGCAACTTCCGCACCAAGGAGCGCCGGTTCCTCGCCGAGGGCCCGCAGGCGGTCCGCGAGGCGGTCGAGCACCGCGGCGACGGGGGCGCGTCGACCCTGATCGAGCTGTTCGCGACCGTCGAGGCCGCAGAGCGCTACGCCGACATCGTCGACGCCGCGCTGGCCTCCGGCGCCCGGGTCCACTACGCCGGCGACGACGTGCTCGCCGAGGTCTCGCAGACCGTCACCCCGCAGGGCCTCGTCGGCGTCTGCCACTTCCTGGACTCGCCCTTCGAGGACATCCTCGCGGCGCGGCCCAAGCTCGTCGCCGTCCTCGCACACGTGCGCGACCCCGGCAACGCCGGAACGGTGCTGCGCTGCGCGGACGCCGCCGGTGCGGACGCCGTGGTGCTCACCGACGCCTCGGTGGACCTCTACAACCCCAAGTCCGTACGGGCCTCCGTGGGCTCCCTCTTCCACCTGCCGGTCGCCGTCGGCGTCCCGGTGGAGCAGGCCGTCGAGGGCCTGCGCGGTGCCGGCGTACGGATCCTCGCCGCCGACGGGGCGGGCGAGGACGACCTGGACGCCGAGCTGGACGCGGGCACCATGGGCGGCCCCACCGCCTGGGTCTTCGGGAACGAGGCCTGGGGCCTGCCGGAGGAGACCAGGGCCCTGGCGGACGCCGTCGTACGGGTCCCGATCCACGGCAAGGCGGAGAGCCTGAACCTCGCGACGGCCGCCGCCGTCTGCCTCTACGCCTCGGCGCGTGCACAGCGGGCGTCCGGAGGGTGCCGCTCCGTGACCCCCAGCTAGTAATGTGGCGGCCCCGGGGCTTACTGCGCTACCCGGAGATGTGGGGTACGGGGAGATGACCGTCGGTACGAACAGCTCACCGGGGACCGCGGGAGCCGCGGACGCGGCCGAGCGGCGGTCCCAGGACGCCCCCGGACGCCCGGCAGCGCAGCCCGGGCCCGGCCCGGGTGCCCGTACCGGCGTCCCGGCACAGGGGAGCGGCCCGCACGCGGGGGACGTCCCGGGACGCCCCTCCGGCGAGGGTCCCGGTTTCGGGATCGACCCCGACGACCTGCCCGACGGGCTCGTCGTCGCCGACGGCAGCGGGCGCGTCATCTGCTTCAACCGGGCCGCGGCCCGGATGACCGCCACCGACCCCCGTCAGGCGCTCGGCGCGGCCATCGACCGGGCCCTGCCGCTGGAGGACCTGGACGGCCGCCGCTGGTGGACGCTGACCGACCCCTACGGGGGCCTCGCCACCCGGCGCGGACAGCCCGAGCGGAACCTGCTCCTCCCCGGCGGCCGCGAGGTGCTGGTCTCCGCCCGGTACGTCCGCACGCACCCCACCGGCCCGCTGAGCCGCCTCGTGGTCACCCTGCGCGGTACCGAGGCCCGCCGCCGCACCGAGCGCAGCCACGCCGAACTGATCGCCACGGTCGCCCACGAGCTGCGCTCCCCGCTGACCTCCGTCAAGGGGTTCACCGCCACCCTGCTCGCCAAGTGGGAGCGGTTCACCGACGACCAGAAGCGGCTGATGCTGGAGACCGTCGACGCCGACGCCAACCGCGTCACCCGGCTGATCACCGAACTCCTCGACATCTCCCGCATCGACTCCGGCCGTCTGGAGGTGCGGCGCCAGCCGGTGGACATCGCCACCGCCGTCGGCCGTCACGTCCAGGCCCTCACCGCGAACGGCCAGGCCCCCGAACGCTTCCTCGTCAGCGTCAGCCACCCCCTGCCCGACCTGTGGGCCGATCCGGACAAGATCGACCAGATCCTCGGCAACCTCCTTGAAAATGCGGTGCGCCACGGTGACGGAACGGTCACCATCGACGTATCGCCGCATGAGAAGGGAACAGCCGTCACCGTGACCGACGAAGGCCCCGGAATCCCCGAGGAGTCGATGGGCCGCGTCTTCACCCGCTTCTGGCGGGGCAGCAAGCGCGGCGGCACCGGCCTGGGCCTGTACATCGTCAAAGGCATCGTGGAGGCCCACGGCGGCACCATCGCGGTCGGCCGCGGCCCCGGCGGCGGCGCCGAGTTCCGATTTATCCTGCCCGTGAGCGCACCGGCGTACCTCACGCAGTAACCCTGCGGAGCGTCTCGCCGAGCGGCCCACGGGCTCCTTCACCCCCAGCGACCTTTAGACTCGTCCTTTGGCACCTTTGTGTCTCTGTGTCGATCGGTCTGATCGCGCCGTACGGGGACCCACCAGCCAGCCATCGGAAGTACGGGAAGAGATGTCGGCACCGAACAAGTCGTACGACCCTGTCGAGGTCGAGGCACTGAAACCGGAAGAGATCGAGCGCATGCGGGACGAGGCGCTCGCCGCCTTCGCCGCCGCCGGCGACCTCGACGCGCTCCGGGAGGCGAAGACCGCGCACATGGGCGACCGCTCGCCCCTGGCGCTCGCCAACCGGGAGATCGGCGCCCTCCCGCCCCAGGCCAAGGCCGAGGCGGGCAAGCGCGTGGGACAGGCCCGCGGCGCCGTGAACAAGGCCTTCGGGGCCCGCACGGTCGCGCTGGAGGCCGAGCGCGACGAACGGGTGCTGGTCGAGGAGGCGGTGGACGTCACGCTGCCCTACGACCGCGTCCCCGCCGGCGCCCGGCACCCCCTGACCACGCTGATGGACCGCATCGCGGACATCTTCACGGCCATGGGGTACGAGGTGGCCGAAGGGCCCGAGGTCGAGGCGGAGTGGTTCAACTTCGACGCCCTCAACTTCACGCCCGACCACCCGGCCCGCCAGATGCAGGACACCTTCTTCGTCCAGGGGCCCCAGGGCACCGAGGGCGACGAGTCCGGTGTCGTGCTGCGCACCCACACCTCCCCGGTGCAGGCGCGCTCGCTGCTGGAGCGCAAGCCCCCCGTCTACATCGTCTGCCCGGGCCGGGTGTACCGCACCGACGAGCTCGACGCGACGCACACCCCGGTCTTCCACCAGGTCGAGCTGCTCGCCGTGGACGAGGGCCTGACCATGGCGGACCTCAAGGGCACCATGGACCACATGGTCCAGGAGCTGTTCGGCGAGGGCACCACGACGCGCCTGCGCCCGCACTTCTTCCCCTTCACCGAGCCGTCCGCCGAGATGGACATGCAGTGCTACGTGTGCCGCGGCGAATCGGTGGGCAACCCCGACCGCCCGTGCCGTACCTGTTCCAGCGAGGGCTGGATCGAGCTGGGCGGCTGCGGCATGGTCAACCCCAAGGTGCTGACCGCCTGTGGTGTGGACCCCGAGAAGTACAGCGGGTTCGCCTTCGGATTCGGCATCGAGCGGATGCTGATGTTCCGGCACAACGTCGAAGACATGCGAGACATGGTCGAGGGTGACGTCCGTTTCACCCGGCCGTTCGGGAGTGAGATCTGATGCGCGTCCCGCTTTCCTGGCTGCGGGAGTACGTCGACCTCCCCGCGGGTGAGACCGGCCGTGACGTGGCCGCCAAGCTGGTCGACGCCGGCCTCGAGGTCGAGACCGTCGAGCAGCTCGGCGGAGGGCTCAAGGGCCCGCTCGTCGTCGGCCAGGTGCTGACCATCGAGGAGCTGGAGGGCTTCCGCAAGCCGATCCGCTTCTGCACCGTCGACGTCGGCGCCGCCAACGGCACCGGCGAACCGCAGGAGATCGTCTGCGGCGCCCGGAACTTCGCCGTCGGCGACAAGGTCGTCGTGGTCCTGCCCGGCGCCGTGCTGCCCGGCGACTTCGCGATCGCCGCGCGCAAGACGTACGGCCGGACCTCGCACGGCATGATCTGCTCCGGCGACGAGCTGGGCATGGGCGACGACGGCACGCACGGCATCATCGTGCTGCCGCCGGAGTACGAGGCCGGCACCGACGCGATCGAGCTGCTCCAGCTCGTCGACGAGGTCCTCGACATCGACATCACCCCGGACCGCGGCTACTGCATGTCCCTGCGCGGCATCGCCCGTGAGGCGGCGACCGCGTACGGCCTGCCGCTGCGCGACCCGGCGCTGCTCGACGTCCCCGCGCCGAACGCGTACGGCTACCCGGTCCAGGTCGACGACCCGGCCGGCTGCGACCGCTTCACCGCCCGCACGGTGACCGGCCTCGACCCCGACGCGCGCTCCCCGATCTGGCTGACCCGCCGCCTGCAGAAGGCGGGCATGCGCCCGATCTCGCTCGCCGTCGACATCACCAACTACGTGATGCTGGAGCTCGGCCAGCCCCTGCACGCCTACGACCGCTCGCGGATCGACGGCGCCATCGGCGTCCGCCGGGCCGAGCAGGGCGAGAAGTTCACCACCCTCGACGGGGTCAGGCGCACGCTCGACGCCGAGGACCTGGTGATCACCGACAGCAGCGGGCCGATCGGCCTCGCCGGCGTCATGGGCGGCGCCGACACCGAGATCGCCGACTCCGTCACCGACCCCGAGACCGGCCGGGTCACGGGGACGACGGAGGTCGTGATCGAGGCCGCGCACTTCGACGCCGTGTCGATCTCGCGCACCGCCCGCCGCCTGAAGCTCTCCTCCGAGGCCTCCAAGCGCTTCGAGCGGGGCGTCGACCCGCAGGCCGCCGCTGCGGCCGCGCAGCGCACCGTCGACCTGCTGGTGCTGCTCGCGGGCGGCACCGCCGAGGCCGGCGTCACCGAGTTCCTCGCCCCGGGCGCCCCGCGCACCGTCGCGATGAGCGCGGACCACCCCGACCGGGTCGCGGGCATGGACTACGGCCGCGAGACCGTCGTCCGCCGCCTCCAGGAGATCGGCTGCGACGTCTACGGCCAGGACGAGCTCGTCGTCACCGTCCCGTCGTGGCGGCCCGACCTCGCCGAGCCCAACGACCTCGCCGAAGAGGTCATCCGGCTGGAGGGCTACGGGAACCTCCCGTCGACGCTTCCGCAGGTGCCCTCCGGCCGCGGCCTGACCGCGCGCCAGCAGCTGCACCGCCGGGTCGGCCGCGCGCTGGCCGGCGCGGGCTACGTCGAGGCGCTGAGCTACCCGTTCCTCGGCGAGCAGGTCTTCGACCAGCTCCAGCTGCCCGCGCACGACGCGGCCCGCCAGGTCGTCAAGCTGGTCAACCCGCTCTCCGACGAGGAGCCGGCGCTGCGCACCACGCTGCTGCCGGGCCTGCTGGGCGCGCTGCGCCGCAACGACAGCCGGGGCAGCCACGACCTCGCGCTCTTCGAGACCGGTTCGGTCTTCCTCGCCGGCCCGCAGCCGGGCGTCGCCGTACGGCTGCCCGTCGACCGGCGTCCCACGGACGAGGAGATCGACACCCTGAACGCGGCCCTGCCCGCGCAGCCGCGGTACGCCGCGGTCGTGCTGGCCGGCGGCCGCGAACAGGCCGGCTGGTGGGGCAAGGGCCGCCCGGCCGACTGGGCGGACGCCGTCCAGGCCGCACGCGCGCTGGCCGCCGAGGCCGGTACGGAGCTGGTCGTGCGCCAGGGCCAGTACGGCCCCTGGCACCCGGGCCGCTGCGCCGAGCTGGTCGTCACCCTCGACGGCGTCGAGCAGGTCATCGGCCACGCCGGTGAGCTGCACCCGCGCGTGGTCAAGGCGATGGGCCTGCCGGCCCGCACCAGCGCGATGGAGCTCGACCTCGACCGCCTCGCGGCGGCCGGCGGCGAGGGGCTCCAGGCGCCCCGGATCTCCTCCTTCCCGGTGGCGACCCAGGACGTGGCGCTGATCGTGGACGCCTCCGTCCCGGCCTCGGACGTGGAGGCGGCCCTGCGCAAGGGTGCGGGGGAACTCCTCGAATCGCTGCGGCTGTTCGACGTGTTCACCGGTGAGCAGGTCGGCGAGGGCAAGAAGTCCCTGGCGTACGCGCTGCGCTTCCGCGCGACCGACCGCACGCTGACCGCCGAGGAGTCCACGGCCGCGCGCGACGCGGCGGTGGCCCTGGCGGGCGAGCGGACCGGGGCGGTGCTGCGCGGCGCGTAACCGCGTACCGCAGGCCTGTGCCAGGCCGGCAGGGGGCGTATCCGGAGCACCGGGTACGCCCCCTGTGCCGTGCCGGGTCCGAAGGACCCCCAGCGCACCCGTTCGGTGAGCACGCCGACGGCCCGTGCGTGTGCACCGGGTGGTCGGCGGGCGGTTCTTCCCCCTCGGCCGCGTCCTGGAGGAGGAGGCGGCGCGCTCGCGCGCGCGGCTGGTCGCGCGCGTGCACGCCGCACTGCTCCGGCACACCGGCGGGCGACTCGCCGACGATGCCGCCCTGCTGGTGCTCCGCGACGACAGGCCCTGACCGATGCGGCGGCCGGTCCTTCCGGTCCGGCCGGCCCGCTCGGCCCGGGTCTGTCCGGTCTGTTCGCCCGAACCGCGCACCGGGCCCTGGTGGGTGGGCCCGGCGCGCGTTCGGCCCGGTCCCTGCCGCGGCCCGGCGACCAACCGGACACCGGCGGGACCGGCACACGCCGCCCGCCTGCCGTGGAGTGTCGGGCAGACAGCAGAACGGGCGGCGCGGTGACGGGTCGTCGCACTGTACGAGGGGGAGCCGACGACCCGAGCTGCCTCTTGGCGAGGCTCTTCAGTGAACCGCCGAACGGCCCTCGCGCGGCAGGGTGCGTATCGCATTTATGCGCGTACGCGGTTCACACCCCGTGTGAACCGCGCACCCACTAGCCTGAGAACGACGAGCCCCGGGGAGCGGCCCATGCAGCCCAATGTCCTGCTCGACGCCCTCCTCGCCGAGGCGGGCATGTCCCACGCCGGACTCGCCGCGTACGTGAACCAGGCGGGCCGGACCCGAGGGCTCGCCCTGCGCTACGAACACACGGCGGTGGCCCGCTGGCTGAGGGGCCAGCGGCCGCGCGGCCAGGTGCCCGACCTGATCTGCGAGGTGCTCGGCGGCCGGCTGCGGCGCCCCCTGGGACTGGACGACATCGGGCTCGGCATGCCGGACGGGCCGGGCTCCTCGCACGCCTCACCGCTCAGCGGGTTCGTCGACCGGGCCGCCGCCCTGTGGCGTTCGGACGAGCAGGGCCGGCCCCAGCTGCTCACCGCCGGGGCCGTCACCGGCACGTCCGCGGTCATCCCGGTCTGGGAGTGGGAGAACCCGCCCGAGGACGCCGACGTCTCCCGCGAAGGCCCGTACCGGATCGGGCCGGAGCACATCGAGGTCCTGCGGGCGGCCCGCGCCCACTACGAGCTGATGTACCGCCGCGCCGGGGGCGTGGCCACCCGCGCCAGGATCGTCCGCTTCCTCGGCAGCGAGACCGCGCCCATGCTGCGCGGGAGCTACCCCGACGCGCTCGGGCGCCGGCTGCACCGCGCCACCGGGTCCCTGGTGGCGGTGGCGGGCATCTGCGCGTACGACTCGGACGCGCACGGCCTGGCCCAGCGCTACTTCCACCAGGCCCTGCGCCTGGCCAAGGCCAGCGGCGACCGGGGACTCGGGGCCTACGTGATCGCGCTGCTCGTCAACCAGTCCCTGCACCTGCGCGAGTACCGCCAGGCCGTCGCCTTCGCCGAGGCGGCCCTGCGCGCCGCGGGCCGGCACACCACCCCGGCCCTGGCCGCCGACCTGTACGCCATGCAGGCCAAGGCGTACGCGCAACTCGGCGACAGCGGGGCCGCACTGGGCTGCATCCGCAGCGCGGAGGCGGCCGCCGACCGGATCCGGCCCGGCACCGAGCCCGACGAGACCGGCTACGTCCAGCCGGGGCTCGTCAACGTCCAGGTGGCGCAGGCGCTGCTGAGCATGGGGGAGCTCGACGCGGCCCACGAGCAGGCGACGGCAGCGGTCGGCACCCCGGCGCACGACCGGGGCCGGGTGCACCGGCTGGCGATGCTGTGCGAGATCCAGCTGCGGCAGGGGGAGGCGGACCGGGCGGTGGCCGCCGCGGCCGAAATGGCCGAGCGGGCCAAGGGGATGGAGTCGCTGCGGCTGCGCGACCGGCTCAGGGCGGTCCGCGAACAGCTGCTGACCAGTGGCTGCTCGGGCGCGGAGGAGACCGCGCAGCTGATCGACGGGGCGCTGCGCGTTCCCCTGTGAGGCCGTGAACTGCTGCCATGTTGCCACCAACTCGATCGGAAGGTGGCACAGCCGTGCAGTGGACGAACCTCAGTGAGCAGACTGTGTACAAGAACCGCTGGTTCGACGTGAATCTCGCCGACGTGGAACTGCCCGACGGGCGGCACCTGGACCACTTCGTGATCCGGCTCCGTCCCGTCGCCGTCGCCACGGCCGTCAACGCGGCGGACGAGGTGCTGCTGCTGTGGCGGCACCGCTTCATCACCGACAGCTGGGGCTGGGAACTGCCCGCCGGGGTGGTCGAGGACGGCGAGGACATCGCCGCCGCCGCGGCCCGGGAGATGGAGGAGGAGTCGGGCTGGCGGCCCGGCCCGCTCCACCACCTGATGACCGTCGAGCCCTCCAACGGGCTGACGGACGCCCGCCACCACCTGTACTGGGCGGACGGGGCCACCTGGACCGGCCATCCCGAGGACGACTTCGAGTCCTCACGCCGCGAGTGGGTGCCGCTCGGGCTCGTCCCCCAGATGATCGCGCGCGGGGAGATCCCGGCCGCCAACATGGCGGCCGGGCTCCTGCTCCTGCACCATCTGCGGCTCGGCTAGGTCATCCGTACGGGTAGAAGCCCGAGCCGGTCTTGCGGCCGAGGCGGCCCGCGTCGACCATCCGCTGGAGCAGCGGCGGGGCGGCGTACAGCGGCTCCTTGTACTCGGCGTACATGGAGTCGGCGACCGAGGCCACGGTGTCCAGGCCGATCAGGTCCGCCAGCTTCAGCGGGCCCATCGGGTGGGCGCAGCCCAGCTCCATGCCGTTGTCGATGTCCTCGCGGCTCGCGATGCCCGACTCGAACATCCGGATCGCGGACAGCAGGTACGGGATGAGGAGCGCGTTGACCACGAAGCCGGAACGGTCCTGGGCGCGGATCGCGTGCTTGCCCAGCACGTCCCGCACCAGGGCATCGGCCCGCTTGACCGTCTCCTCACCGGTGGTCAGCGCGGGGATCAGCTCGACGAGCTGCTGCACCGGCGCCGGGTTGAAGAAGTGGATGCCGATGACCTGGTCGGGGCGCGAGGTGGAGACGGCCAGCTTGACCAGGGGAATGGAGGAGGTGTTCGAGGCCAGGATCGCGTCCGGCCGGGTGACCACTTGGTCGAGGACCTGGAAGATCTCCGTCTTGACCTGCTCGTTCTCGACGACGGCCTCGATGACGAGGTCACGGTCGGCGAATTCGCCGAGGTCGGTGGTGAAGGTGAGGCGGGCCAGGGTCGCGTCCCGCTCCTCCTCGCTGATCTTGCCGCGTTCGGCGGCCTTCATCAGGGAGTTGTGCAGCCGGGTGCGCCCGATCTCCAGGGCCTCGCCCGTGGTCTCGGCGACCTTCACCTCAAGGCCGCTGCGGGCGCACACCTCGGCGATGCCCGCGCCCATCTGGCCGCAGCCCACTACGCCGACCCGTGCGATGTCGGTCGGGAGGGTAGAGAGGTCCGTCACATCGTGCCTTTCGCTGCTCATCCATCGCGGGTCCCCCGTGCTTGTCAGTGGTAACTGCATTCCGGCGCCCGCCACGCCCCACGACGTTACCCCCGACCTTGCCCGAGGTGGCGGGCCGGGGCGGCATGCTGTGCGCAGCAGATCAACTTCACGCACAGGAACGGAGTCGTCACATGGCGCACATCGGGCGGCGAGGGCTGCTGGCGGGGGCGGCAGGCGCGCTGGTCACGGCCGCCGCGGGGCAGACGGGGACGGCCGGAGCGGCCGTCGCCCCCGGGGGGCGGGGAGCGCCGCACCGGCCGGCCGCGGCCGGGAGTCCGGCGGAACCGGGGCCGTCGTGGGCCGCGGCTGCCCCGGAATTCCGCGGGATGTGGATCGCGACCGTGTCGAACGTGGACTGGCCCTCCAGGAGCGGGCTCCCGGCCGCGGAGCAGCGGCGCGAACTGCTCGGCCTCCTCGACGCCGCCGTCGAGCGCCGGCTGAACGCGGTGATCCTCCAGGTCCGGCCGGCGGCCGACGCGCTGTGGCCCTCGCCGCTGGAGCCGTGGTCGCAGTGGCTGACCGGGAAGCAGGGCACGGATCCCGGGTGGGATCCGCTGGGCACCGCCGTCACCGAGGCGCACGCCCGCGGCCTGGAACTGCACGCCTGGTTCAACCCGTACCGGGTCGCCCACCACACCGACCCCGGGCGGCTGGTGTCCGGGCACCCGGCCCGGCGCAACCCCGGCTGGACGGTCGCGTACGGCGGCAAGCTCTACTACAACCCCGGCCTGCCCGAGGTGCGCCACTTCGTCCAGGACGCCATGATCGACGCCGTTGGCCGCTACGCCGTGGACGCGGTGCACTGGGACGACTACTTCTACCCCTACCCCGTGGAAGGCGAGTACTTCGACGACGACGCCGCCTACGAGGAGCACGGCTCCGGCTTCGCCTCGCGCGCCGCCTGGCGCCGCCACAACACCGACACCCTGGTCAGCGAGATGTCCGTGCGGGTCAAGGAGGTCCGCCCGCAGGCGCGGTTCGGCATCAGCCCGTTCGCGGTCTGGCGCAACGCCGGGCGGGACCCGCTGGGCTCACCGACGGACGGCAGCCTCGCCACGTACGACGACCTGTACGCGGACACCCGCAGGTGGGTCAGGGAGGGCTGGGTCGACTACGTCGTGCCCCAGGCGTACTGGCACATCGGCCATCCGGTCGCCGACTACGCCGACGTCGTCCCCTGGTGGGCGCACACCGTGCAGGGCACCGGCGTGGACCTGTACGTGGGGGAGGCGCTGTACCGCTGCGACGCCGACAGCCCGACCGCGGCCTGGCGCGACCCAGCGGAGCTGTCGCGGCACGTCAGCTTCGCCCGGGACCTCGAAGAGGTCCGCGGCCACGTCTACTTCTCCGCGAAGCAGGTGGCCGCGGATCCCAACGGGGCGATGGCCAGGGTCGTCGCCGACCACTACGGCTCGGCCGTGCCCCCGCGCTGAGTCAGTGCTCGGGCTCTTCGGGGTGGCGGACCGTGCAGTCGGGTCCGGGAGCCATCAGAGCCTCGTGCCCGTCCTGGAAACGGACCCGGTACGGGGGAGTGCCGTTCTCGCCCAGCACCTGGGTGATCTCGCCCACCTTGTCGTGCTGTCCGACGATCCTGCCGTGCTGCACCAGCTGGTCGCCTTCGGTCGCGCGCATAACTGACCTCCTCCGTGGCGGTCCGATCCGGTGCTAGCAGTTTAGGTCGGAACGCGGCTATTTGACCCGTTGGGTCACCGCAATGCAGAGCAGCACCGCGCAGGCGGCCGCCGGTACGGCGGGGGAGAGGTGCTCGCCCAGCAGCGCCACCGACCAGACCAGGGTGAGCAGCGGCTGGGCGAGCTGGAGCTGGCTGGCCCGGGGCGCGCCGATCTCCGCCATCCCCCGGTACCAGACGTACAGGCCGAGGAAGGTGGAGCCGGCCGCCGCCCAGACCAGGCCGGCCAGCCCGTGGCCGGTGAGGTGCACCGGCTCGTACGCGAGCCCGAGCGCCGAGCCGGCCACGCTGAGCGGCAGGCACAGCACCAGGGCCCAGCCGACCACCTGCCAGCCGGGCAGCACCCGCGCGAGGCGCCCGCCCTCGGTGTATCCGGCGGCGCACACCAGCAGGGCGGCGAAGAGGTAGGCGTCGCCCGCCGAGAGGGCGCCGCCGCTCTGCGCCACGGTGAACCCGAGGACCACCGCCGCCCCGGCCCCCGCCGCACCCCAGAAGGTGCGCGAGGGCCGGGCCCCGGTACGGAGCGCGGAGAGCGCGGCCGTGGTCAGCGGGAGCAGGCCCACGACGACGGCGGCGTGCGAGGTGGTGGAGGTCTGCAGCGCGAGGGTGGTGAGCAGGGGGAAGCCGACGACCACCCCGCCGGCGACCACGGCCAGGCCCGCCCAGTGCTCGCGGCCGGGCAGCGGGGCCCGCCGGGCCAGCAGGAAGCCCCCGGCGATGACGGCGGCGAGGACGCTGCGCAGGGCCACCAGGGACCACGGCCCGAAGCTCTCCAGGCCCCAGGCGGTGGCCGGGAAGGTCAGCGAGAAGGCGATGACTCCGAGCGAGGCGAGGAGGGTGCCCCGGGTGGCGGCCGGACCCGCGGCCCGGCCCGCGGAATCCTCGACCGCTATCGTCGATGGGAGAGTAGCGCTATTCTGTGCTGTCATGTACGAGCGTAGCAGCGTGGCGGAGCTGGCAGAATCCCTGAGGACCGAGCTCGTCCGCTACTCGGTAGGTGGAAAGCTCCCGTCGAGCAGGGCTCTGGTCGAGCGCTTCCGGGTCAGCCCCGTCACGGTGTCCCGGGCCCTCGCGCAGCTCGCCGCCGAGGGCCTCGTGGTCACCCGGCCCGGCGCCGGCGTCTTCCGGGCCCGGCCCCGGGCCGAGGCCCCCGTGACCGGGGACACCTCCTGGCAGGAGGTCGCCCTCAGTGCGGAGGGGGCCGGGGAGGTCATCCCGCGTTCCGTCGACGCCACCGGGGTGCTGAGTTCGCTCACCGCGCCCCCGGCCGGCGTCGTCGAGCTCAACGGCGGGTACCTGCACCCCTCGCTCCAGCCCGAGCGGGCCATGGCGGCCGCACTGGCCCGGGCCGGCCGGCGGCCCGGAGCCTGGGGGCGGCCGCCCGTCGAAGGGCTGCCCGAGCTGCGCGACTGGTTCGCCCGGGAGATCGGCGGAGCCGTCACCGCCTCCGACGTCCTCGTCACCGCGGGCGGGCAGAGCGCCCTGACCACCGCCCTGCGCGCACTGGCCCCGCCCGGGGCGCCGATCCTGGTCGAGTCCCCGACCTATCCCGGCCTGCTGGCGATCGCCCGCGCCTCGGGCTGCCGTCCCGTGCCCGTCCCGGTGGACGCCGAGGGGGTCCGGCCGGAACTGCTGGCCGCCGCCTTCGAAGCGACCGGGGCGCGGGTCTTCGTGTGCCAGCCGCTCTTCCAGAACCCGACCGGGGCGGTACTGGCCCCCGGGCGGCGGGCCGAGGTGCTGCGGATCGCCCGGGCGGCCGGTGCCTTCGTGGTCGAGGACGACTACGCCCGGTCCCTGGCCCACGAGGACGCTGGCCGGCTGCCCCCGACACTGGCCGCCGAGGACGACGCCGTGGAGTCCGGGCTGGTGGTGCACGTCAGGTCGCTGACCAAGGTGACCTCCCCCAGCCTGCGGGTGGGTGCCATCGCGGCCCGCGGCCCGGTCGTGGACCGGCTGCGCGCCATCCAGGTCGTGGACAGCTTCTTCGTGCCCCGGCCCCTCCAGGAGGCGGCCCTGGAGCTGGTCGGCGCTCCCGCCTGGCCGCGCCACCTGCGGGCCGTGGCCGCCGAGCTCCGGCACCGGCGGGAGGTGCTCGCCGGCGCCCTGCGACGGGAGCTGCCCGGGCTGGAGCTGCCCCACCTGCCCTCCGGCGGCTACCAGTTGTGGGTCCGTACCGGGGGAGCGGGCGACGACACCGCCTTCGCGGCCGCCGCCCTGCGCGCCGGGGTCGCGGTCGCGCCCGGCCGTCCGTACTTCTGCGCGGAACCGCCGGCCGCCTACGTGCGCATGGGTTTCGCCGGGGTCTCGGGCCCCGCGGAGCTGGTGGAGGCGGTGCGGCGGCTGAAGGCCGGGCTCCCCCGCGGCGTCGGTCCGGACGCTTGACCCCGCGCGGCCGACGGCTCACCATCGCCGCATGCATGTTCGGGTCTCGCTCGTTGCCGCAGCCCGTAGTTGCTCGCTGCTCGCCGAGCGCTTCGACGACGACCGCCCGCTGGACGGGACCGGCCTGCGGTCGGTGGAGCTGGCCGCCCGGGGGCTCGTACCGCTGGGCGCGGCCGGGCTGCGCTACTGCTCCCCGACCCCGCGCAGCCGGGCGACCGGTCAGGCCCTCGGGTACGCGCCGATGGCCCAGCCCGCGCTGCGCGAGTGCGACATGGGCCGCTGGCGGGGGCTGACCCTGGCCGAGGTGGCCGCCCGCGAACCCGGGTCCGTGGAGCTCTGGCTCGCCGACCCCCGGGCCGCCCCGCACGGAGGGGAGTCCCTGCTCGCCTTCATCTCCCGCATCGGAGGCTGGCTGGACACCCGGCCGGCCGACGACGGGGGCGCGATCGTGGCGGTCGCCGAGCCCTCGGTGGTCCGGGCGGCCCTGGTCTACGCGCTGAACGCGCCCCCGCAGACGTACTGGAACGTCGACGTCCGGCCGCTGTCCACCGTGACGCTGACCGGATGGTCGGGCCGCTGGTACCTCTCCCTGCAGGCGGCGCAAACCGGTTGAGTCACCCCGGGCCCCTGTCTAGCCTGCGGGGATGACCGGAACAGTGATCACCACCCTTGCCGAGCGGCCCGAACTGGCAGGCCGCCTCTGGGACATGACGGACTCGTGGCCGGAGTTCGCCGGCCACGACCCGCTGGCCTGGCTGCTGTATCCGCGGATGGTGGCCGAGCTGCCGGAGTACGTACTGGTCGCCACCGACGGCGACGCGGTCGTGGCGCGCGGGTTCAGCGTCCCCTTCGCGCAGCACGCGCCGGGGCGGGACGGGGTGCTGCCCGCCCGGGGCTGGGACCAGGTCCTCCTGTGGACCTTCTCCGACCTGCGGCGAGGGGTCCGGCCCGACACGGTGAGCGCCGTCGAGATCAGCGTCGCCACCGGCCGGCAGGGCGAGGGCCTGTCCGGGCTGATGCTGGCCGCCCTGCGCGAGAACGCCCGTGCCCGCGGCTTCGCCGAGGTCGTCGCCCCGGTCCGGCCCAGCGCGAAGCACGCCGAGCCGGACACCCCGATCCACGCCTACGCGTACCGCACCCGGGAGGACGGCCTGCCCTGCGACCCGTGGCTGCGCGTCCACGTCCGCGCGGGCGGGGTGATCGACTCGGTGGCCCCGCTGTCGATGACGATCACCGGATCGCTCGCCGAATGGCGGGAGTGGACCGGTCTTCCCTTCGACGCACCGGGGCCGGTCCTGGTCCCGGGTGCCCTCACGCCGGTCCACTGCGAGCCGGAGCAGGGCCACGCCGTCTACGTGGAGCCGAACGTCTGGGTCCGGCATCCGCCGGCGTAGGGCCGGGCGGCCCTGGGCCCCGTCGTCCGGTCCGGAACCCGTCACACTGGGAGGGGCGGCCGTCCGGAAGGAAGGGCTTTGCATAAACGTGCGTAGATACGTATAGTCATGCCATCGACGAGGAGGGTCCGATGGCAGTACGTGTAGCGGTGGCCGGAGCGAGCGGATACGCGGGCGGCGAAGTCCTGCGCCTGCTGCTCTCGCACCCCGAAGTGGAGATCGGCGCACTGACCGGCAACTCCAACGCCGGACAGCTCCTCGGCTCCCTCCAGCCGCACCTGGTGCCGCTCGCGGGCCGGACCCTGGAGGCGACCACGCCCGAGGTCCTCGCCGGTCACGACGTCGTGTTCCTCGCACTGCCCCACGGCCAGTCCGCCGCCGTCGCCGCCCGGCTCGGCGAGGACGTGCTCGTCGTCGACATGGGCGCCGACCACCGGCTCAAGGACGCGGCCGACTGGGACAGGTTCTACGGCGCCCCGCACGCCGGCACCTGGCCCTACGGACTCCCCGAGCTCCCCGGCGGGCGCACCGCGCTGGCGGGGAGCAAGCGCATCGCGGTCCCGGGCTGCTTCCCGACCGCGGTCTCCCTCGCCCTGTTCCCGGCCTACCAGGCCCAGCTCGCCGAGCCCGAGGCCGTCGTCGTCGCCGCCACCGGCACCTCCGGCGCGGGCAAGGCGCTCAAGCCGCACCTGCTCGGCTCCGAGGTGATGGGCTCCGTCACCCCGTACGGCGTCGGCGGCGTGCACCGGCACACCCCCGAGATGGTGCAGAACCTCTCCCCGCTCGCCGGGCGGCGCGTCTCGGTCTCCTTCACGGCGAACCTCGTGCCCATGCCCCGAGGCATCCTCGCCAACTGCTCGGCCAAGGCCCTGCCCGGCGCGACGGCGGAGACCGTCCGCGCCGCCTACGAGAAGGCGTACGCCGACGAGCCCTTCGTCCGCCTGCTCCCCGAGGGCCAGTGGCCGACCACCCAGGCCGTCTGCGGCTCCAACGCCGTCCACCTCCAGGTGGCCTACGACGAGTCCGCCCAGCGGATCATCGCCATCAGCGCCATCGACAACCTGACCAAGGGCACCGCCGGCGGCGCGGTGCAGAGCATGAACATCGCCCTCGGGCTCCCCGAGGAGCTCGGGCTTTCCACGATCGGAGTCGCACCGTGAGCGTCACGGCAGCACAGGGATTCACGGCGGCGGGCATCGCCGCCGGGATCAAGGCGAACGGCAACCCCGACCTGGCCCTGGTGGTCAATCACGGGCCGCGTCTGGCCGCCGCGGGCGTCTTCACCTCCAACCGCGTCAAGGCCGCGCCCGTGCACTGGTCCGAGCAGGTCCTGCGCGGCGGCTCGGTCGGCGCGGTCGTCCTGAACTCCGGCGGCGCCAACGCCTGCACCGGCCCCAAGGGCTTCCAGGACACCCACGCCACCGCCGAAAAGGTGGCCGAGACCCTCGGCGAGCCGCACAACGCCGGAGAGGTCGCCGTCGCGTCCACCGGCCTGATCGGCGTCCTGCTCCCCATGGACAAGCTGCTCCCCGGCATCGAGGCCGCCGCGGCAGCCCTGTCCGCGGACGGCGGCGAGGCCGCCGCGATCGCCATCAAGACCACCGACACCGTGCACAAGACGGCCGCCGTGAGCGTGGGCGGCTGGACCGTCGGCGGCATGGCCAAGGGTGCGGGCATGCTCGCACCGGGCCTGGCCACCATGCTGGTGGTCCTCACCACCGACGCCGACGTGGACGGCGCCACCCTCGACAGGGCGCTGCGCTCCGCCACCCGCACCACCTTCGACCGGGTCGACTCCGACGGCTGCATGTCCACCAACGACACGGTGCTGCTGCTCGCCTCGGGAGCCTCCGGCGAGGTTCCGGCGTACGCCGAGTTCGCCGAGGCCGTACGGAGCGTCTGCGACGACCTCGCCCGCCAGCTCATCGGCGACGCCGAAGGCGCCAGCAAGGACATCCGCATCGAGGTCGTCGGCGCGGCCAGCGAGGACGACGCGGTCGAGGTCGGCCGGTCCATCGCCCGCAACAACCTGCTCAAGTGCGCCATCCACGGCGAGGACCCGAACTGGGGCCGGGTGCTCTCCGCGATCGGCACCACCCGGGCCGCCTTCGACCCGGACCGGCTCAACGTGGCCATCAACGGAGTCTGGGTCTGCAAGAACGGCTCGGTCGGCGAGGACCGCGACCTGGTGTCGATGAAGGACCGCGAGGTCCGCATCACCGCCGACCTGGCCACCGGCTCCGAGTCGGCGGTCATCTGGGCCAACGACCTCACCGCCGAGTACGTCCACGAGAACAGCGCGTACTCCTCATGAGCACGGCACGCAAGCACACCGCGCTCCCCAAGGCCGAGATCCTCATCGAGGCCCTGCCCTGGCTGACCCGCCACAACGGCAAGATCGTCGTCATCAAGTTCGGCGGCAACGCCATGATCGACGAGGAGCTCAAGGCCGCCTTCGCCCAGGACGTCGTCTTCCTGCGCCAGGCGGGCCTGCGGCCCGTCGTCGTGCACGGCGGCGGCCCGCAGATCAATGCCCAGCTCGACAAGCAGGGCCTGGTCAGCGAGTTCAAGGCGGGCCTGCGCGTCACCACTCCCGAGGCCATGGACGTCGTCCGCATGGTCCTGGCGGGCCACGTCCAGCGCGAGCTCGTCGGGCTGCTCAACCAGCACGGCCCGCTCGCCGTCGGCCTGACCGGCGAGGACGCCCACACCATCACCGCCAGCAAGCACAGCCCGGAGATCGACGGGGAGCTCGTCGACATCGGCCGGGTCGGCGAGATCACCGCCATCGACACCGGCGCGATCGAGGCGCTGCTGGCGGACGGCCGTATCCCGGTGATCTCCTCCATCGCGCGCAGCGCCGACGACCACCACGTCTACAACGTGAACGCCGACACGGCGGCCGCGGCGCTCGCCGCCGCACTCGGCGCCGAGACGCTGATGGTCCTCACCGACGTCGAGGGCCTGTACGCGGACTGGCCGAGGAGCGACGAGGTCATCAGCCGGCTCACCGTCAGCGAGCTGGAGAAGCTGCTCCCCGAGCTGTCCAGCGGCATGGTGCCCAAGATGGAGGGCTGCCTGCACGCCGTGCGCGGCGGTGTCAGCACCGCCCGCGTGATCGACGGACGGGTCCAGCACTCGATCCTGCTGGAGATCTTCACCGACGAGGGAATCGGCACGATGGTCGTGCCCGACGCACAGGGAGGGGAACCCAAGTGACCGGAAACCAGGAGTACGCCGCCCGCTGGCAGGGCGCGCTGACCGACAACTACGGCACCCCCGCGCTGGCCCTCGTACGCGGCGAGGGCGCGCAGGTCTGGGACGCGGACGGCAAGCAGTACACCGATTTCGTCGGCGGCATCGCGGTCAACGCCCTCGGCCACGCGCACCCCGCGATCGTGTCCGCGGTGACGGAGCAGATCTCCACGCTCGGCCACGTCTCCAACCTCTACGCCTCCGGGCCGGTCCTCGCCCTCGGCGAGCGGCTGCTCCAGCTCTTCGGCCGCCCGGGACGGGTCTTCTTCTGCAACTCCGGCGCCGAGGCCGTCGAGGCCGCCTTCAAGATCGGCCGGCTGACCGGGCGGACCCACATGGTCGCCACCGAAGGCGGCTTCCACGGCCGGACCATGGGCGCCCTCGCGCTCACCGGCCAGCCGAAGAAGCAGGACCCCTTCCTGCCGCTGCCCGGTGACGTCACCCACGTCCCCTACGGCGACGTCGAGGCCCTGCGGGCCGCCGTCACCGAGGAGACCGCGCTCGTCGTGATCGAGCCGATCCAGGGCGAGAACGGCGTCGTCGTGCCCCCCGCCGGCTACCTGACGGCCGCCCGCGAGATCACCCGCGCCACCGGCACCCTGCTCGTCCTCGACGAGGTGCAGACCGGCATCGGCCGCTGCGGCCAGTGGTTCGAGCACCAGGCCCACGAGGGCGTGGAGCCCGATCTCGTCACCCTCGCCAAGGGACTGGGCGGCGGTCTGCCCATCGGCGCCGTGGCCGCCTTCGGCCCGGCCGCCGACCTGCTCCGGCCCGGGCAGCACGGCACCACCTTCGGCGGGAACCCGGTCGCCTGCGCCGCCGGCCTCGCGGTGATCGACACGATCGCCGCCGACGGCCTGCTCGACCAGGTCAAGGCCCGGGGGGAGCGGCTGCGCTCCGGAATCGAGAACCTCGGGGGTGCGGACGGCCATCCGCTCGTCTCCCACGTCCGTGGTGCGGGCCTCCTGCTGGGTATCGTGCTGACCGAGCCCCTCGCACCCCGGGTGCAGCAGGCGGCTCAGGACGCCGGCTTCCTGGTCAACGCGCCCGCCCCCGACGTCGTACGGCTCATGCCCCCGTACGTGCTCTCCGAGGCCGAGGCGGACGCGTTCCTCCAGGCACTGCCCGGCGTCCTCGACGCAGCCAGCGGGGACGGATCCGGAGAATGAGACGACGATGAGTCAGGCGCAGGACAACGAGCACGGGGGAGGCCAGGCCGTCCCGCAGACCCGCACCGCACGCCACCGCCGGATCGTGGACATCCTCAACCGGCAGCCGGTCCGCTCCCAGAGCCAGCTGGCCAAACTGCTCGCCGACGACGGGCTGAGCGTCACCCAGGCGACGCTCTCGCGCGACCTCGACGAGCTGGGCGCGGTGAAGATCCGCAACACCGGCGGCGAGCTGATCTACGCGGTGCCCAGCGAGGGCGGCTTCCGCACCCCGCAGGCCCCGCTGGGCGAGTCGGCGAAGGAGGAGCGCATGCGGCGCCTCTCCGGCGAACTGCTGATCTCGGCGGAGGCCTCGGCCAACCTCGTGGTTCTGCGCACCCCGCCCGGTGCCGCGCAGTTCCTCGCCTCCGCCATCGACCAGGCCGAACTGCAGGCGATCCTCGGCACGATCGCGGGCGACGACACCCTGATGCTGATCAGCCGCGACCCCGCGGGCGGCCAGGCCCTCGCCGACCACCTGCTGCGGCTGGCGCAGAAGGAGGGCTGAGCCGGTCCCGGCGGGCACCGCCGGGACACGGCTTCAGTAGCGGGTCACGGCCAGCTCCCCGGACTCCGTGCCGATCGCGATGTGCGGGCCCCGCCCCGGGTCCGCCCAGCGCAGGATCTTCCGCATGGCCCGCTCCGGCACGGACACGCAACCGGCCGTCGCCCCCTTGCCGTTGACGTGGAGGAAGATGCCCGCGCCCCGGCCGCGCACGGGCCGGTCGTAGTTGAAGGCGATGAGCATCGCGTGCGCGTACTGCTGCTCGTACGTCACCAGGTGCTCGGCCTCGCCCGGCGCGCAGTCCGCGGGCAGCGGCTCCACCCAGCGGTTGTAGCTGTCCGAGGCGTTGTCCTGGCACCACCACGACCCCTCCGTCACCGGCCGGTACGGGTACGCCGTGCCGGCCGGCGCCGGACGGATCCCGAAGGCGTACGGCAGGGCGTACAGGCCCGTCGGCGTGGTGTCGGTCCCCTGGGTGCGGGTGGATCCCTCGGTGAGCCCCTTCGCCCCGAACCGGGCCTCGGCGCTCCCGGCCGCGTACCAGCGGCCCGCCCGCCGGTCCCACCAGGTGAGCCGCCCGGTCGTGGACCCGGGCGCGGGCGCGACGGCGGTGATCAGCTGGCTGCCGCCGCCGGTGTCGGCGAGACGGTCGGGCAGCGGGGCCTGGACGCGGGGGCCCTGCGGCAGCAGGGCGGCGACGATCAGCGAGCCGGTGACGAGAGCGGTACGCAGCACACGTCAGACGGTACGGGGCGGAAGGGGCAGCGGCAGCGCAGGCAGGCCGTCGAGACTCGATCCGATGAACTCCTTCTTCTCGCAGTACTCCGCGAACTCCTCGTCGCTCTTGCGGCCGAAGTACTCCGCGTGGAGGGTCCGCTCGCCCTGGTACTCCATCAAGGGGACCGCGTACCCGCACACATCGGCGATCCGGCGGGCCCGGACGAGGACGACGGCCCGCGCGGAGGGTCCGTCGGCGTCGCCGAACAGGGCGATCAGCTCGGCCCAGCGCGGGTCGTCGCGGAAGACGGCCTCGCCGTCGCCGTGGATGCGCACGATGTTCGGCGGCCCGCTGAACGCGCACCACATCAGGGTGATCCGGCCGTTCTCGCGGACGTGGGCGATGGTCTCGGCGCCGCTGCCGCCGAAGTCCAGGTAGGCGAGGGTCTGTTCGTCGATGACGACGAGGGTCCCGGCGCGGCCCTTGGGGGACAGGTTGACGTGGCCGTCGCCCGCGAGCGGGGCGGTGGCCGTGAAGAAGACCGGCTGCTCCTCGATGAACGTGCGCAGCCGGCCGTCTATACGTGCGTAGAGCTTTCCCATGGTGCGATTATCGGACCGGCGGGTGGCTGAAGGGGCCGTGGTGTTCACCACTTCCAGCCGGGTTCCCCCTGTACTGCGAGAACGGCGCCCACCCCTCCGCCGGTTCGGTCGGTTCGAAGCCGCCCCGGCGTGCCGTCGCCTTCCAGTCCACCGCCGCGGCAGGGCCAGGGCCGGGTGCCGCGTCGCCGGGTCGGCGTCCTCCAGCAGGGCGGTCGGCGCCGGCAGCCCCGAGCGCGGCCTTCCGCCCCCCGGGGGTCCTTGCCGTGCAGCAGGCGCTCGTCCGGCGAGCAGACCGCGACACCCCGCTGACCTCCCCCTTTCCCGTGTCGATTGACGAAACATACGGAGTAGTGCATAGTTATGCCTGTCGTTGAATGCACCGTAAGGAGAAACCCGTGACCGAGCGCGTCGTACTCGCCTACTCGGGCGGCCTGGACACCTCCGTCGCCATCGGCTGGATCGCCGAGGAGACGGGCGCCGAGGTCATCGCCGTTGCCGTGGACGTCGGCCAGGGCGGCGAGGACCTGGACGTCATCCGCAAGCGCGCGCTCGACTGCGGTGCGGTCGAGGCCGAGGTCGCCGACGCCTCGGACGAGTTCGCCAACGAGTACTGCCTCCCGGCGATCAAGGCGAACGCCCTCTACATGGACCGGTACCCGCTGGTCTCGGCGCTCTCCCGGCCGGCCATCGTCAAGCACCTGGTCGCCGCCGCCAAGAAGCACGGCGCCACGACCGTCGCCCACGGCTGCACCGGCAAGGGCAACGACCAGGTCCGCTTCGAGGCCGGCATCGTCGCCCTCGCCCCGGACCTCAAGTGCATCGCCCCGGTCCGCGACTACGCGATGACCCGTGACAAGGCGATCGCCTTCTGCGAGGAGAAGCAGCTCCCGATCGCGACCACCAAGAAGTCCCCGTACTCCATCGACCAGAACGTCTTCGGGCGGGCCGTCGAGACGGGCTTCCTGGAGGACATCTGGAACGCGCCGATCGAGGACATCTACGAGTACACCTCGAACCCGGCCCTGCCGCGCGAGGCCGACGAGGTCGTCATCTCCTTCAAGGAGGGCGTCCCGGTCGCCATCGACGGCAAGCCCGTCACCGTGCTCCAGGCGATCCAGCAGCTCAACGACCGCGCCGGAGCCCACGGCATCGGCCGGATCGACATCGTCGAGGACCGGCTCGTGGGCATCAAGTCCCGCGAGGTGTACGAGGCCCCGGGCGCGATCGCGCTGATCACCGCCCACCAGGAGCTGGAGAACGTCACCGTCGAGCGCGAGCTGGCCCGCTACAAGCGGCAGGTCGAGCAGCGCTGGGGCGAGATGGTCTACGACGGCCTGTGGTTCTCCCCCCTCAAGCGCGCCCTGGACGGCTTCATCAACGAGGCCAACCAGCACGTCACCGGTGACATCCGGATGACCCTGCACGGCGGCCGCGCCGTCGTCACCGGCCGGCGGTCCGACGAGTCGCTGTACGACTTCAACCTCGCGACCTACGACTCGGGCGACACCTTCGACCAGTCCAAGGCCCAGGGCTTCATCGAGATCTTCGGTCTCTCCTCGAAGATCGCGGCCCGCCGCGACCTGGCCTGAGGCGCCGCCGCAGCAGTGCGGCAGCGCAGTGGTGCAGCAGCACGGACGGCCTCCCCGTTTCCTCCGCGGCGGGGAGGCCGTTGCACATCCGGAACCAACAGGCCGTCAAAGCCATGCAGTCTTGAGGAGCAGTAGCTGTGAGCAGCAACAACGGTGACGTCCGGCTCTGGGGCGGACGGTTCGCCGACGGCCCTTCGGAGGCGCTGGCCCTGCTGTCGGCGTCCGTCCACTTCGACTGGCGCCTCGCGCCCTACGACATCGCCGGCTCGCGCGCCCACGCCCGCGCGCTCCACAAGGCGGGCCTGCTCACGGCCGAGGAACTCGACCGCATGATCGCCGGCCTGGACCAGCTGGAGGCCGACGTGGCCGACGGCTCCTTCACCGGCACGATCGCGGACGAGGACGTGCACACCGCCCTGGAGCGGGGGCTGCTGGAGCGGCTCGGCGCCGACCTCGGCGGCAAGCTGCGGGCCGGCCGGTCCCGCAACGACCAGGTGGCCACCCTCTTCCGGATGTACCTGCGCGACCACGCCCGGATCATCGGCGGTCTGGTCGCGGACCTCCAGGACGCGCTGGTCGGCCTCGCCGAGAGCCACGCGGACGTGGCGATGCCGGGCCGGACCCACCTCCAGCACGCGCAGCCGGTGCTCTTCGCCCACCACGTACTGGCCCACGTGCAGTCCCTGTCCCGGGACGCGGAGCGGCTGCGGCAGTGGGACACCCGGACCGCGGTCTCCCCGTACGGCTCGGGCGCCCTGGCGGGCTCCTCGCTGGGTCTGGACCCGGAGGCGGTCGCCGCCGACCTGGGCTTCGAGCGCGGCTCGGTCGGCAACTCGATCGACGGCACGGCCTCGCGCGACTTCGTCGCCGAGTTCGCCTTCGTCACCGCGATGATCGGGATCAACCTGTCCCGGATCGCGGAGGAGATCATCATCTGGAACACGAAGGAGTTCTCCTTCGTGACCCTGCACGACGCCTTCTCCACCGGGTCGTCGATCATGCCGCAGAAGAAGAACCCGGACATCGCGGAGCTGGCGCGCGGCAAGTCCGGCCGCCTCATCGGCAACCTGACCGGCCTGCTGGCCACGCTCAAGGCGCTGCCGCTGGCCTACAACCGGGACCTCCAGGAGGACAAGGAGCCGGTCTTCGACTCCTGCGACACCCTCGAAGTCCTGCTGCCGGCCTTCACCGGGATGATGGCCACGCTCACGGTCAACCGGGAGCGGATGGAGGAGCTGGCCCCGGCGGGCTTCTCCCTCGCCACCGACATCGCGGAGTGGCTGGTCAAGCAGGGGGTCCCGTTCCGGGTGGCGCACGAGGTGGCCGGCGAGTGCGTGAAGGAGTGCGAGGCGTTCGGGATCGAGCTCGACGAGCTGACGGACGAGCAGTTCGCGAAGATCTCGGAGCACCTGACCCCCGAGGTCCGCACCGTCCTCGACGTCAAGGGCGCGCTGGCCTCCCGCAACGGCCGCGGCGGCACCGCCCCGTCGGCGGTCGCGGTCCAGCTCACCGAGGTGAAGGCCGACCTGGTGATCCAGCACGCCTGGGCCGCTCACAAGCAGTAGCCGCACCACCCCGAGGGGGCGGCCGGAGCGCACGCCGCTCCGGCCGCCCCCTCGGCGTTCCTACGCGGCCCAGGCGGCGAGCGCGTCGAAGTCGGCCCGGGTGAGGCCGACCCGTTCGTCGACGTACCTCAGCAGGGCGTGCGCGGGGTGGCGCTGCCCGACGTACTCCCGGTCCGCGTCGGTGACGTCGTCGTCGATCCAGGCGAAGGGCCGGCGGCCCGCGTACTCCAGGACGTACTGGGTCTTCCAGAAGGTGCCGCGCGGCGCCCGGCCGTGCATCACGGGCCAGTCGATGAAGGGGAGCCTGGGCAGGCCCAGGTGCGGGCCTATCCAGTCGTTGGCCTCGTCCTTCCAGGTCGTGGCCCACACCAGTTCGTACGTCTCCGCCAGTGCGAGCAGCTCCGCGCCGTGGCCGTGGTGGAGCCAGACCCGCAGCGGGCGGGCGCTCTCGGCCTCCGTCCAGCCCGTGGGGCGCATCCGGTGGGTGCTGTAGCCCTCGGGGCGGCGCTGGGGCTTGGCGGCGTAGGGGTTCAGGGGTCCGTCGACGTCGATCAGCAGCAGCGGTTTCGTGGACTTCATCGCGCAAGGATTCCTTCCGTGCCGTTTCTCGGCAGCTCATTTTCCGATCGAATGAGACGTGTGCGTCTCATTCGGGGTACGCTTGTCTCATGGCCATGGATCGTGACCAGGTGCTCCGTGACGCGGCGGCCCTGCTCTCCCGCAAATCGACCGCCACGATGGACGAGGTCGCCCGCGCCGCCGGAATCGGCCGCGCGACCCTGCACCGGCACTTCGCCGGGCGGGACGCCCTCGTACGGGCCCTCGAAGCACTCGGCATCCGCGAGTTCGAGGTGGCCTTCGACAACGCCCGCCTCGACGAGGGCACGGCGGTCGAGGCCCTGAAGCGGCTCGTCGCCGAGGCGGAGCCCAACGCCCCGCTGCTGGCCTTCCTCGTCACCGAGAACCAGCTCTTCGAGGGCGACCAGGTCCACGAGGGCTGGGCGCGGCTCGACGCCCGGGTCGGCGCGCTGTTCCGGCGGGGACAGCAGGAGGGCGACATCCGGATCGACCTGAGCCCCGCCTGGCTCACCGAGGCCCTCTACGGCCTCATCGGCACCTGCGCCTGGGCCGTCATGGACGGCCGGGTCGCGGCCAAGGACTTCCAGTACATGATCACCGAGCTGCTGCTCGGTGGCGCACGACGGAGCGTGGAGTGATGAGCCGTACCGAAGAACTCAGCCGCACGAGGGGAGCGGAGGGCAGGAGCCCCGGGCGCTGGCTGGCGCTGTCCGTACTCGTCCTGGCCGTTCTGCTGGTCGCCGTCGACGCCACCGTGCTCGGCCTCGCCACCCCGTCCCTCAGTGAGGACCTCAAGCCGTCCGGCACCCAGCTGCTGTGGATCGGCGACATCTACTCCTTCGTCATCGCCGGACTGCTCGTCTCCATGGGCTCCCTCGGCGACCGCATCGGCCGCAAGAAGCTGCTCCTCGTCGGCGCCACCGCCTTCGGCGCCGTCTCGGTCCTGAACGCCTACGCGACCAGCCCCGAGATGATGATCGTCGCCCGGGCCCTGCTCGGCGTGGCCGGTGCGACCCTGATGCCGTCCACCCTCGCCCTGATCCGCAACATCTTCCACGACGCCAAGGAACGCAGCCTCGCCATCGGCATCTGGGGCGCCACCGCCTCGGCGGGCGCCGCCGTCGGTCCCGTCGTCGGCGGAGCCCTGCTCCAGCACTTCTGGTGGGGCTCGGTCTTCCTCATCAACCTGCCCGTCATGATCGCGCTGGTCCTCGTCGGCATCAAGCTGCTGCCCGAGTCCAAGAACCCGGTCGCCGGCCCCTGGGACCTGCTGAGCGTCGCCCTCTCCCTGATCGGCGTCATCGGCGTGGTCTACGCCGTCAAGGAACTCGCCACCCACGGCATGACCTGGGGCGTCTGGACCGCTGCCGTACTCGGTTCCGCCTGCCTGTACATGTTCGTCCGCCGCCAGTTCAGCCTGCCG
Source organism: Streptomyces sp. NPDC058646 (assembly GCF_042716875.1). Classification (NCBI taxonomy): domain Bacteria; kingdom Bacillati; phylum Actinomycetota; class Actinomycetes; order Kitasatosporales; family Streptomycetaceae; genus Streptomyces; species Streptomyces sp. NPDC058646. The sequence continues at coordinate 148,796 of NZ_JBHXRK010000017.1, read as the reverse complement.
TCCCCGCTGCTCGACATGCGGCTCTTCAAGCACCGCGGCTTCTCCGGCGCGGTCCTCGCCGACCTGCTCACCGTCTTCGGCCTCTCCGGGCTGGTCTTCTTCCTCTCCCAGTTCCTCCAGCTCGTCCAGGGCCGCGATCCGCTGGAGGCCGGCCTGGCCGAACTGCCGGCCGCCGTCGGCGCGGTGGTCACCGGCCTGATGGCCGGGCGGTACGCCCGCAAGTACTCCGTACGGTCCGTCGTCACCGGCGGCCTCGCCGCCATCGGCCTGGCGCTGGCCGTGCTCACCCTGATCCACAAGGAGACCGGCTACCCGCTGCTCGGCGCCTCCCTGCTCATCGTCGGCCTCGGCGCCGGGTTCTCCTTCACCGTCACCGCCGACGTGATCCTCTCCAGCGTTCCCAAGGAGCAGGCCGGATCCGCCTCGGCCGTCTCGGAGACCGCGTACGAACTCGGCGCCGCCCTCGGCATCGCCCTGCTCGGCTCCATCGTCACCGGCGTCTACCAGGGCTTCACCGCCCCCGCCTCGGTTCCCGCGCCCGTCGCGGACGCCGCGCACGAATCCCTCGGCGGGGCCGTCGAGGCCGCCAAGGTCCTGGACCCGCAGACCGCCGGGCAGATGGTGGGAGCCGCCCAGGAGGCCTTCGTGGACGGGCTGCGGCTGGCCTCCGGCGTCGGCGCCGCCGTCCTGCTGGCCACCGCCGTGGCCGCCTGGTTCCTGCTGAAGGGGCAGAAGCTCCAGGACGGCGTCGAGCACTGACGTCCCGACAGGACGGGCTCTGCCGCCGGGTGTTGACAGTTCCCGGAGCCGCGGGACACCATCCCGGCGATGGAGATCAGTGATCTTACCCCGGCGGAACGCCGCGTATGGGAGGCCTTCCCGCGCGGCGACGGCGTCGACTTCCGGGCCAGGCCCGAGGACAGCTCCGTCGACGGAGCCGACTGGGGCCCCGAACGCACCGTGCGCGCCGACGTGTTGCGGGCCCTCCTGCTCGGCGCCCGTCCCCCCGAGGAGGGCCGGGTCGCCGGGCTCAAGGTCAAGGGCGCCAGGATCGTGGGCAAGCTCGACCTCCGCTACGCGGTCGTCGACCACCCGATCCGGCTGCGCGACTGCTGGTTCGAACGCAAACCACTGCTGTACGGGGCCCAGTTGAGGGCGCTCGTCCTCGGCTACTCGACCCTGCCGGGCATGACGGCCGGCAACCTCCGGGTCGACGTCGTCGTACGGATGAGCTGCTGCCGCATCACGGGCCCCGTCCGGATGGCCGGGGCCCGGATATCCGGCGGCCTCTTCCTCCAGGGAGCCGTGATCGGGCCCTCTGCCGGCGAGGAGGAGCACGAACCGCCGCTCCAGCTCAACCATGTCGAGATCGGCACCGACATCATCGCCAACGACCTCACCGTCCACGGCCAGCTGCGTCTCAACGGCGCGGTGGTCGCGGGCCAGGTCAGCCTGGACAGGGCGCGCCTGCTCACCCCCGGCGGCATCGCCCTGCACGCGGAGACCCTGACCGTCGGCACGGACCTGAGGGCCGCCCGCCTCGAAGCCCAGGGCATGATCAACCTCACCGGGTCCCGGATACCGGGTCAGCTCCACTTCAGCCGCGCCTCGTTCGCCAACCCGGACGGTGTCGCGCTCAGGGCCTCCAGCTGCGTCGTGGGCGAGATGTGGCTGCGGGGCTGCGACCGGATCCAGGGAGTGGTCAACCTGCGCCGTTCCCAGTTCGACCTGCTGCACATGCCGTCGCAGACCTGGCCCGGGCGGATCCGCATCGACGGCCTGACCTACCGGACGCTGGCCCCGCACCTGCGCGCCGAGGAGAGACTGCCCGCTCTGGAGCGCGAGGAGTCGGGCTATCTCCCCTACGCCTACGAACAGCTCGCGGCGTCCTACCGTACGGCGGGCGACGAGGCCGGGGCCCGGACCGTCCTGCTCGCCAAGCTGCGCCGGCACCGGCGCACCCTGCCCCGGCACGCCCGGCTCTGGGGGTTGCTCCAGGACACCACCGTCGGCTACGGCTTCCGGCCGCTGCGCGCGGCGGGCTGGCTGCTGGCGCTGCTGCTGACCGGATCGATCGCCTACGGGACGCATCCGCCGCGCGCCCTGAAGGCGGGGGAGGCGCCGGACTTCAACCCGGTGTTCTACACGATCGACCTGATGCTGCCGATCGTCGGCTTCGGCCAGGAGTCGGCCTTCGCGCCGAGCGGCGGCTACCAGTGGCTGTCGTACCTGCTGATCGTGACCGGCTGGATCCTCGCCACCACGACGGCGGCGGGCGTCAGCCGGTCACTGCAGCGCCAGTAGCGGTCAGGCCGCCTTCGCCTTGGTGGCGTACATGTCGACGTACTCCTGGCCGGAGAGCCGCATGACCTCGGCCATCACGGAGTCCGTGACGGCGCGCAGCACGTAGCGGTCGCGGTCCATGCCCTCGTAGCGGGAGAACTCCATCGGCTCGCCGAAGCGGATGGTGACCCGGCCCGGGCGCGGCATGCCGGCGCCGCCGGGCTGCAGCTTGTCGGTGCCGATCACCGCGAACGGGACCACCGGGGCGCCCGTCATCAGGGTCAGGCGGGCGATGCCGGTGCGGCCGCGGTACAGGCGGCCGTCGGGGGAGCGGGTGCCCTCGGGGTAGATGCCGAAGACCTTGCCCTCTTCGAGGATGCGGCGGCCCGTCATCAGGGCGGCGACCCCGCCGTTGGCCCCGTCCCGGTCGACCGGGATCATTCCGGAACCCGTGAAGAACCACGCCATGAGGCGGCCCTTGAGGCCCTTGCCCGTCACGTACTCGTCCTTGCCGATGAAGTGGACCGTGCGGTCGCACACCAGCGGAAGGATCATCGAGTCGATGAAGGTGAGGTGGTTGCCCGCCAAAATCACCGGCCCGGTGCCCGGAATGTTCTCGATGCCCTCTACGCGGGTGCGGAACATCATGCGCATGACGGGTCCGACAGTGGCTTTGATGAGCGCGGTACGGAACAACGTGAGCCCTCCGGCATCGAAAAGCGGGTTTCGCACTACACCGGTAGTGCAGGTGAGGACGATACTCGCGGGTCAGCTCTGATCGCACATCGGGTTCACGCGGTGGATACGCGGTGTTGACGCGTGTTTCCGCCATGTTCCCCGACGTCTCATGTACCGGACACGAGCCGGTGCCTACGATCGCCACGCCGAAACGGGGCTTGTACGACACCGGGACATCCGAGCCCCCGGGTCCCTGACCCCCTTCAGTACGAGGAGTGGCACTCATGACGCAGGGTGGGGCAGCACGGCGAACGGTCCTGGGGGCGGCGGCCCTGGCGGCGGGCACCGGCATGGCCGGAATCATGGCCGGATCCGCCTCGGCCGCCGAGAGCGGACGGGGCGGCGGCGGGGGCTTCCGGGACCTCCCCGTACCGACGGTGATCGGCCACCGGGGCGCGAGCGGATACCGGCCGGAACACACCCTCGGCTCCTACCGGCTCGCCCTCGACCTCGGCGCCGACGTCGTCGAGCAGGATCTGGTCCCGACCCGGGACGGCCACCTGGTGTGCCGCCACGAGAACGAGATCGGCGGCACCACGGACGTGGCCGACCACCCCGCGTTCGCCTCCCGGCGCACCACCAAGTCCGTCGACGGCGTCCCGGTCACCGGCTGGTTCACCGAGGACTTCACCCTCGCCGAGCTGAAGACCCTGCGAGCGAAGGAACGCATCCCCGCCGTCCGCCAGCGCAACACCCTGTACGACGGCCGGTGGGCCGTCCCCACCTTCGAAGAGGTCCTGCGCTGGGCCGACGACGAGGGGCGGCGGCGCGGCAGGAAGGTCTGGCTGCACGTCGAGACCAAGCACCCCACGTACTTCCGCTCCCTCGGCCTCGGCCTGGAGGAGCCCCTCGCCCGGCTCCTGCGCCGCTACGGGCGCGACGGCCGGGGCGCGGCCGTCTTCCTCCAGTCCTTCGAGCCCTCCAGCATCCAGCGGCTCGCCCGGCTGGTCTCCGCCCCGCGCGTGGTCCTGCTCTCCGCCGCGGACACCCGGCCCTGGGACTTCGAGCAGGCCGGGGACCCGCGCACCGTCGCGGACCTGGTCACGCCCGAGGGCCTGAAGTGGATCGCCGGCTTCGCCCAGGGCATCGGCCCGACGATGGACCTGGTCATCCCGCGCGACGCGGCGGGCCGGCTCGGCACGCCGACCACTCTGGTGAAGGACGCCCACGCCCGCGGGCTGGTGCTGCACCCCTACACCGCGCGCAACGAGAACAGTTTCCTTCCGGCCGATTTCCGCAAGGGCACGGACCCGGCCGCGTACGGCGACGCCTTCGCCGCCTTCCGCACCTACTTCGAACAGGGCATCGACGGGATCTTCACCGACAACCCGGACACCGGACTGCTCGCGGCGGAGGCCTTCCGTCCGGGCCGTCGCCCCGTCAACCCGTAGCGGGGAACCCGTCGTACGGGTGTCCGGACCCCGGCGGGGAAACCGCCGGGCACGGCCCCCGCGTCCCGCCCGTCATGGACCTGCTGAAGGACCCCGACCTCATGAACGAACTGGGCCCGCTGCTCTCCGCCGAGGCGGCCGCGGAGGCCCCGGGCGCCGGCGTGGACGCGGCCGACCTGGAACAAGCCGTCTGGGTCAGGCTGCTGGAGGGCGACGGGCGCACCCCGGACACCGCCGACCCGGCGGAACCGGCCCGCTGGCTGCGGCGGGCGGTGCGCGCCGAGGCCCGCCGGGCCCGCCGCCGCGCCCGCCGCGAGGTGGCGTATGACTACCGTCATCACTCCGTGGACGACTACCGTCATCACTCCGCGGGCGACGACCGCCACCCCTCCGCGGATGCCCGCCGCCACCCCTCGGCGGAGGCCCACCGCCGGCCCGGCGCCGCGCACGGCGGGGGAGCCGCGGAACCGGAGGACGCCCTCCTGCACGGCGAGGAGAGGCGGGCGCTCCGCTCGGCGGTCGCCCGGTTGCCCGGGCGCTGTCCGGAGCTGATGAAGGCACTTCTTTCGCCCAGAGACCTCACTTACCGTGAAATCGCAGGAGAGTTGGGTATCTCACAAGGAAGTTTGGGGCCCGTCCGTTCCCGTTGCCTGGGATGTCTGCGCAGAATGCTGGCTGCAGAGGTTGCAGCTCCTGGCCTGCGGGGAAAGGAGCGGTAGACCAACGGGCCACCAGGCGAGCGGGAGGCATGCGCACATGGGCATGAGCGTGACCATTTCGGCGGCGGCTGCCGAGGACGCTGAGCAGATCTTCAAACTGCAGTACCTGGCCTTCCAGCGCGAGGCCGAGCTGTACGGCAACTACCTGATCCAGCCGCTCACCCAGTCCCTGGCCTCCCTCAAGGAGGAGCTCGCGACGGACACCGTGCTCGTGGCGCGCCTCGGCGACGAGGTCGTGGGCACCGTCCGCGGCAGCGTCGACGAGGACGGCACCGGGAAGATCGCCAAGCTCTGCGTCCACCCGCGCCTGCAGGGCCACGGGCTCGGCGCCCGGCTGCTGCGCGCCGTCGAGGAGGCCCTCGCCGGTCACGGCGGGACGACCCGATTCCGCCTGCACACCGGGCACAAGAGCGAGTCCAACCTGCGGCTGTACCGGAAGGCGGGTTACACGAAGGTCGGCGGGCGCACCGCCTCCGACGGCGTCCAGCTGGTGATCCTGGAGAAGGACGCCAAGGACCCGACCCAGTTCGCCGTCAGCGCCTAGCGCCTGGCGCCTGCGCCCACCGCTCAGCGCTTGGTGCGCAGCCAGAGGATCCCGGTGACCGGCAGGATCACCGGGATGAAGAGGTAGCCCATCCCGAACTCGGACCACACGGTCGCGTCGGGGAAGGCCTCGGGGCGCACCAGGGTCCAGGTGCCCACCACCAGCACGCCGGCCAGCTCGGCGGCGCAGCACAGCAGCGCCGCCTTGCGGGCCCGCTCCCCTCCGCGCACCAGCGAGTACGTGATGAAGGCGTAGGCCAGCGCCGCCGCCGCGGACAGCGCGTAGGCCAGCGGGGCCCGGTCGAACTCGGTGGCGATCTGGTAGGCCGAGCGCGACACCGCACCCACCACCATCACCCCGTACAGCCAGACCAGCAGCAGTCCTGGCCCCGAGACCAGCCGCTTGCGCCCGGCCGGAGTGGCGGTCGTCGGGTCAGGCACCGGTGGTTCCCCAGATGTCATGGAGCCGCACTTCCAGGACGGCGAGGACGACCGCGGCCGCGGCCACCGTCACCGAACCCCACCTGGTCCGCTCCGTCAGCGAGAGCAGCCCGGCCGCCGGGATCGCCGCGAGCGCACCCACCAGATAGGCCACGAAGATCACGGAACCCTCGTCGGGTTCCCCGCCCCCGGCCAGCTCGACCACGCCGACCACCAGCTGCGCCAGCACCAGCAGGGTCACCACGGCCATGCCGATGAAGTGCCAGTCCTTGGTCGGCTGATCCCGCCAGGCGGCATGGCCGCACCAGGCGGCGAGGGCGAGCGAGGCCACACCGATGGCGACCGTCAGGGCATCGAGCATGCAGCGAGGGTATTACGGGTCTGAAGACCCGATGCGCGCACCCCTGGTACCGGGCTTTGCTGGACGGCACGGAGTGCATGCCGAAGCCCTGCTGCTCGACGACGACGGCACACGCGTCCCCTCCATGGAATCGGTGCACCGCTGCTCTCCGCACTGCCGGCGGCCGCCCGGCCTGTGAACCGTGGCCTTGACCACAACCCACCCCTCCTCCCAGCTCGGCGCAGATGTGGTCGTACGGGACCTGTCGGCCATGTCCGTGCAGGTCACCGATGCCGGGCCGGCGGTCCGGACGCATGGCTGAGCGGACGGTGGGTGTCCGGGATGCGGTCCCGGTTCGTCCGCTATGCGGACAGTATTGATCGCCCAGCGACCGGGTCTGGTTTACTGGGGCCCATGACCACGACGAGCAGCCGCACCCTTGCGACCGAGGCGACGATGACGCCCGGTGCTCGTTGTATGTGTCGAATGTGCGCCTTCTGAGGGCCCCTTCCCTGCGTCTCGCGCCCCGAAGCGAGACCTTGCCGAGCCTCTCCGTCACCAGCTGCCCAGCAGTGCGGACCTGCTCCTGCCCCGCGCACGCGTCCGCGGCGTCACCGACCCCGTCCCGCACGGTGTGACGGCCTCGACCCGTACCGCGTCCCCAGATGTTTGCCCCGTGCCCGGCACCCGCTGCGCCGTGCACTCGACAGCGACGGAAATCCTGTGATCACCACATCGGGCCTCACGAAGGTCTACCAGTCCCGTGGCCGCGAGGTCACCGCCCTGGACGGCGTCGATCTCCACGTCCGTGAGGGCGAGGTCTACGGAGTCATCGGCCAGAGCGGCGCCGGCAAGTCCTCCCTGATCCGCTGCGTGAACCTGCTGGAGCGCCCCACCACCGGCACCGTGACGGTCGACGGAGTCGACCTCACCGCGCTCGCCGGTCGGGGCCGGCGCGCCGGCAAGGAGCTCCGCGAGGCCCGCAGCCGCATCGGCATGGTCTTCCAGCACTTCAACCTGCTGTCCTCGCGCACCGTCCAGAGCAACATCGAGCTGCCCCTGGAGATCCTCGGGGTCTCCGGACGCGAACGCTCCCGCAAGGCCCTGGAACTCCTCGACCTCGTCGGGCTCGCCGACAAGGCCAAGGCCTACCCCGCCCAGCTCTCCGGCGGCCAGAAGCAGCGCGTCGGCATCGCCCGCGCCCTGGCCGGCGACCCCAAGGTGCTGCTCTCCGACGAAGCAACCAGCGCCCTGGACCCCGAGACCACCCGCTCCATCCTCCAGCTCCTGCGCGACCTGAACCAGCAGCTCGGCCTGACCGTCCTGCTCATCACGCACGAGATGGACGTGGTCAAGTCCGTCTGCGACTCGGCCGCCCTGATGAGGAACGGCCGGGTCGTCGAGTCCGGCACGGTCGCCGAACTGCTCGCCACCCCCGGTTCCGAGCTGGCCGGCGAACTCTTCCCCGTCAGCGGCTCCGCCACCGGCCCCGACCGCACGGTCCTGGACGTCACCTTCCACGGTGACGCCGCTACCCAGCCGGTCGTCTCCCAGCTGTCGCGGACGTACAACATCGACATCTCGATCCTCGGGGCCGCGATGGACACCGTCGCGGGCCGGCAGATCGGCCGGATGCGCATCGAGCTCCCCGGCCGGTACGAGGACAACGTCGTCCCCGTCGGCTTCCTGCGCGAGCAGGGCCTCCAGGTCGACGTCGTCGACGACATCGCTGACCTCGACACCGAAATCGCCGCACTGGTCAAGGATGGTGCCAAGTGACCTGGTCCGAGATGGAGCCCCTGCTCAGCCAGGGCACCTTCGACACCCTCTACATGGTGCTGTGGTCCACCCTGGTGACCGTCCTCGGCGGACTGCCCATCGGCATCCTGCTGGTCCTCACCGACAAGGGCGGCCTCCTGCAGAACCAGCCGCTCAACAAGGTCCTCGGCGTGATCGTGAACATAGGCCGCTCGCTGCCGTTCATCATCCTGCTGATCTTCCTGATCCCGGTCACCACCGCGATCGTCGGCACCTTCATCGGCCCCACCGCCATGATCGTGCCGCTCGCGATCGGCGCCATCCCCTTCTTCGCCCGGCTGGTCGAGACCGCCGTCCGCGAGGTGGACCACGGCCTCGTCGAGGCCGTCGAGTCCATGGGCGGCTCCGTGCCCACCCTGGTCGGCAAGGTGCTCCTCCCGCAGGCCCTGCCCTCCCTGGTCGCCGGCGTGACGACCACCGTCATCACCCTGGTCGGCTACTCCGCCATGGCGGGCGCCGTCGGCGGCGAAGGGCTCGGCTCCAAGGCCATCACCTACGGCTTCCAGCGCTTCGAGACCGGCTTCATGGTCGCCACCGTCGTGGTCCTCGTCGTGATCGTCACGGTGATCCAGCTGATCGGCGACGGCGTGGTCCGCCTCCTCGCCCGGCGCGGCCGGACCGTCTGAACGGGCCCCCGCCGGCCCGCCCCCCGAGTTTCCCCCGCAGCGCCCGCACTTGTCGTGCTTGGGCCGTCACCAGCAAGTCACAGGTACTTGTTCAGCAAGAAAGGCACTCTTCGTGCGTAAGAACAGCAAGCTCACCGTCCTCGCCGCCACCGCCTCCGCGCTCGCCCTCGGCCTCACCGCCTGCGGCACCTCCTCGGACCCCGGCTCCACCAAGGCCGACGGCGGCAAGACCGACGAGAGCAAGGCGCTCGTCGTCGCGGCCTCCCCGAGCCCGCACGCCGACATCCTGAACTTCGTCAAGGACAAGCTCGCGGCGAAGGAGGGCCTCGCCCTCGAGGTCCGGGAGTTCACGGACTACGTCCTGCCGAACACCGCCACCGAGCAGGGCCAGGTCGACGCCAACTACTTCCAGCACAAGCCGTACCTCGACGACTTCAACAAGAAGAACAGCACCCACGTCGTGCCCGTCGCGAACGTGCACCTGGAGCCCCTGGGCCTCTACTCCAAGAAGGTCAAGGCCCTCACCGACCTCAAGCCCGGCCAGACCGTCGCCGTGCCCAACGACACCACCAACGAGGGCCGCGCGCTCCAGCTGCTGGCCGCGAACAACCTGATCACCCTCAAGGAGGGCGTCGGCACCAGCGCCAAGCTGTCCGACATCACCGACAAGAAGGGCCTGGAGTTCAAGGAGCTGGAGGCCGCCACGGTCCCGCGCGCCCTGAACGACGTGGACGCCGCCGTCATCAACGGCAACTACGCCCTCGAGGCCAAGCTCTCGCCCGCCAAGGACGCGCTGGTCCTGGAGAAGGCCGAGGGCAACCCGTACGCCAACTTCCTGGCCGTCAAGGACGGCAACCAGGACGACCCGCGGATCCAGAAGCTCGCCAAGCTGCTGAACTCCGACGACGTCAAGAAGTTCATCGAGGAGAAGTACCAGGGCTCGGTCGTCCCGGCCTTCGGCACCCCCGCCTCCTGAACCACCGGGCCCGCCCCGCGCGGGCCTTCCGGCCCCGGTACGGGCCCGCGCGGCCCCGTACGCCCCCTCCGGCGTGCGGGGCCGCGCTCTGCCCGCTTCCGGGCAGCCCGGCCCTGCACATCCCGCGGCCGATGCTGCATGCTGTGGCCTACGACCCGCGGAGACGGTCCCGCACGAACGGTTCCGCACCGCTGTCGCACGCAACACGGTCGCACCACGGTCCCAGGCTTGGAGCTGCGCATGACTACCACCTTCCCGGACGTCACCATCAGCACGGACCGGCTGGTGCTGCGCCCCTTCGAGGAGGAGGACGTCACCGCGCTCGCCGAGATGATGAACGACGAGCACGTCACCGCCTGGACCAGCGCGCCCCACCCCTACACCCGCGCCCACGCCCACGGCTGGGCCACCCGCGCCGCCCACGCCGAACGCACCGAGGGCCGCGGCATCGTCTTCGCCGTCACCGAGTTCCTCACCCAGCGCCTCGTCGGCATCGTCCACCTCCAGAACACCAACTGGCGCACCCGCGCGACCGAGGCCGCGTACGTCACCGCCCCCTGGGCCCGGGGCGAGGGATACGCCAGCGAGTCCGTACTCGCCGTCGCCCGCTGGCTCTTCCGCGACCAGGGCTTCGAACGCCTCGAACTGCGCACCGCCGCCGACAACACCGCCTCCCAGCAGGTGGCCCAGAAGATCGGCTGCATCAGCGAGGGCGTCCTGCGCAACGCGTGGATAGTGCGCGTCCAGACGGCCGACGGCACCTGGACCGACACCCGTACCGACCTCATCGTCTGGAGCCTCGTCCCCGAGGACCTGGAGGACGGTCCCGGCTACGACGGCTACGAGGACTTCGAGGACGAGTACTCCTACCCGCAGCGGGCCGACGCGCACGGCCGCCCCGTCGGGGCCGACCGGAGCTGAACCGATGACCAGGTAGTCTCACCGTGCCCGCCCCCGACGAAGCTTCGGCTGCCCCCACCCCAGGAGACTGACGACGATGGCCGACCGGGTCACGGTGATCGGCTGGGACGGCTCCCCCCTGACCGCGGCCGCCCGGTCCGCGCTCTCCGCCGCCACCCTGGTGGCCGGCGCGGGCCACCACCTCGAACTACCCGAAGTCCCGCCCACGGCCGAACGCATCCGTCTCGGCAGCCCGGGCCTCGCCGCCCGCCGCATCGCCGGCCACCGCGGCACCGCCGTCGTCCTCGCCGACGGGGACCCCGGGTTCTTCGGCGTCGTACGCACGCTGCGCGCCCCCGAGCACGGGCTGGAGGTCGAAGTCGTCCCCGCCGTCTCCTCCGTGGCCGCCGCCTTCGCCCGCGCCGGGATGCCCTGGGACGACGCCCAGGTGGTCGTCGCCCACCCCCGCACGCTGCGCCGCGCCGTCAACGTCTGCCGCGCCCACGGCAAGGTCGCCGTCCTCACCTCGCCCGGCGCCGGCCCCGCCGAACTGGCCCTGCTCCTCGACGGAGTCCACCGCACCTTCGTCATCTGCGAGGAGCTCGGCACCGACCGGGAACAGGTCAGCGTCCTCACCTCGGACAAGGCCGCCGACCACAGCTGGCGCGACCCGAACGTCGTCATCGTCATCGGTGGCGGCGCTCACGCCGCCACCGCCGACCCGGGCTGGCTGCTCGGCCAGGGCCCGGCCCACTCGGCCGGACGCGGCTGGGCGAGGCCACGGCCCGACCCGGGCGGCGAGGGAGAGTTCGCGCACCTGCGCGCCGCACAGCTCGCCCGGCTCGGCCCCCGCACCGGCGACCTCGTCTGGGACATCGGCACCGGCTCCGGCGCGTTCGCCGTCGACGCCGCGGCCTTCGGAGCCGCCGTCATCGCGGTGGACGCCGACCCGCACGCCGGTGAACGCGTAACGGCCGCCGCCCGCAAGCGCGGAGTGCAGCTCCAGGTCGTCACCGGGCGCGCCCCGCACGTGCTGGAGAACCTGCCCGAACCCGACGTCGTACGCGTCGGAGGCGGCGGAGCCGAGGTCGTCGCGGCCGTCGCCGACCGCCGCCCCGAACGGATCGTCAGCCACGCCTCCACGCGTGACGAGGCGGAGGCCATCGGCCGGGTACTCACCGAACACGGGTACGCAGTCGAGTGCGCCCTGCTCCAGTCCGTCGGCCTCGACACCCGCACCTGGGCCGAACAGGACCGTTCTGTCGTGTTCCTGCTGGCAGCGGAACGCCCCCCGAGCCGCTGAGACGGGGGCCGGGGTAGGCTGGCCGATCGTCGTACCGCCCCTGACGATCCGGGCACCGCGACGACGCCGGGCCGCGCGACGTGGCGCAGTCCACAGCAGACCGTGTCGGTAATGGCCGCCACGGTGGCTGACGGGCGCGACAATGCTTACTGGTTGTCGTGCGGCGCATGCGAGGCGAACGCGTCTCACGGCGACCCCGCACCGCAACTGCGCTCGACGGCCCCGTGGGCGCCGGGCGACCGAAGAGCAACACCGATGGGCGAGGGGTACGCATGACTGACACCGGCCAGGTCCCGGGCGAGGGTCACCCGGACAACGCGGGCATGGTGGATCAGCAGGGCATCCCCGCACCCGTCCAGATGCCGCCGCCGCTTCCTGCCGGCTACGCCTTCCAGGACCTCGTGGACGACCCGGCCGAGCCGGAGGACGAGGAACTGCTGCTGATGCCCAGCGGCCAGGGAGCCTGGAGCGACCCGCAGATCGTCCCGCCGGCCCCCGCGTACCCGGTCGAGCACCCGCTGGGCGAGCTCCCGAACTACGCGGACGCGCCCTACGGCGCCGAGCCCGCGTACCCCGAGGCCCCGGCGGCGTACGCCGAACCCGCCCCGTACGCCGGCTTCCCGCAGCAGCACTTCCCCGACGCCTCCTACACGGCCGGCGCCCACGAGGCGGGCGGCCGTGACTCCGGGGCCCTCGACCTCGGCGGCCTGGTCCCCCCGCAGGCGGTCCCCGCCGCGCAGGCGGCCCCCGCGCCCGCCCCGGCCCGCCGCCCGCTGCACATGGGCCCGCCGGTGCCCGACGCCACCGGCGGGGTCGTACGCTCCCTCGCGGACCGCGGTCCCGCCGCCGCGGCCCCGGCCACGGCCCCCGCCCACGGCGGCCCCGCCGTGCCGCCGCCGGACTCCCCGGTGGCGCCGGTCCCGCTGCGCCAGGCGGGTCCGCCCACCACCGGTCCCGAGTACCTCGACATCCCGCAGGCCGAGGCCCAGGCGGCCGCCGCGCCGCAGCCCGGCGAGGTCCCGCCGCAGGCCGGCGAGCCGTGGGCACAGGAGCCGGTTCCGGAGCAGGCTCCGGCGGCCGCGCCGCCCGCCCCGCCGCAGCCCGGCGAGGCCGCGCCGGAGGCCCTCGGGGCGTTCGAGGCCCCGCAGTTCGCCGCCGGGCCCGAGCAGCTCCCGGCGCAGCCCGAGCCGGTCCCCGCGGAAGCGGCGGCCCAGCCCGCACAGCCGGAGCCCCAGCCGGAGCCCGTGGTGGCCGCGGCCGCCCCCGAGGCGGCCGAGCCCGTCGCGGCCGAGCCCGCCGAGCCCGTCTTGGCACCGCCGCACCCCGTCCAGGCCGAAGAAGCCTCGGCGGACGCCGTGGCCGCAGCGGCCGACCCGGCCGGGGTGGCGCAGCCCGTCCCGGCGCAGGAGCTCCCGGTGGCCGCCGAGTCCGCCGGCCCGGTGCCGACCGAGCCCGTGGCGGCCGAGCCCGTGCCCGCGGAGCCCGTGACCGGCGAGCCCGTGCAGGCCGAGCCCCTCCCGGCCGAGCTGCCGGCCGCCGAGGTCGCGCCCGCCGCGGCGGAGCCGGAGGCCGTCGCCGCCGAGTCGGCCGAGCCCGCCCCCGCCGCCCCGGTCGCGGAGACCGCGCCCGAGGAGGCCCAGCCGGTGGTACCGGTGGAGGCCCAGCCCGCCGAGGCCCTGGTGGCCGAGGCCGCGCCGGTGGCAGCCGAATCCGCCGAGCCGGCGGCCGGACAGCCGCAGAGCGCGGCGGAGCCCGGGCCGCAGCCGGAGCCGCTCGTCACCGAGCCCCCGGTGGCGGAGCCCGCGCAGGCCGCCGAGGTGACCGAGCCCGGCGCCGAAGCCGACCCCGACGCCGCCGACCCGGCGGCCGAGCCCGTCGCCGCCGAGGTGGCCGCCGGAGCCTGGCCCGAGCCGGCGGCCGAGCAGGCCGTGGGCGACCCGGCTCCCGGCTACGACGACGCCGAGCGCGAAGCCGTCCTGCGCGTCATGCGCGAGCGCCGTGACATCCGCAAGGGCTTCCGTACCGACCCCATCCCGCACGAGGTGCTGCTCCGCGTCCTGGAGGCGGCCCACACCGCGCCCAGCGTCGGCCACTCGCAGCCCTGGGACTTCGTCGTCATCCGATCGGCCGAGACCCGCCGCACGATGCACGAGCTCGCCCAGCGCCAGCGCGAGGCCTACGCGAAGTCGCTGCCCAAGGGACGGGCCAAGCAGTTCAAGGAACTCAAGATCGAGGCCATCCTCGACACCCCGGTGAACATCGTCGTCACCGCCGACCCCACCCGGGGCGGGCGCCACACCCTCGGCCGCCACACCCAGCCGCAGATGGCCCCGTACTCCTCGGCCCTCGCCGTCGAGAACCTCTGGCTCGCCGCCCGCGCCGAAGGGCTCGGCGTCGGCTGGGTCAGCTTCTTCGACGAGCGCGAGATGGTTCGCGAGCTGGGCCTGCCGGAGCACCTGGAGGTCGTGGCGTACCTGTGCGTCGGGTACGTCGACGAGTTCCCCGAGGAGCCCGAGCTGGCCCAGGCCGGATGGTCCCAGCGCCGCCCGCTGTCGTGGGTCGTGCACGAGGAGACCTACGGCCGCCGCGCCCTGCCCGGCGAGGAACCGCACGACCTGCTCTCGGAGACGGTCGCCAGCATCCGCCCGCTGGACGCGAAGGCGCTCGGCGAGGCATGGGAGCGGCAGAAGCGCATGACCAAGCCCGCGGGGGCCCTCGGCATGCTGGAGATCATCTCCGCGCAGCTGGCGGGCCTGTCGCGGGTCTGCCCGCCGCCGATCCCGGAGCCCGCCGCCGTGGCGATCTTCGCCGGGGACCACGGGGTGCACGCCCAGGGCGTCACCCCCTGGCCGCAGGAGGTCACCACCCAGATGGTGGCCAACTTCCTGGGCGGCGGCGCGGTCTGCAACGCCTTCGCGAACCAGGTCGGCGCCGAGGTGTGCGTGATCGACGTAGGCGTTGCGGGGGACCTGCCGCCCACCCCGGGCCTGCTCCCGCGCAAGGTCCGCCCGGGCACCGCCGACCTCTCGGTGGGCCCCGCGATGACCCGCGAGGAGGCCGTCGCGGCCATCGAGGTGGGCATCGAGACGGCCCGCGACCTGGTGGCGGCGGGCAACAAGGCCCTGCTCACCGGCGAGATGGGCATCGCGAACACGACGGTGTCCGCAGCGCTGATCTCGGTCTTCACCGGCGTCGACCCGGCGGAGGTCACCGGTCGCGGCACCGGCATCAACGACGAGACCCACGCCCGCAAGGTCGAGGTCGTACGCCGTGCCCTGGACCTCCACCAGCCGGACCCGGCGGACCCGGTCGGGGTCCTGGCGGCGATCGGCGGCCTGGAGCACGCGGCGATCGTGGGCCTGCTGCTCGGCGGGGCCTCGCTGCGCACCCCGGTCATCCTCGACGGAGTCAGCGCCGGCGCGGCCGCCCTGGTGGCGCGGGCCATCGCCCCGGAATCCCTGTCGGCGTGCATCGCGGGTCACCGCAGCGCGGAGCCGGGCCACGTGGCGGCCCTGAACAAGCTCGGCCTGCGCCCCCTGGTCGACCTGGACCTGCGCCTCGGCGAGGGCACAGGGGCCCTGCTGGCCCTCCCGCTGGTCCAGAGTGCCGCCCGCGCCATGCACGAGGTGGCCACCTTCGACTCGGCGGGCGTCACCGAGAAGTAGCCTGCGGGCCACGGTCCCGGGCCTCTGGCCCGGACCCGCGCCCCCGACACCGGCGCCGGACGGCCTCGGGCGCGGTCCGGCCCCGCCGGCGGGTGCGGCGACGGGGCCGGGACGGTGTCCCGCCGGGGCGGGACCGCCCCGCGCCCCCGTCCCGGCCGGGCCGTATCGTGGACCCGCACGAGGAGTCGCACGTCAGCACAGCCCCCGCACCCCTCGCACGCACCCCGCCGCTCCAGCGCCGCAGCGGCAAGACAGCACGACCGCCGCACCAGGAGCCGCACCGCCATGGCCGAACACCCCGCGTACCCCGTCGGTCTCCGACTCGCCGGCCGCCGCGTCGTCGTCATCGGCGGCGGCCAGGTCGCCCAGCGGCGCCTCCCCGCGCTCATCGCGGCCGGCGCCGACGTCCTGCTCATCTCCCCCTCCGCCACCCCGTCCGTGGACGCCATGGCGGAGACCGGCGAGATCCGCTGGGAGCGCCGCCGCTACCAGGAGGGCGACCTCGCCGGAGCCTGGTACGCGTTGATCGCCACCCAGAACCGCGAGGACAACGAGCGGGCCTCCGCCGAGGCCGAGCGCGAGCGCGTCTGGTGCGTCCGCGCCGACGACGCCTCCGCCGCCACCGCCTGGACCCCCGCCACCGGCCGCAGCGAGGGCGTCACCATCGCCGTGCTCACGGGCAACGACCCGCGCCGCTCCGCCGCCGTCCGCGACGCCGTCGTCGAGGGCCTGCGCGAGGGCACCCTCACCGCGCCCGCGCACCGCCGCGCCCACGCCCCCGGCGTCTCCCTCGTCGGCGGCGGCCCCGGCGACCCCGACCTGATCACCGTCCGCGGGCGCCGCCTGCTCGCCGAGGCCGACGTCGTCATCGCCGACCGCCTCGGCCCGCGCGACCTGCTCGACGAACTCCCGCCCCACGTCGAGGTCATCGACGCGGCGAAGATCCCGTACGGCCGCTTCATGGCCCAGGAGGCCATCAACAACGCCCTCATCGAGCACGCCAAGGCCGGCAAGGCCGTGGTCCGGCTCAAGGGCGGGGACCCCTACGTCTTCGGCCGCGGCATGGAGGAGCTCCAGGCCCTCGCCGAGGCGGGCATCCCCTGCACCGTCGTCCCGGGCATCTCCAGCTCCATCTCGGTGCCCGGAGCCGCCGGCATCCCGGTCACGCACCGCGGCGTGGCCCACGAGTTCACCGTGGTCAGCGGACACGTCGGTCCCGACGACCCGCGCTCGCTCGTCGACTGGGCCGCGCTCGCCAAGCTCACCGGCACCCTGGTGATCCTCATGGGCGTCGACAAGATCGGCCTGATCGCCGAGGCCCTGGTCCGCCACGGACGCGCCGCCGACACCCCGGTCGCGGTGGTCCAGGAGGGCACCACCGCCGCCCAGCGCCGCGTCGACGCCACCCTCGCCACCGTCGGCGAGACGGTCCGCGCCCAGGAGGTCCGCCCGCCCGCGGTCATCGTCATCGGCGAGGTCGTCCGCGTCGGCACCCCGAGCCTTCCCACCACCACCGCCTGACAGGCCGTTGGCACCACACCCAGGACAAGGCAGTATCACCCTGTGGCTGATCTCATCACCGTCGAGGACCCCGACGACCCGCGCCTGCGCGACTACACGGGCCTGACCGACGTCGAACTGCGGCGCCGGCGCGAGCCCGCCGAAGGCCTGTTCATCGCCGAGGGCGAGAAGGTCATCAGACGCGCCAAGGACGCCGGGTACGAGATGCGCTCCATGCTGCTCTCCGCCAAGTGGGTCGACGTGATGCGCGACGTCATCGACGAGCTGCCGGCCCCGGTGTACGCCGTCAGCCCGGAACTCGCCGAACGCGTCACCGGTTACCACGTGCACCGCGGCGCCCTCGCCTCCATGCAGCGCAAGCAGCTGCCCACGGCCGAGGAACTCCTGGCCACCACGCGGCGCGTGGTCATCATGGAAGCCGTCAACGACCACACCAACATCGGCGCCATCTTCCGCAGCGCCGCCGCCCTCGGCATGGATGCGGTGCTGCTGTCGCCGGACTGCGCGGACCCGCTCTACCGCCGCTCCGTGAAGGTCTCGATGGGAGCGGTCTTCTCCGTCCCCTACGCGCGCCTGGACGCCTGGCCCAAGAGCCTGGACCGGGTCCGTGAGGCCGGCTTCAAGCTGCTCGCCCTCACCCCGCACCAGAAGGCCTCGCCGATCGACGTGGCCGCCCCGCAGTCCCTGGAGCGGGTCGCGCTGATGCTGGGGGCGGAGGGCGACGGCCTGTCCACCCAGGCACTGGTCGCCGCCGACGAGTGGGTGCGCATCCCCATGGCGCACGGAGTGGACTCGCTGAACGTGGGCGCGGCCGCGGCCGTCGCCTTCTACGCGGTCGCCCAGGGCCGCCCCACCCTGTAGGATGCCCCGCCGGCCGGGGCGGTCGCCCCGGCCGGTCAGAGCTTCTGGGCCGCCGCGATGCCCAGCGCCACGATCAGCGTCACCACGACGAACACGATCAGCCGCTGCCGCATCAGCCTCGGGTCCGGCCGCGAGGGCCGTCGCCCCGCACCCGTCGTACGAGGGGCCGGGCGGCCGCCCGTACGCCCCGCGGTCGGCCGCGAGGACGGACCGCCGGGGCTGCGGGGGTTGCGCGGGGAGGAGGGCCGCGAGTGCGGTCCGCTCTGCGGGCCCTGCGCACGCGGCGTCGAAGCCGTGCCGGGGCGCCGCTCCGTCTGCTGTTCCGCGTACGGGTCCGCCCCCTCGGGGAGGCGTCCGGTGGGCCGCTCCGCGCGGACCCGCTGCGCCGGCGGGCGCCCGTCGGAGAGCCCCTGGGCCTCGCGTGCCGCGATCTCCTTCAGCCGCATCGACAGCTGGAGGGTGCTGGGCCGCTCCTCGGGGTCCTTGGCCAGGCAGGCCCGTACGAGCGGCGCGAGCGCGTCCGGGACCCCCACCAGGTGGGGCTCCTCGTGCACGACGCGGTACAGCATGACCTCGGAACTGCCGTGGCCGAAGGGGGAGTCGGCGGTCGCCGCGTAGGCGAGGGTGGCGCCGAGGGCGAACACGTCGGTGGCGGGGGTGACCACGGCGCCGCGCACCTGTTCGGGAGCCAGGAAGCCGGGGGAGCCCACGGCCGTCCCCACGTGGGTGAGGGTGCTCGCCCCGGTGGCCCAGGCGATCCCGAAGTCGATGATGCGCGGGCCCTTGGGGGACAGCAGGATGTTCGAGGGCTTGAGGTCCCGGTGGACGACGCCCGCCTCGTGCACGGCGACCAGCCCCTCGGAGAGCGCGGCGCCGACGGCGGCGATCTGCGCGGCCGACAGGGGGCCTTCCTCGGCCACCTTGTCGTGCAGGGAGGGGCCGGGGACGTACTGGGTGGCGAACCAGGGCCGCTCGGCCTCCAGGTCCGCCGCCACCAGGCGGGCGGTGCACCCGCCCCGGATCCGCCGGGCCGCCGACACCTCGCGCGCGAACCGCGAGCGGAACTCCTGGTCCTCGGCCAGATCCGGCCGGATGACCTTGAGCGCGACCCGCTGCCCGCGCCGGTCCGATCCCAGGTAGACCACGCCCATCCCGCCGGCGCCGAGCCGTCGGTGCAGTCTGAACGAGCCGACGACACGCGGGTCCTCGCGCCGGAGCCGCATCATCGCCATGTCCACCCCGCTGACCGGTCGTCCTGTTGACGTGGCACAGCTTACGGACGATCCGGCACGCGCGCTCAGAGGCCGCGCCCTCGCCGGGGGATTCGCTAGTCAGTGCGGGGCCGTCCCCTCCAGGGATCCTCAAGTGCCCCGGAGGATACTGGCGAGGGACCGGGTCCGGTGGCCAAACACCCTTCGGCGCAAGGCTCTTGACGCCTGCGCCCGCCGATTGCGCGGGCCGGGCAGGGGGTCTGGGGCCGCGGGCCCCGGATGGATCTTGTGGGGAGACCGCACGGAGACACGCGTGAACAGGGAGTGACGGAAGTGAGTGAAGTCACTACCCTCCGGTCATCCCCTCCGGGAAGACCCCGACGGCGGGGGACCGGTCTCCACCCAGGGGAGTACACGGGAGTGGCCCCGTCATCCTCCCGGAGGCCCGGCAAAGGGTACGAGGGCATGAGGCCAGGGACCCTCCACGCGCCTAGTGTTGAGGACAAGCGGCGGGTGGAGCACTCGTCCCCCGAGGTCACAAGCCCGCCGCTGCCAGACGACAGGGAGAGGACCATGGCGGACATCGCACGGCAGGGACGCAAGGCATTCGCGTTCAACGGCCATGAGTCCGGCACGCGCCACCCGCTGGTGGCCGCGGCCATGGTGCTCCCCCTGGCCGCGGTCCTGCTCTTCCTCTTCGGAGGCTTCGAGCAGGTGGCGGCGCAGGCGTCGTCCGTGGGTGTGATGCTGGGGCGCTGAGCGGCGCCCCGGACCCGGTAGAGCGGACCGGGTCGGGACATCGGCCTGTAGCCCCGTGGGGACGGGGGTGCGACGGACGGCAGGTGAAGGGTGCTGCCCGTACGACTGGGGAGTCGGACGGGCAGCACCCTTTTCGATGTGCTCCTCGTGCCGGCCGCCGTCCTGCGCGTAGGCTCGTGCCGCGCGAGGGGAGGGCCCGTGACGGCCGCAAGCACCACCTGGCGGCCGATGCGCCGCGACGCCCCACCGGGCGCCATCACGCCCGCCGGGGCCGATCTCCCCCGGCGCCACGGCAGGTTCGCCCCCGCGCCGGTCCTCGACGGGGCCGGGCCCTGAGCCCCGCCGCCCTGCCCGCCGCCCTCGCCGCCTGGGCCGGCCCGGGCCGTGCCGGGCGCCCTGCCGGCCAGGCCGCGCCAGGGCCGGCCGACACCGCACACCCCGGTGCGTACCGGGTGCTCGCCGACCGGGCCGACGGGACCCTCGTACGCCGCGGGGACACCGTCGCCAAGGCGCACGCGGCGGACAGCGACCGCGCGGCCCTGGCGGCCCGGCTGCGGATCGCGGGGGCCCCGGCGCTCGGCGGGGTGCTGCTGCCCCCGCTGCGCACCGGCTCCGTGCACGGCAGGCCCGCGTCCCTGTGGCCGTACGGGACCCCGGTCGACCCGGAGCGCCCCGAGGCCGCCCCGTGGGAGGCCGCCGCCGGGCTCCTGGCCGCCCTGCACCGGATCCCGCCCGGCAGCCTCCCCGGTCCGCTCCCCCCGATGCGCGGCCCGGCGAAGGTCGCCCGCGCCCTGGACCGCCTGGCGCGGGCCGTGCCGGACCCCTCCCGGCCCGCGGGCGCGCAGGCCGCGCCCCCGCCGGCGCCCCGCCGCGCGGACGCGGGTGCGGACGGCCGGGCGCACGCGGGAGCGGACGCGGAGGCAGGCGCCGGGGCGGACGCCGGCGCGCGCGCCGTACGGGCCGCCGCGCGGACCCTGCCCGCCTGGGCGCGGGGCGAGGCGGAGCCACCGCCCGGCGGGCTGCTCTGCCACGGGGACCTGCACCTCGGCCAGCTGGTGCGGTACCCCGCCCCGGACGGCCCCTGGCTGCTCATCGACGTCGACGACCTCGGCCTCGGCGCCCCCGCCTGGGACCTCGCCCGCCCGGCCGCCTGGTACGCGGCCGGGCTGCTGGACACGGCGACCTGGCTCCGCTTCCTGGACGCCTACCGGGCGGCCGGGGGACCGGCGGCCGGTCCGCCGGGCTGCGACCCGTGGCCGGAACTGGACCTCGCCGCCCGCGCGCTCACCGTGCAGACGGCGGCCCTGGCCCTGGCCAGGGCGGTACGCGCGGGCCGCCGACTGGAGGAGGTGGAGCGGCTGATGGTGGACGCCTGCGGCCGAATCGCCGGGCTCCCGGCCGACTTGAACTCCGGGTCCCCGTCGTAGGGTGAGTCTCCCGCCACCGGGCATGCATCCGATGGCGGCGTCCACGGTGAGGAGTTGATCCGGTCATGCAGTGTCCGAAGTGTCACGCGGCGATGCACACGTACAACCGCAACGGTGTCCAGATAGAGCAGTGCAGCGGCTGCCGCGGGATCTTCCTCGACTACGGCGAGCTGGAGGCGCTGACCCGCCTGGAGTCCCAGTACACCGCCCAGCAGTACGGCCAGGTCCCTCCGCCGGCCGCGCCCCCGGCCCCCTACCCCGCCCCGCACGCGGCCCCGGCTCCCGCCTGGGGCGCCCCGCACCACGGCGGCCACGGGCACCACGGCCACCACCGCGGCGGCTTCGGCCGGATGCTCTTCTCCTCCTGACGCGTCCCGCGCAGGGCAGGTACGCAGGAAGCCCCGGCCGTCGAGACGGCCGGGGCTTCCGGGCTGTGCGCGATACTGGGATTGAACCAGTGACCTCTTCCGTGTCAGGGAAGCGCTCTCCCGCTGAGCTAATCGCGCGGGCTCCACGGCTGGGAAGCCGCAGGTCGAACAGGTGGTGCGTGGTACTGCGTGCGCGATACTGGGATTGAACCAGTGACCTCTTCCGTGTCAGGGAAGCGCTCTCCCGCTGAGCTAATCGCGCGGGGGCCCTTGCGGACCAGTGGACGATACTGGGATTGAACCAGTGACCTCTTCCGTGTCAGGGAAGCGCTCTCCCGCTGAGCTAATCGTCCTTGGAGGTGGAGACGGGATTTGAACCCGTGTAGACGGCTTTGCAGGCCGTTGCCTCGCCTCTCGGCCACTCCACCATGGAGCTGCAGGGGTTCTCGGGAAGAAATCCCCCACGTCGAGCGGACGACGAGACTCGAACTCGCGACATCCACCTTGGCAAGGTGGTGCTCTACCAACTGAGCTACGTCCGCAGGTCACCGTGTTCGCTCCGGGGGTTCCCCCCTTCGCTCCCTGGCGACGTGTTGAACTCTAGCGGATTCCCGGGCCAGCTCAAAAACGCGTTTCCGCAGCGTGCTGCCGCTCGATCACCACGGGTCACCCGGCCGTCACCCCACCGGCGCCGCCGCGTCACCGGTCATAGACTCGCAGCCGTGCACGACCTGCCTCCTCTGGCCCGCTTCGGCGGCCTCCTCGCGACCGACCTCCGAGACGTCACCAGTGATCCCGCCGCCCTCGACTCCACCGGGTTCTGGGCGGTGGCCGCGGACTTCGAAGGGCGGCTCGTCTGCGCGCGCTTCGGGGACATACGCCCCGATCCGGTCCCCGCACCCGTCCCCGGCGCCTGGCGCGGACCGGACGCCGACGAGTGGACCTCCTCCCTCGACCGCGCCGCCTACACCTCCGGCGTACGCCGCATCCGCGAGTTCATCGCCGCAGGTGAGGTGTACCAGGCCAACCTCTGCAGGGTGATGTCGGCGCCGCTGGCCGACCCGGCCGGAGCCGATGTCGACGCGCTCACCGCACTCCTCGCGCGCGGCAACCCGGCACCCTATGCAGGAACGATTCGGCTCCCCGCCCACGGCGTCGAGATCGCCACCGCCTCGCCCGAGCTGTTCCTGCGCCGGGCCGGCCGCCACGTCGAGTCGGGCCCGATCAAGGGCACCGGCCGTACGGTCGCCGACCTGCTGCCCAAGGACCACGCCGAGAACGTCATGATCGTGGACCTCGTACGCAACGACCTCGGCCGGGTCTGCGCCACCGGCTCCGTCGCGGTGCCCGAGCTGTGTGCCGTGGAGGAGCACCCCGGCCTGGTCCACCTCGTCTCCACCGTCAGCGGCGAGCTGGCCGACGGCGCCGGCTGGCCCGAGCTGCTCGCCGCGACCTTCCCGCCCGGCTCCGTCACCGGCGCCCCGAAGTCCTCCGCCCTGCGGATCATCGAATCGCTGGAGACCGCCCCGCGCGGCCCCTACTGCGGAGGCATCGGCTGGGTCGACGCCGACCAGGGCACCGCCGAGCTGGCCGTCGGCATCCGCACCTTCTGGATCGACCGGGAGGCCCCCGGCGGCCCCCGCCTGCTCTTCGGTACCGGGGCGGGCATCACCTGGGGCTCCGACCCCGACCGCGAATGGGCCGAGACCGAGCTGAAGGCGGCACGCCTCCTCCGGGTAGCGTCGGGCATCCACGAGGCGCCCGGCGCCCACGGGACGTACAGGGCGTAGGGGACGCGCGGGACTACGGAAGGACAGCACGGTGAGGATCTGGCTCGACGGAGCGCTGCGGGACGCGGACGCGGCGAAGGTGTCCGTGTTCGACCACGGGCTGACCGTGGGTGACGGCGTCTTCGAGACGCTCAAGGCGGAACGGGGCCGGGCCTTCGGGCTCACCCGCCACCTGGAGCGGCTGACCCGCTCGGCCCGCGGCCTCGGCCTCCCCGACCCCGACCTCGACGAGGTGCGCCGGGCCTGCGCGGCCGTACTGGAGGCCAACCCGATGCCGCTCGGCCGGCTGCGGGTCACCTGCACCGGCGGCATCTCCCCGCTCGGTTCCGACCGCGGCGACGCCGGCCCGACCCTGATCGCCGCCGTCGCGGAGACCACCCGCCGTCCGGACACCACCGCCGCCGTCACGGTGCCCTGGGTGCGCAACGAGCGCAGCGCGGTGGCGGGGCTGAAGACCACCTCGTACGCCGAGAACGTCGTCGCGCTGGCCGCCGCCCACCGGGCCGGGGCCTCCGAGGCACTCTTCGCCAACACCCTGGGCCGCCTCTGCGAGGGCACCGGCTCCAACGTGTTCGTCGTGCTCGACGGGGAACTGCACACCCCGCCCGTCGCCTCCGGCTGCCTGGCCGGCATCACCCGGGCGCTCGTCGCGGACTGGGCCGGGGCCAAGGAGACCGACCTGCCCCTCGAGGCGCTGGAGCAGGCCGAGGAGATCTTCCTGACCTCCTCGCTGCGCGACGTCCAGGCGGTCGTACGGATCGACGGCCGTGAGCTCGGATCCGGTCCGGGGCCGGTCACCGCCGAGGCGATGCGGGTCTTCGCAGCCCGCTCCGCGCAGGACATCGACCCGTGACCCTGTCGCCACGGCCCTCCGGGCGGGTAGAACTCGGACGATGACCACCACCCTGCGGCCGTCCGGGCCGCTTCAGCAGAGCGACGGCGGGGCGCGGACCCGGCCGTACGAGATCCGGGTCAACAGCAGGCGCGTCGGCTCCTTGCTGATCGCCGCGGACACCCCCTTCGGGCCGGCCGTCGGGGAGATCCGCGACCTCGGCGTCGACGAACCCGACCGCCGCCGGGGCCGGGCCACGGTGGCCGCGCTCGCCGCCGAGGAGGTGCTGCGCGGCTGGGGCTGCCGCCGGGTCCGGGTCTCGGTCCCGGCGGACTCGGCCGCCGGCCTGCGCCTGGCCCGCTCCCTCGGCTACACCGAGTACAGCCGCCACATGGCCAAGGAGCTCCCCGAGGATCCCCCCGCACTGTCCGAGGGCGTCCGGGGCCGCCCGATGACGGGGGCCGAGTTCGAGGCCTGGCGCGTCGAGGCCGTCCGGGGCTACGCCGAGGACTGGATCGCCCGGGGTATGCCGCAGGAGGCCGCCCGGGCCAAGTCGGAGGCCGACCACGCCGGCCGGCTGCCCCAGGGCCTGGCCACCCCGAACGTCACCTTCGCCGTCCTGGAGGCGGCTGCCGGCCCCGTCGGGCACCTGTGGGTCGCACCGTCCGGGGAGGGGTCGTACGTCTTCGACGTCGCGGTCGACGCAGCGCACCGCGGACGGGGGTACGGCCGGGACCTGATGCTCCTCGCGGAGCGCACGGCCCTCGCGGCGGGCGACCGCGTCCTCGGTCTCCACGTCTTCGCGGGCAACACCCCGGCCCTGCGCCTGTACGAGTCCCTCGGCTACCGGCCCACGAACGTCAACTACGCCAAGGACCTGCTGTAGGGGGGTCCGTGAACGTCCCGCCGGTCAGGCCGGGAGCAGGCGGTCGGCGATCTCCTCGATGCGGGCGCGCAGGCCCTCCTGGCTCTTGCCGCCGTCGAGGCGCTCGCCGCCGATCACGTACGTCGGCGTGCCGCTCACACCGATCGCCTTGCCCTCGGCCTGGTCGGCGTCGACGATCAGGATGTGCCGCCCGTCGATCAGAGCGGTGTCGAACTCCTCCACGTCGAGGCCGAGTTCGCGCGCCACGTCCAGCAGGACCGGCTCACCGCGCTCCCCCAGCTCGGCGGCACGGGCCAGTACGGCCTCCGCGTACGGCCAGCCCTGCCCCTGCTCCACGGCCTCCTCGGCGGCCTGCGCCGCCGCGAAGGCGTGCTTGTGCTTCTCCAGGGGGAAGTGGCGCAGCCGGATGTCCAGCCGGTCGCCGTAGCGGGCCCGCAGGGCGCGGACGTCCTCCAGGGCGCTGTGGCAGTCGGAGCACTGGAGTTCGCACCAGACGTCGAGGATCACGGAATCGGTCATGTGGACATTCTCCCAGCCCCGTGTCCCCCGGCCGACCCGGACCCGTGGCCCGGCGCCTGGGACCTGGGGAGGAGACGTGACCCGGAGATGTCCCGGAGATCCGTCCGCGCAGGGGCCCGGGCCTGGCCGCGACGGCGGGCGCCGGTGCACGATGGACAGGGAAGGACCGCCCAGCTCTGGAGGACCGCATGCTCGCCGAGACGATGTGTTCCGCGGTGTCCGCGGCGGGCCTGGGCATCGCCGCACTGACCGCCTACCGCAAGCGCTTCCTGGCCGCCACGCGGATCGCCGCGTACGCACTGGTGCCCGTGGGCCTGGTGATGACGGGCGTCGTGGAGTGGGTGTCCGGGATGGTCTTCAAGCCGGTGGTCTGGGCGGGCTTCGGCCTGCTGGGGCTGGCCTGGCTGCTGCTCCTCACCACCCGCGTCGTGGAACGGCGCCGCCTCGGCAGGGGGGCCGAGGGGGCCGCCCGGGAGGCCGTGGCCCCGGCCGCCTCCGCGCCCTCGCTCGACGCCGGTTCCCGGCCCCGTCCGGGCACCCGGCAGAACCCCCCGGCCGCCGGGGAGGACTTCTCCGACATCGAGGCCATCCTCAAGAAGCACGGGATCTGACCGGCCCGCCCACAAGATCGGGCGAACTGCCGCCCGGATGTTGGCGTGTTGAGGGACGGATGGCAGCGCGCTGCGCCATCATCGGCCCGACATGCTCGACACATCGCAGGGTGAGCCGTCCGTTCCCGCGCCGGTCCCCGCCCCCGTCGCCGAGGAGCCGCGAGGCTGCCTCTTCGCGCTGTCCCAGCCGCCGTTGATGATCTTCCTAGGAGTGATCGGCACCTTGCTGCTGCTCGCCGCCGTGCACGATCTCTTCCTGCTCTGACGCCCCGGCGCCGGCTTCCTTGCGCCGGGCCCGGTACGCCGCCACGTGCAGGCGGTTCCCGCAGGTCCGGCTGTCGCAGTAGCGCCGGGACCGGTTGCGGGACAGGTCCACGAAGGCGCGCCGGCAGTCCGGGGCCTCGCATCGGCGCAGCCGCTCCTGTTCGCCCGAGACCACGATGAAGGCCAGGGCCATGCCGCCGTCGGCCGCGAGGTGGTCGCCCACGGAGGCGCCCGGCGCGAAGTAGTGCACGTGCCAGTCGTAGCCGTCGTGGTCGGTCAGCTGCGGAGTGGTTCCGGCCGTCGCCACCAGCTCGTTGATCAGTCCGGCCGCCGCACGGGAGTTCGGTGCTGCGAAGACCTGGGCGAACTTGCCGCGCACCGCGCGGACCCCGGACAGGTCGCGGGCGCCGAGCTCGCCGACGTCGCTGATCGCGTACTCCCTGACGAACGCGCGCAGCGCACCGATGTCCGCCAGTCCGTCGGGGTGGTCCGCTTCGGCCGCGGTGTTCACCAGCGCGACGACGACGTCGAGCGCGCGACGGGTGTCGTGGGGGATCTGCACGGGGTCTCCCTCAGGGGCCGGGCCTGCGGCGACGGGCCAGTGCCGCCGCTGGGGGAGGACTCTAGCCGGTCCCTTTCACGGGGTGCCCCCACGCATGCGGGCGCCGTCCCCGCGGATGGCTTCCGCGGGAACAGCGCCGGTACTGCCGTATGTCGTTGTCCGGCCCACACCGTCGCCCCGAGTCGGACGGTGTCGAGCGGCTGTCGGCCTGGCTCAGCTTTCGGCCAGGATGTGGGAGAGCTCCTTGTCGAGGTCGAAGTGCCGGTGCTCGGTCCCTGGTGGAACCGCGGCGTCCGTCCGCTTGAGGAACGACTCGAGTGCTCGGGCAGGTGCTTCGAGCAGTGCTTCTCCCTCCGGTGAGCTCAGGGCGATGCAGACGACGCCCTGACCGTGGCTGCGGGACGGCCAGACGCGGACGTCGCCGGTACCGGTGGGCCGGTGGAGGCCCTCCGCGAGGAGGTCGCGGGCGAATACCCATTCGACCGTCTCCTCGGCGCCGGTGTGGAAGGTGGCGTGCACGGCGTAGGGGTCGGCCGTGTCATACCGCAGGCCCGCGGGAACAGGCAGTGAGGACTCGCTCGACACAACGAGGCGCAGGTGCAGCTCGCAGCTGACCGTGGTGTTCATAAGCGCCAGGGCCTTTCGCTCAGTGTGCGCTCGGGGATTCGCACGTCGGCGAAATCGACATGCCACCTACGGTGCCGTTGTAAACCCCTCTGACCGTTTTGCGGACCTCTGGGTCCCTCGGACGGCGGATCCAAACCACCGTTCGCGCGTGTATCCGGCTCGGGTAGATTCGGAGTCATGAATACGGGGAGTGACCGCGAGACCAATGAGTCCGCCAACAGCGAGTCGGCAGCCGAAGAGACGCCGCACGTGTCGAAGGCACCCGCCTTCGTCAAGGCCCGCCGGACCCTGCACCTGAGCTGGCAGGTCGGCGTCTTCGTCGTCGGCCTCGCGGTGATCGCCGCCGGTGTCGCCATGCTCGTCCTGCCCGGCCCCGGCTGGGTCGCCATCTTCGCGGGGCTGGCGATCTGGGCGACCGAGTTCGCCTGGGCCCACCTCGTCCTGCGCTGGACCAAGCGCAAGGTCACCGAGGCCGCGCAGAAGGCGCTCGATCCCAAGGTCCGGCGCCGCAACCTCGTCCTGACCACCGTCGGGCTCGTCGTCGCGGGCGCGCTGATCGGCTTCTACCTGTGGAAGTACGGGCTCGTGCTGCCCTGGAACCTCGAGGACCAGTGATGGTCGGGAGCGCCGCTGACATGCGGTAATGTTTGCGGTGCGTCCGGGCGATTAGCTCAGTGGGAGAGCACTTCGTTCACACCGAAGGGGTCACTGGTTCGAACCCAGTATCGCCCACCCGGACCAGAGGCCCGGAGACTTTCTAGTCTCCGGGCCTCTGGCGTCACCCGAGCCGCCCCAGCGCGTCCCGCAGCCGCCGGGCCTCGCGCAGCCGCTTCTCGTACGTCGCGCCCACGGCCAGCAGCAGCAGGCCCGCCAGCGCCGGCGGCAGCCAGCGCGGGAGCACGCCCACCACCTGGACCACGTACGGGGCGAGCTCGTGCAGGGCCACCGCGGCCAGCACGGCGCCGCCCAGCAGCAGCGGGGCCTGCAGCCTCCGCTGTGCGCCGATCAGGGTCACCGTCAGCGCGGCCGCTCCGAGCAGCAGCGGGCGCAGCCAGTGCGGGTCCCCCCAGGCAGCGAGCAGGCTCGGCAGCAGCGTCGCCGCCAGCCCCGGGCCGTACGCCGTCCAGGACGGGCAGCGCGGATCCCTGCGGCGGCGCAGCAGGCCCACCGCGAGCGCCGGCACGGTCACCGGCAGCGTGTACGCCTCCGGGGCCGTGACCCAGGCCTCCGCCAGCCGCACCCAGGTGGCCAGGACGAACAGCGCCCCCGCGGCCCAGCCCAGCTGCCGCCGGTCCGCCCGCACCGCCGCGCCCGCGCAGATCACCCCGGCCAGCGCCAGCACCAGGGCCACCGTCCCCGCCCGCCCGGCCGCCAGGGCCAGTGCCACCGCCACACCTCCGGCCACGGCCGCCGACCCCTCGGCCGCCACCCGGACGCCGCCCAGCCGCGGACCGAGAGCGGCCACCGCCGCCGGGACCGCGAGCACCGGCAGCGCCCACCACCCCGGCGCCAGCGGCACCGCCGCGCACACCGCCACCAGCACCGCCGTGGCGTACCCGACGGCGCACACCGCCGCCCAGGACCGGGTCAGGCGCGGAGCGGCCCCGTACGCCGCCCCCGCCGCGCAGCCCGCCCCCAGCAGCCCCCACACCGCGAAGGTCGCCGTACGCCCGTCCAGCGCGCCCAGGGACACGTTCGCGGCCCCCGCCAGCGCGCAGACGCCCGCCGCGACCGCCGTGCCCCGCGCCCGGGACCGCAGGGCCAGCGCCCCCGCGCCCGCCGTCACCGCCGACTGCACCGCGAGGACCACCGCCACCGGGAAGCCCAGCAGTACCGGGGCCGCGAACAGACCGGCCCAGGCCGCCGTCACCGCCACGACCGGCAGCAGGGGCCGCGGGAGCGCCCGCGACAGCCACCGGGCGGCCCCGGCCGCGACCAGCAGGACCACCGGTACCGCCGCACCCGGCCAGTACGGATCCGCCGCCGGGGTCGACGCGGCCCACACCTCGTCCAGCACCCCGACCCGGACCAGCAGCGTCGGAACCACCGCCGACCACGCCGCCAGCGCCGCCAGGGCCGCCACCAGCGCCCCGGCTCCGCACAGCCCCCGCCGGACCGGCTCCGGCAGTCCGGCCGCCCGTACGGCCGCCAGCAGCGGCAGCGCCAGCAGCAGGTGCGCCACCACCACCCAGCCCGGATCCAGCTCCGGACGCACGGCACCGCCGAGCGCCGCCACCGCCGCGAGGCCACCCGCCGACGCGGCCGCCCGGAGCCGCGGCCGGCACCACGTCACCGCCACCCCGAACGCGGCCACCGCGAGCAGCAGCGCCCCCGGGGCCAGCGCGCCGGCCACCGAGGCCGCCGCCCACGACCGGCCGGCCCCGGTCAGCAGGGCACCCGCACCCAGCACGGCCGCCGGGACCCACGCCGCCACCGCCCACCCCGCCCGGACCCGCAGCGCGAGCGCCGCGTCCAGCACCGCCGTCGCCAGCAGCGCCCAGCCCAGGCCCAGCGGCCCGGCCCCGGCGGCCAGCGCCGCCAGCGGCAGCGGCCACTGGGCCGCCAGCACCGCAGCGGGCAGCGGGATCCGCAGCGCGGGCACCCGCCCTGCGGGACCCTCCGGCCCGGCCCGGAGGGCGAGCGCCCACCCGTACCCGGCCCACAGCGCCGCCCCCGCCGCGGTCGCGGCCGCCGCGTAGCCCACCGGGTCCGTGTCCGGCAGGGCCACCGCGTACAGCGCGTACGCGTCCAGCACCGTCAGCAGCAGGCCGACCGCCGCCACCGACTCGGCCGTCGACCGCAGCCCCCGCCGCAGCAGCGCCACGGGCGCGCCCAGCGCGGCCGCCGTGACCGCCGCCAGCACGGCGGAGCGCCCGCCGATCCCGAGCGAGCCCCAGCTCACCAGCGTGAAGGCCAGCGCGGCCACCGCCAGCAGCACCGCGCCCAGGGCGAGCAGCACGTTCTGCGCACTCGGGGCCGACGTCTCCTTCGCGGGCGGCGGAGCCCCCCACCCGGCCGGGGCGCCCGGGCCCGCCGCAGCGCCCCACCCGGCCGGAGCCGGGCCGTACCCGTGCAGCAGCCGCAGCAGCCAGTCCCGCCGCGCCAGCAGGTACAGCCGCCGGGAGTCGAGTTGAGCCAGTTCGCGGTCGATGAGCGCCAGCTCCTCGGCCGGCGGCAGGGACTTGTCCATGATGCGGAGTGTGGCGCCCGTCACCCGGTCAGGACATGGGCGTGCGTACTCAGATCCGCCCTGAGTACGCACGGGTGTCGCGGAACCGGGCGTACGCGGCCGGGCCGGGGGACAGACTGGGCCCATGGACCAGAGCCGCGGGGACCGTTGGAGCCGCTACCGCTTCCGCAGCGTGTGGGACCTCGACGCGCCGCCCGCCCGCGTCTACGCCGTACTGGAACGGGTGGGGGAGTACCCGCGCTGGTGGCCCCAGTTCCGCCGGGTGGAGGCCGTCGACGGCCGCAGCGGCACCGCCCTGGTCCGGTCGGTGCTGCCGTACGCCCTCCACGTCACCGCCACCGAACTGCTCCGCGACCCGCGCCGCGGCGTCCTGGAGGTGGCGCTCCACGGCGACATCGAGGGCTGGGCGCGGTGGACCGTACGCCCCCGCCGCGGACCCGGCGGCGGGGCGCGCACACGCGCGCTGTACGAGCAGGAGGTCGAGGTGCGCCTGCCCCTGCTGCGGCGGCTCGCGGTGCCGGGGCGGCCGCTGTTCCGCCTCAACCACACGCTGATGATGCGGGCCGGCCGGCAGGCTCTCGCGGCCCGGCTGGCCGCTTCCCCGGAAGCGGTTTGAACCAGCCCCGGGGCTTCTGTATTGTTCAGTGCGTTCCCGGGCGATTAGCTCAGCGGGAGAGCACTTCGTTCACACCGAAGGGGTCACTGGTTCGATCCCAGTATCGCCCACCGGGACAGGCCGGTCCGTCTGATGACGGACCGGCCTTCCGCATCTCCGGGGCCTTTCCGTGCCGCTCATGCCGCCGTCGACAGGTCCGGCCGCAGCGGCCAGTGCGGATCCACCGACTCCGGGGTGCCCTGCCGCGCGAACCACGCCTGGAGCCCGCGGGCCTGAGCCGCGTGCCAGACCTGCTGGAGCGTGTGCAGCTCCGCCGGGGTCAGCCGCTCCAGCCGCCCCGCGAACCGCCGCCCCACCGCCCGTACGAGCTCCAGCGAGGCCAGCGCGTCCGCCGCCGCGTCGTGCGCGCCCTCCAGCTCGATCCCGTAGTGCGCGCACAGGTCCGTCAGTGTCCGGCGGCCCTTGCGGTACCGGTCCAGGTGCTTGTCCAGCACCCGCGGATCCAGCACGGTCAGCGGCCGGTTGTCCAGGTACCGCGACAGCGACGACGCCCGGTGCCGGCGCAACTCCCGGTCCAGCAGGGTCAGGTCGAACGGAGCGTTCATCACCACCACCGGCCGGCCCGCCACCTGCTGCTCCCCGAGGGCGCGGGCTATCTCCTCCACGACCGGCGCCGGCCAGCGCCCGTGCCGCTGGAGGTGCTCGTCGGTGAGGCCGTGCACCTCCGTGGCCCCCGGCGGCACCGGGATCCCGGGGTTGACCAGCCAGCGCGTCGAGCGGACCCGGCCGCCCGCGCACTCCTGCACGATGAGCGCGGCGGACACGATCCGGTCCTGTTCCACGTCCACCCCGGTGGTCTCCGTGTCGAATGCGGCCAGCGGGCCCTCGTACCAGCGTGTCATGGCGAACTCCTCGTCCCCGGTCGGCAGATGGGGGCACCCGGGCGCCGCCGCCTCGGAACGTGCCACCCTCGCCCGCTTCGGTGATACCCGGGCTGTTTGCCCCGTACGCCGTTTGCGGGGGCCCGGCTGCGGAGACAACTTCCTTGGGGGACCGCACAGGTGATCGGCCGTCACCCCACCCACCACCCACGGCAGAGCCCGGAAGGCATGGGGAGCCGGCCATGGCGCTCGCGCAGCCCGAACAGGGCGGGGTGCTGCAGGGGCAGATCGATCCGCGAAGCGGACCGCTGCGCGGCACACTCGCCACCACCGCCTGCATGGAGACCCTTCAAGTGGGATACCTGCACGCCGTCGCCGCCGCGGCCGGCTGCTCGCTCTCCCAGCCCTTCCCGGACAACGGCATCGACTGGCACGTCAGCCACGGCGCTCCCGAACACGTCGTCGACGACGAAGTCACCATCAAGGTGCAGTTGAAGGCGACCTACCAGATACCGCCGAGACCGGCCGGACCCACCTTCGGCTTCACCCTCGACAACGAGCACCTCGTGAAGCTGGCGCGCACCCCGGTCGCCGTCCACAAGATCCTCGTGGTGATGCTCGTCCCGCGCGAGCGCGACCAGTGGCTGTCCGCCGGTCACGACCGCCTCGACCTGCGGCACTGCTGCTACTGGACCAACCTCGCCGGACAGCCCGTCACGGGCCGCCGCCGGACCACCGTACGGATACCGACCGCGCGGATCTTCGACGACCGGGCGCTGTGCGCGATCATGACCCGGGTCGGGTCGGGAGGGACACCTTGATGCACTGGCACTCACCGGACCTCGAACCCCTGTCCTCGCAGGAACCCCTGGGGTACGCGGACTTCACCCGCCCCGGCACGCCCGATCCCGCGCAGGTGGACCCGGCCGTGCTGGGCGCGCTCCTGCACCGGCACGGCTGGCTCCGCCGGGGCGGCGCCGCCGGGCGGTACGGGCGCTGGACCCCGCCCGCCGCCCGCCCGGGGACCACCCCGGCGACCAGCCTGCTCGTCCCCGAGAGCCGGACCTTCCCCGACTGCGCCGACCTGCTGGAGGAGGCGCTGACCGCCCTCTCGCGCAGCGCCCTGCCGTCCGCGCGGGAGGTGCTCTACGGGCTGAGCGTGCCGAGCGACGAGATCCGCTGGGAGCGGGAGATCCCGGAGGGGCCGTACGGGCTCCGGGGCGAGGCCGCGTGGACTGTGCAGGAGCAGCTGCGCTCGGCGGCCCGCCAGCTCCTGCTCGCGGGGGCGCTGGCGGACCGGGCAAGGGCCGGGTACTACGGCGCCCGCCACCGGAAGCAGGCCGAACGGGCCCTGGACGGGGTGCTGGTGGGGCCTTCGCCGGGCGGGCGGCGGCTGACCGCGTACGTCCCGGTGGACGGGGGCCGGGGGACGGTGACGCGGCTGCACCACGCGCTGCACGCCGCCCGCGAGGCGGTGGACTACCGGCGGGCCACGGGCGGGATGGAGGCCTTCGACGCCGCCGTGCAGGCCGGGGTCAGCCGGGAGCTGGCCGACGCGCTGATCGCGCTGGTGGGGGGATCGGAGGGGGCCCGGGTCGCGCTGGCCTGGGCACCGGCGGCCGGGGTCCCGGCCGGATGCGCGGCCCGGCCGGAGCCGGTGGAGTTCTCGCCCGGGGACCTGCCCGTGCTCCGGGAGGCGGCGGCCCGCTTCACCCGTGACGAGCCCGCCGTTCCCGTCCGGCTCGCGGGCGCCGTGGTCCGCATGCGCCGCTCGGCCCCGGGCGGCGGGGGCACGGTCCGGCTGCGGGTCCTCGCCGGGGCGGAGGTCCCGTACGTCCGGGCCGTGCTCGACGAGGAGGCGTACCGGGTGGCGGGCCACGCGCACCTGGTGGGCCTGCCGATCCGGGTCAGCGGGCGGCTCCAGCGCCGGGGCGGCTTCCGGCGGCTGGCCGACGCCACGGACGTGACCCCGGTCCCGCTGGACGAGGTGGAGCGGGACCGCCTGATGAAGTCCCTCGACGAGGCGTTCGATCCTGCGGACGTGCTGCCGGGCGACGACTAGGGTGCGGCGCCGTTGCCGGGGGCGCTGCCCCCGCTCCTCACACGCCGGAGGGGCGGGAGGTGAACGACGCCATGGTCAGACCCGGGGCGGGGGAGAAGTCCTGGCCGCGGGTGAAGCCCATGCGGGTGTACAGGGTCACGGCGGGGGTGTTGGCCGCGCCCGTGGTGACCGTGACGGGGCGGTCGGGGAAGAGGTCCGTCAGGGCGTGACGGAGCAGCCGGGAGGCGATGCCCCGGCGGAACCAGGCGGGGTCCACGCACAGCCGGTCGATGCCGACGCCGCCTGCGCCCTGCTCCTCCCAGGCCAGGAAACCGGCGAGTTCGCCGCCGTCCGCAACCGCTCCGACCCAGTTCAGGCCGTGCGCCCGCATCTGCACGAGGCTCTCGCCCAGCGCCGGGATGCCGTCGAAGCCGATCAGCTCCGCCTCCACCGCGTACGCCGCCCGCCCGATACGGTGCACGGCCGCCGCGGTGGCGTCGTCGGTCAGGTCCAGCGGGAGGATCGGCATACGGCCCAGGCTACCCACGGCGGCGCCGGGGCCCGCCCCCGCCCCGCCTGCGCCGCCCCGCCGGGGCCGGGCCCCGGCACGCGGGGGCCCGGGGCCCACCGGCCGGGCCGGGCGGGTAACCGTTTAGCGGCGCGGCCACTCCGCTCGGTACGATTCAGGCGCGCAGTGTTCGCTCGCGCACCCCCTGAGTCAGGAGAGACCGTGTCAGACGTCCGTGTGATCATCCAACGCGATTCCGAGCGGGACGAGCGCGTGGTGGCCACGGGCACTACGGCGGCCGAGCTCTTCGCCGGCGAGCGCACCGTCGTCGCCGCGCGCGTCGCGGGTGAGCTGAAGGACCTCGCGTACGAGGTGAAGGACGGCGAGACCGTCGAGCCGGTGGAGATCTCCTCCGAGGACGGCCTGAACATCCTGCGCCACTCGACCGCGCACGTCATGGCGCAGGCCGTGCAGGAGTTGTTCCCCGAGGCCAAGCTGGGCATCGGCCCGCCCGTCCAGAACGGCTTCTACTACGACTTCGACGTCGCGAAGCCCTTCACCCCCGATGACCTCAAGGCCATCGAGAAGAAGATGCAGGAGATCCAGAAGCGCGGCCAGCGCTTCTCCCGCCGCGTGGTCACCGACGAGGCGGCCCGCGAGGAACTCGCCGGCGAGCCGTACAAGCTCGAACTCATCGGCATCAAGGGCTCCGCTTCGACCGACGACGGCGCGAACGTCGAGGTGGGCGGCGGCGAGCTGACCATCTACGACAACCTGGACGCGAAGACCGGCGAGCTGTGCTGGAAGGACCTCTGCCGCGGTCCCCACCTGCCCACCACCCGCAACATCCCGGCCTTCAAGCTGATGCGCAACGCGGCCGCCTACTGGCGCGGCAGCGAGAAGAACCCGATGCTCCAGCGCATCTACGGCACCGCGTGGCCCTCGAAGGACGAGCTGAAGGCGCACCTCGACTTCCTCGCCGAGGCCGAGAAGCGCGACCACCGCAAGCTCGGCAACGAGCTGGACCTCTTCTCCGTCCCCGACGAGATCGGCTCCGGCCTCGCCGTCTTCCACCCGCGCGGCGGCATCATCCGCCGGACCATGGAGGACTACTCGCGCCGCCGGCACGAGGAGGAGGGGTACGAGTTCGTCTACTCCCCGCACGCCACCAAGGGCGCGCTCTTCGAGAAGAGCGGGCACCTGGACTGGTACGCGGAGGGCATGTACCCCCCCATGCAGCTCGACGGTGGTACCGACTACTACCTCAAGCCCATGAACTGCCCGATGCACAACCTGATCTTCGACGCGCGCGGGCGCTCCTACCGGGAGCTGCCGCTGCGCCTGTTCGAGTTCGGCACCGTGTACCGGTACGAGAAGTCGGGCGTCGTGCACGGTCTGACCCGCGCCCGGGGCTTCACCCAGGACGACGCGCACATCTACTGCACCCGCGAGCAGATGGCGGACGAGCTCGACCGCACGCTCACCTTCGTCCTGAACCTGCTGCGCGACTACGGTCTGACCGACTTCTACCTGGAGCTGTCGACCAAGGACCCGGAGAAGTTCGTCGGCTCGGACGAGGTGTGGGAGGAGGCCACCGCCGTCCTCCAGCAGGTCGCCGAGAAGCAGGGCCTCCCGCTGACCCCCGACCCGGGCGGCGCGGCCTTCTACGGCCCGAAGATCTCCGTGCAGGCGCGGGACGCCATCGGCCGTACCTGGCAGATGTCGACCATTCAGCTCGACTTCAACCTGCCGGAGCGCTTCGGCCTGGAGTACACCGCCCCGGACGGCTCCCGCCAGCGCCCGGTCATGATCCACCGCGCGCTCTTCGGCTCGATCGAGCGTTTCTTCGCGGTCCTGCTGGAGCACTACGCGGGCGCCATGCCGCCGTGGCTGGCCCCGGTCCAGGCGGTCGGCATCCCGATCGGCGACGGGCACGTGGAGTACCTGCAGGAGTTCGCCGCCGAGGCGAAGAAGAAGGGTCTGCGGGTCGAGGTCGACGCCTCTTCGGACCGCATGCAGAAGAAGATCCGCAACCACCAGAAGCTCAAGGTCCCCTTCATGATCATCGTCGGTGACGAGGACATGGCCGCGGGCACCGTCTCCTTCCGCTACCGCGACGGTTCGCAGGAGAACGGCGTCCCGCGCGACGAGGCGCTGGCGAAGCTGGCCAAGGTCGTCGAGGACCGCGTCCAGGTCTGACCCGACCAGGCAGGAAACGCAGGCGGCCCCCGGAGAGCGACCACTTTCCGGGGGCCTTCCTCGTACACGCAGGCGAGGTCATATGCTGCATGCCATGACGATTCAGCCGGAGCAGCAGATCGGTGTGGGCACGCAGGACGCGTTCCAGCGTCTGTGGACGCCCCACCGGATGGCGTACATCCAAGGGGAGAACAAGCCGACCGGCCCGGAGGCCGGGGACGGCTGTCCCTTCTGCGGGATTCCGGAGATGACCGACCAGGACGGCCTGGTGGTGGCGCGCGGCAAGCACGTGTACGCGGTGCTGAACCTGTACCCGTACAACGGCGGGCACCTGATGGTCGTCCCGTACCGGCACGTCGCCGACTACACGGAGCTCGACGGCCCCGAGACCGCCGAACTCGCGGACCTCACCAAGCGGGCGATGGTCGCGCTGCGCAAGGCGTCCGGGGCGCACGGTTTCAACATCGGCATGAACCAGGGCGCCGCCGCCGGCGCCGGGATCGCCGCGCACCTGCACCAGCACATCGTGCCCCGCTGGGGCGGGGACACGAACTTCATGCCGGTCGTCGGCCACACCAAGGTGCTGCCCCAACTGCTCGCGGACACGCGGCAGATGCTCGCGGACGCCTGGCCCACCGGCTGACGGGGACCGGGCGCCCGGCCCGGCCGGCGGTCCGGCGGGCCGGTCCGTCTAGGCGTCGTAGACGTCCGCCTTGCGCGGTGCGGGTTCCTGGATGAGGCCGCTCATGATCGAGGACCGGTTGGTGAAGCGGTCGGTGTCGACGCCGTTCTCCTCCAGGACCTTGAACGTGGCGGCGTGCACCGACCTCAGCACGGGGGCCACGGTGCGCAGCGCGTCATCGGCCATGAAGCGGTGGCGCCACATCGAGCCCGCCCACACGTGGCGCAGGCCGAAGGGCTCGGGCAGGACCAGCTTGCCGCCGAGGAAGTCGAGGATCGGCGGGTAC
This sequence comes from Streptomyces sp. NPDC058646, assembly GCF_042716875.1. Classification (NCBI taxonomy): domain Bacteria; kingdom Bacillati; phylum Actinomycetota; class Actinomycetes; order Kitasatosporales; family Streptomycetaceae; genus Streptomyces; species Streptomyces sp. NPDC058646. The sequence goes on along the minus strand of NZ_JBHXRK010000017.1, from coordinate 110,412 downwards.
CAGGTCAGGGGGGCCCGCACGGCGAGGCGCACCACCTCCTGCGTGTCCACCAGCGGCAGGGGGCGCTCCACGGTCTCCCAGAAGCGGATGCTCTTGGGGACCTCGACCACGGGGGCCTTGGACTTCGTGGTGAACAGGCCGTGCACGGGGCCCAGGGCGTGCGCGGTCACGTCCACCCGCAGCGTCTTGTAGAGCACGGTGACCGTCACCAGCATGGTGATGACGAGCTGGCCGTCCCAGAGCGGGTACTGGATGCCCAGGTAGTGCCGGTTCCCGGCGCTGAACTGCTGCTCGTTGCAGATCCGGGTGATCTCGTGCGGCTTGATGAGGAAGGTGTCGGTGTTCTCCCCGGTGGGGCGGGCCACCTCGACCGCGCCCTCGCCGACCGGGGTGACGATCCAGTGCTGGATGGCGGCGGGCGGGAACCCGCCGGTGTGCAGGGGCCCGCGTTCCAGCTTGCGGAGCTGCGTGTCGATCGCGCGTATGACGTCCCAGCTGCGGAAGGGATGGATCTCGGCGCCCTCCGACCGGGGGGACAGCTCCTCGGCCATCTGCCAGCTGCCCCAGCGGGTCCCCATGCCGAGGATGCCCTTGGGGCCCGCGTAGAACACGTGGTTGCTGCGGTCCTCGGCGGTCAGCTTGGCCAGCTGGTGGCGCAGGTCCTCACGGGCCTTCTCGTCCGGGTTCCCGGGGACCGCGTCCGGGATCTTGGCGCCGATGCCGTCCCCGGCCAGCAGCCCGTCCCAGCGGGAGCGCAGATCGGCGGCGGTGGACTCGCACAGGCGCCGGGCGAGCAGCCAGCCCAGGGCCGGGGCGATGATCATCGCGCGGAGGTAGAGGCCGAAGAAGCCGGTGAACGGCAGCCGGAACATCAGGACGGCCACCAGGATGCCGACGCCCACCAGGAGCGCGGTGCCGATCCAGGAGGTGTGCTTGCCCCCGCTGGAGGACAGGGTCCTGCGGAGCTGGAAGAGGCCCAGCCACAGGAGCAGGCCGGGCAGGAAGAGCACCCCGCACACCAGCATGATCAGGCGGAGCTTCTGGTCGCGCTCCTTGCGGATGCGGGAGGCGGCCAGGCAGTGCTCGACGACGGTCTGCGGATCGGCGCCGAAGGACTGGATGAGCGGCTTGCGGGCCGCGCCGAGGGTGCGGGCCTCCACGGCCCGGCAGAAGGCCTCACCGAGGCTGGGCTCGAAGAGGGAGATCTTCGGCGGCTTCACCGTGGCGGGGTGGTTCTCGCTGTTGGCCCCGAGTATGGAGGCCAGGTCCGTGTCCTTCGCGCCGTCCCGGTACGCGGCGGAGGCCAGTGCGTTGGTCGCCGCCGTCTGGCCTCCGCTGCCCTGGAGCGGAACCTGCGCCCCGGGCCTGAAGTCGAATCCGTCGTCCGCCACCGCTGCCCCCATCGCTGTGCGTTCCTGCTCTTTTGGTGCGCCGACGAGCCTATCGGCGCATCCCGCCCCGTGGTCATGGGACAGGGAAATGCCGCCCACCGCAAGCGGGTTGGGTGGGCGGCTGTGTAGTGCTATGTGAACTACCTTCCCTTCTCGGACCGTTCGCGCACCTTGTCGGCGATCTGAGGGGGCATCGGCTCGTGGCGGGCGTAGGAGCGGTCGAAGCGGCCGGTGCCGTGCGAGACGGAGCGCAGCTCGATCGCGTAGCGGCCGATCTCGATCTCGGGGATCTCGGCGCGGACCCGGGTCCGTCCCGTCCCGGCCTGCTCGGTGCCCACGACGCGGCCGCGCCGGCCGGCGAGGTCGCTCATGACGGGGCCCACGTAGTCGTCGGGCACCACGACGGAGAGCTCGGCGACGGGTTCGAGGAGCTGGACGGCGGCCTGGGCCGCGGCCTCGCGCAGGGCGAGGCCGCCGGCGGTCTGGAAGGCGGCGTCGGAGGAGTCCACCGAGTGGGCCTTGCCGTCGACCAGGGCGATCCGCACGTCGACCAGCGGGTACCCGGCGCAGACCCCGCGGGCGGCCTGGGCGCGCACCCCCTTCTCGACGGACTGGATGAACTGGCGCGGAACCGCCCCGCCGACGACCTTGTCGACGAACTCGACGCCGCTGCCGGGCGGGAGGGGCTCGACCTCGATCTCGCAGATCGCGAACTGACCGTGGCCGCCGGACTGCTTGACGTGCCGGCCGCGACCGGCGGCCTTGCCGCCGAAGGTCTCGCGCAGGCTCACCTTGTGCGGTACGGGGTCCACCTGGACCCCGTACCGGGTCCGCAGCCGCTCCAGGGCCACGTCCTGGTGCGCCTCGCCGAGGCACCACAGGACGAGCTGCTGGGTGTGCGGGTTCTGCTCCAGGCGCATGGTGGGGTCCTCGGCGACCAGCCGGGACAGGCCCTGGGAGAGCTTGTCCTCGTCGGCCTTGCTGTGGGCCTCGATGGCGAGGGGGAGCAGGGGCTCGGGCATGCTCCAGGGCTCCATGAGGAGCGGGGCGCCCTTGGCGGAGAGGGTGTCGCCCGTCTCGGCGCGGGTGAGTTTGGCCACGCAGGCGAGGTCGCCGGCGATGCACCGGGTGAGGGTGCGCTGCTGTTTGCCGAAGGGGGAGCTGAGGGCGCCGATCCGCTCGTCGACGTCGTGGTCCTCGTGCCCGCGGTCGGCCAGGCCGTGCCCCGACACGTGGACGGTCTCCTCGGGCCGCAGCGTGCCGGAGAAGACGCGGACGAGGGAGACGCGGCCGACGTAGGGGTCGGAGGAGGTCTTGACGACCTCGGCCAGGAGCGGGCCGTCGGGATCGCAGGTCACCTCGGGCCGGGCGGCCCCGTCGGGGGTGGTGACGGAGACGGGCGCGCGCTCCAGCGGGGTGGGGAAACCGCCGGTGACCAGTTCGAGGAGTTCCACGGTGCCCAGGCCCTGGCGGGCCCCGTCGGCGGCGGGGGCGGCCATCAGGACCGGGTGGAAGGTACCGCGGGCCACGGCGCGCTCCAGGTCGTCGACGAGGGTCTTGAGGTCGATGTCCTCCCCGCCGAGGTAGCGGTCCATGAGCCCCTCGTCCTCGCTCTCGGCGATGATCCCCTCGATGAGGCGGGAGCGGGCGTCGGTGATCAGGGCGAGCTCGTCCGGGTCCGGATCGCGCTCGGTGCGCTCCCCGGAGGCGTACTCGTAGACGCGCTGGGTGAGCAGGCCCAGCAGGCCCGTGACGGGGGCGTGCCCGTCGGCGCCGGCCGGCCCGTGCAGCGGGAGGTACAGCGGGACGACGGCGTCGGGGTCCTCGGCGCCGAAGATCTCGCCGCAGACGGCGGCCATCTGCGTGTAGTCGGCGCGGGCCGCCTCCAGGTGGGTGACGACGATGGCCCGGGGCATGCCGACGGCCTCGCACTCGTCCCAGACCATGCGGGTGGCTCCGGAGAGCCCCTCGGCGCCGTCCGCGGCCGAGACGACGAAGAGGGCCGCATCCGCTGCGCGCAGACCGGCCCTGAGCTCCCCGACGAAGTCGGCGTATCCGGGGGTGTCCAGAATGTTGATCTTGATTCCGTCCCATTCCACGGGGACGAGGGAGAGCTGGACGGAACGCTGTCGCCGGTGCTCGATCTCGTCGTAGTCCGAGACGGTGGCGCCGTCCTCGACCCGGCCCGCCCGGTTGACCGCTCCCGCGGTCAGGGCCAGGGCTTCGACCAGCGTGGTCTTGCCCGATCCGCTGTGGCCGACCAGCACGACGTTCCGTACGGAGGACGGTCGGTCGGCCGTCAGTGCCCTGCCGGCGGCTCCGGCTTGCTGAGATGTGGCTCCCATGATTCTCGTGCCTCCCGGTGGTGACGGTGAGGAGGGTGGGTTCCTGCGAGGAGAAAACGCGGCTCTTCGAGCTTTGCACCGGTGTCACATCGCGTCCATACGTCGTAGCGGTGGCGTGCGGGAGGGGGTCGTGGGGCGGTCCGCGACGTGAAGTACGTCTTACGTGGCGCGAACCGGTGGGTGCGCGGCGTCCGGGCGGCGGCGCGCTGGCTACGATGGGCCAGCCGGTGGCCGTGGTGGCCGTGCGGCCCAGCGACCCTCCGGGAAGGCCATGCTGAACAAGTACGCGCGTGCATTCTTCACGCGTGTCCTCACGCCGTTCGCCGCATTTCTGCTCCGTCGGGGGGTGAGTCCGGACGCGGTCACGCTGATCGGCACGGCCGGAGTGGTGGCGGGAGCGCTGGTCTTCTTCCCCCGGGGAGAGTTCTTCTGGGGCACGATCGCCATCACCCTCTTCGTCTTCTCCGACCTGGTGGACGGGAACATGGCCCGCCAGGCCGGCGTCTCCAGCCGGTGGGGCGCCTTCCTCGACTCCACCCTCGACCGGGTGGCCGATGCGGCGATCTTCGGGGGACTCGCGCTCTGGTACGCCGGTTCCGGGAACGACAACGTGCTCTGCGCGGTGGCGATCTTCTGCCTGGCCAGCGGCCAGGTGGTCTCCTACACCAAGGCGCGCGGCGAGTCGATCGGGCTGCCGGTGGCCGTCAACGGGCTCATCGAGCGGGCCGAGCGACTGGTGATCTCGCTGGTCGCGGCCGGCCTGTCCGGGCTGCAGACCTTCGGGGTGCCGTCCTGGATCGGGGTGCTCCTGCCGGTCGCCCTGTGGATCGTGGCCGTCGGCTCGCTGGTCACGCTGATCCAGCGGGTGGTCACCGTACGCCGCGAGTCGGCCGAGGCGGACGCCGCCGCGGCCGCCGCAGAGGGGGGTGCCGCCTGATGGGCACCGCACAGGACAAGCTGGTCGACGGGCTCTACGGGCTCGGCTGGGCCGGCGTCAAGAAGCTCCCCGAACCCGCGGCGGTGGCCCTCGGCCGCCGGATCGCGGACTTCGCGTGGAAGCGGCGCGGCAAGAGCGTGCTGCGGCTGGAGTCCAACCTGGCCCGGGTGGTGCCGGACGCCGGCCCGGAGCGGCTGCGCGAACTGTCGCAGGCGGGCATGCGCTCGTACATGCGGTACTGGATGGAGTCGTTCCGGCTGCCGACCATGGACCCGCGCCGGTTCGGCTCCGACGTCGAGATGCAGGACGACCACATCCTGCGGGAGGCCCTCGCCTCCGGCCGCGGGGTCGTCGTCGCCCTGCCGCACCTGGCCAACTGGGACCTCGCCGGGGCCTGGGCCACCGGCCACATCGGCGTGCCGTTCACCACGGTCGCCGAGCGGCTCAAGCCCGAGAGCCTCTACGACCGCTTCGTCGCCTACCGCGAGAGCCTCGGCATGGAGGTCCTGCCGCACAGCGGGGGTGCCGCCTTCGGCACCCTCGCCCGCCGGCTCCGCTCGGGCGGCCTGGTCTGCCTGGTGGCGGACCGGGACCTGTCGGCCTCCGGGGTCGAGGTGGACTTCTTCGGCGCCACCGCGCGCATGCCGGCGGGCCCGGCGCTGCTCGCCCAGCAGACGGGGGCGGTCCTGCTCCCGGCGACCCTCTACTACGGGGACACGCCGAAGCTGTACGGCCGGATCCACCCCGAGGTGGAAGTGCCGAAGACGGGCACCCGGACCGAGAAGAGCACGGTCATGACCCAGGCGCTCGCTGACGCGTTCGCCTGGGGCATCGCCCGGCACCCGGAGGACTGGCACATGCTGCAGCGGCTGTGGCTGGACGACCTGACCGACCAGGGGGAGCGCCCGTAGTGAAGATCGGCATCGTGTGTCCGTACTCGTGGGACGTGCCCGGCGGCGTCCAGTTCCACATCCGCGACCTGGCCGAGCACCTGATCCGCCTCGGCCACGAGGTGTCGGTGCTGGCCCCGGCGGACGACGAGACCCCGCTGCCGCCGTACGTGATCTCGGCGGGGCGGGCGGTGCCGGTGCCCTACAACGGCTCGGTGGCCCGGCTGAACTTCGGTTTCCTCTCGGCGGCCCGGGTACGGCGCTGGCTGCACGACGGCACCTTCGACGTGATCCACATCCACGAGCCCGCCTCGCCCTCGCTGGGGCTGCTGTCCTGCTGGGCGGCGCAGGGGCCGATCGTGGCCACCTTCCACACCTCGAACCCGCGCTCGCGGGCGATGATCGCGGCGTACCCGATCCTCCAGCCGGCGCTGGAGAAGATCAGCGCCCGGATCGCGGTGAGCGAGTACGCGCGCCGCACCCTGGTCGAGCACCTCGGCGGGGACGCGGTGGTCATCCCCAACGGGGTCGACGTGGACTTCTTCGCCAAGGCCGACCCCCACCCCGACTGGTCCGGGCAGACGCTCGGCTTCATCGGCCGCATCGACGAGCCGCGCAAGGGCCTGCCGGTCCTGATGGCGGCCTTCCCGAAGATCGTGGAGGCCTGCCCCGGGGTACGGCTGCTGGTCGCGGGCCGCGGTGACGAGGAGGAGGCGGTGGCCTCCCTCCCGGCCGGACTCCGCTCCCGGGTCGAGTTCCTCGGCATGGTCTCGGACGAGGACAAGGCGCGGCTGCTGCGCAGCGTGGACGTGTACGTGGCCCCCAACACCGGCGGCGAGAGCTTCGGCATCATCCTCGTCGAGGCCCTGTCGGCGGGCGCGGCGGTACTGGCCTCCGACCTGGACGCCTTCGCGCAGGTGCTGGACCAGGGAGGGGCCGGGGAGCTCTTCGCGAACGAGGACTCCGACGCGCTCGCGGCAGCGGCCATCGGCCTGCTGCGGGACCCGGCCCGGCGGGCGGAGCTGAGCGCGCGCGGCTCGGCGCACGTGCGCCGCTTCGACTGGTCGACGGTCGGCGCGGACATCCTCGCCGTCTACGAGACGGTCACGGACGGCGCTGCGGCGGTCGCCGCCGACGAACGCGTCCCGCTCCGCACCCGCCTGGGCTTCTCCCGGGACTCCTGACCCGCGGGACCGTCAGCCCTGGTGGACGCGGACGAGCCGGACGGGACCGAAGGAGCCGCTGTCCCGCTCCACGACCAGCCGGCGGTCGCCGCCGCCGGGCGCCGTCCCGGAACCCTCCTCCTGCGCGGCGCCGCCGAACACGCGCAGACGAAGCCGGCGAGGAGCAGCAGCGGGACACCGGGGACGAGCAGCGCGGCGACCCGGGGCAGGCGCAGCGGGGATCCGGCCGGCCACAGCAGGACCGCCCCGACCCGCGCGGACAGGGCGAGCCACCCCAGCAGGACGACGTACCCGCCGAGCCGGACCAGCAGGACCGGACCGCCCTGGTCGCCGGCGTGCAGCCCTGCCGCGGCGGCGAACGCGATCCCCACCGTCAGCAGCACCAGGGCCGCCGCTCCGCGGTGACGCGTGAAGTCCATGTCCGCCCAAAGATGTGGATCACGCAGCCCGGGGGAGCGGGCGGGACGGGTGCCAGGGGCGATGGGGGCCCGGCCGCCGCGGAGCGGTAGGGTCGCGCAGCGTGATCGAAACCCTTGTCTGGATCGCCCTGGCTCTCGGAGTCATCGGGGTCTACCTCAGCTGGAGCGCCGGCCGTCTCGACCGGCTGCACTCGCGCATGGACGCGGCCCGGGCCGCGCTCGACGCGCAGCTCGTGCGGCGGGCCTCCGTGGTCCTGGAGGTCGCCACCTCCGGGGTGCTCGACCCCGCCTCCTCCCTCGTGCTGTACGAGGCCGCGCACGCGGCCCGGCAGGCCGAGGAGGAGCACCGGGAGGTGGCCGAGAGCGAGCTGAGCCAGGCCCTGCGGGCCGTCTTCGCCGACGCCGACCAGGTCGAGGTGCTCAAGGCGGCCCCGGGCGGGGCGGAGGCCACCGAGGAGCTGGCCGCGGCCGTCCGCCGGGTGCCCATGGCGCGGCGCTTCCACAACGACGCCGTACGGGCCGCCCGCGCCCTGCGCCGGCACCGCAAGGTGCGCTGGTTCCGGCTCGCCGGACACGCCCCCTTCCCCCTCGCCTTCGAAATGGACGACGAGCCTCCGGCGGATCTCGCGGAACGGCCCGTCTAGCCGGGGCGCGGGGGAGTCCAGTGCCGCGGGGGACAAGTGAAGGAGCCACCGGCTCCACATTGGCCCTTGCTGTGGACTGGTCGGTGGGGTTTCCTCAGCGGAGTAGAACCGTCTTCCTTCCGCGTTCCTTCGAGTGAGGTCATCCGTGAGCACGCTTCCCACCTCCCCCCAGTCCGCCGAGTCGGCCATCGGCACCTCGCGCGTCAAGCGCGGTATGGCCGAGCAGCTCAAGGGCGGCGTGATCATGGACGTGGTCAACGCCGAGCAGGCGAAGATCGCCGAGGACGCCGGCGCCGTGGCCGTCATGGCCCTGGAGCGGGTTCCGGCCGACATCCGCAAGGACGGCGGGGTCGCCCGCATGTCCGACCCGAACATGATCGAAGAGATCATCGAGGCCGTCTCGATCCCGGTCATGGCCAAGTCCCGCATCGGCCACTTCGTCGAGGCCCAGGTCCTGCAGTCCCTCGGCGTCGACTACATCGACGAGTCCGAGGTCCTGACCCCGGCCGACGAGGTCAACCACTCCGACAAGTGGGCGTTCACCACCCCCTTCGTCTGTGGCGCCACCAACCTGGGCGAGGCCCTGCGCCGCATCGCCGAGGGCGCGGCCATGATCCGCTCCAAGGGCGAGGCCGGCACCGGCAACGTCGTCGAGGCCGTCCGCCACCTGCGCCAGATCAAGAACGAGATCGCCAAGCTGCGCGGCTTCGACAACAACGAGCTGTACGCCGCAGCCAAGGAGCTGCGCGCCCCGTACGAGCTGGTCAAGGAGGTCGCCGAGCTCGGCAAGCTCCCCGTGGTGCTGTTCTCCGCCGGTGGCGTCGCCACCCCGGCCGACGCCGCGCTGATGCGCCAGCTCGGCGCCGAGGGCGTCTTCGTGGGCTCCGGCATCTTCAAGTCCGGCGACCCGGCCAAGCGCGCCGCCGCCATTGTGAAGGCCACCACCTTCTACGACGACCCGAAGATCATCGCGGACGCCTCCCGCAACCTGGGCGAGGCCATGGTCGGCATCAACTGCGACACCCTGCCCGAGGCCGAGCGCTACGCCAACCGCGGCTGGTAGTCGTCGCCATGACCACCCCCGTGATCGGTGTCCTGGCCCTGCAGGGCGACGTACGGGAGCACCTGATCGCCCTGGCCGCGGCGGACGCCGTGGCCAGGCCGGTCCGGCGCCCCGAAGAGCTCGCCGAGGTCGACGCCCTGGTGATCCCCGGCGGCGAGTCGACGACCATGTCGAAGCTCGCCGTGCTGTTCGGCATGCTGGAGCCGCTGCGCGAGCGCGTCCGGGCCGGCATGCCCGTGTACGGCACCTGCGCCGGCATGATCATGCTGGCCGACAAGCTGCTCGACGGCCGTGAGGACCAGGAGACGCTCGGCGGCGTCGACATGATCGTCCGCCGCAACGCCTTCGGCCGCCAGAACGAGTCCTTCGAGGCGAAGGTCGAGTTCGCGGGCATCGAGGGCGGCCCCGTCGAGGGCGTCTTCATCCGCGCCCCCTGGGTGGAGTCCGTCGGCGCCGCCGCCGAGGTGCTCGCCACGTACGACGGCCACACGGTCGCCGTGCGCCAGGGCAACGTCCTCGCCACCTCCTTCCACCCCGAGCTGACCGGCGACGACCGCGTCCACGCGTACTTCGTCGACATGGTGCGCGCGGGGCTGTGAGCGGGTCCCGGTAGGATCGGAGACGAACACTGTTGGTTACGCGAAGGAGACAGGCGGATGTCCGGCCACTCTAAATGGGCTACGACGAAGCACAAGAAGGCCGTGATCGATGCCAAGCGCGGCAAGCTCTTCGCGAAGCTGATCAAGAACATCGAGGTCGCGGCCCGTATGGGCGGCGCCGACATCGACGGCAACCCGACGCTCTTCGACGCCGTGCAGAAGGCCAAGAAGAGTTCGGTCCCGAACAAGAACATCGACTCCGCGGTCAAGCGCGGCGGCGGCCTGGAGGCCGGCGGCGCCGACTACGAGACGATCATGTACGAGGGTTACGGCCCGAACGGCGTCGCGGTGCTCATCGAGTGCCTCACCGACAACCGCAACCGTGCCGCCTCCGACGTCCGCGTCGCCATGACCCGCAACGGCGGCTCCATGGCGGACCCGGGCTCGGTCTCGTACCTGTTCAACCGCAAGGGCGTCGTCATCCTGCCCAAGGGGGAACTCTCCGAGGACGACGTCCTGGAGACGGTGCTCGAGGCGGGCGCCGAAGAGGTCAACGACCTCGGGGACAGCTTCGAGATCATCAGCGAGGCCACCGACATGGTCGCGGTCCGCACCGCGCTCCAGGAGGCGGGCATCGACTACGACTCGGCCGACTCCAACTTCCTGCCGACCATGCAGGTCGAGCTGGACGAAGAGGGCGCGCGCAAGATCTTCAAGCTGATCGACGCGCTCGAGGACAGCGACGACGTGCAGAACGTCTTCGCCAACTTCGACGTCTCGGACGAGGTCATGGAGAAGGTCGACGCCTGAGCCCCCTTCGACCGAGGGCTGCTGCTCCGGACGGGCCGACGGGACACACCCCGTCGGCCCGTCCCTTTGTCAGTGGCGCCCTATAGCCTGCACGGACACGGACAGGTGAGCGATGAAGGGGGGCGGCCGTGCGCGTTCTCGGCGTGGACCCGGGGCTGACCCGGTGCGGCGTCGGCGTCGTCGAGGGGGTCGCGGGGCGTCCCCTGACCATGCTCGGCGTGGGAGTCGTACGCACGCCCGCGGACGCCGAGTTGGGACACCGCCTCGTCGCCATCGAGCAGGGCATCGAGGAATGGCTCGACCTGCACCGGCCCGAAGTCGTCGCCGTGGAGCGGGTGTTCAGCCAGCACAACGTCAGCACCGTGATGGGCACCGCCCAGGCGAGCGCCGTCGCGATGCTGTGCGCGGCCCGGCGCGGACTGCCGGTCGCCCTGCACACCCCCAGCGAGGTCAAGGCCGCCGTCACCGGCAGCGGCCGGGCCGACAAGGCGCAGATCGGGGCCATGGTGACCCGGCTGCTGCGGCTGAGCGAGCCGCCCAGGCCCGCCGACGCCGCCGACGCCCTCGCCCTCGCCATCTGCCACATCTGGCGGGCCCCCGCCCAGAACCGCCTCCAGCAGGCGGTCGCCCTGCACGCCTCGAAAGGCCGTACCCGATGATCGCCTTCGTCAGCGGCCCGGTCGCCGCGCTCGCCCCCACCCTGGCCGTGATCGAGGTCGGGGGAGTGGGCATGGCCGTGCACTGCACGCCGAACACCGTGTCAGGCCTCCGGATCGGCGAGCCCGCCCGGCTGGCGACCTCCCTGGTCGTACGGGAGGACTCGCTGACCCTGTACGGCTTCGCCGACGACGACGAGCGGCAGGTCTTCGAGCTGCTCCAGACGGCGAGCGGGGTCGGTCCCCGGCTGGCACAGGCCATGCTCGGGGTGCACAGCCCGGACGCGCTGCGCCTGGCGGTGTCCACCGGGGACGAGAAGGCACTGACGGCCGTGCCGGGCATCGGGAAGAAGGGCGCGCAGAAGCTGCTGCTGGAGCTGAAGGACAAGCTGGGGGCCCCGCTGGGTGCGAGCGGCCTCGTCGGGGCGCAGCGGGCCGTCGCCACCGGGCCCGCGCCGTGGACCGAGCAGCTCGCGGCGGCCCTGATCGGCCTGGGCTACGCCGCGCGGGAGGCCGAGGACGCGGTCTCGGCGGTGACCCCGCAGGCCGAGGCCGCCCTCGCCGCCGGCGGCTCGGCCCCCGTCCCGCAGCTCCTGCGGGCCGCCCTCCAGTCCCTGAACCGTGCCCGGTGACGCCCGCGCGGCGCCGTGGCCCGGAGCCCGCCCCGGACCCCCGCTCCTCGGCCGTGGCAGGCGCCGGAACCACCCCGCGGGCGGTCCGGCCCGGCCGCCGCGCCGCACACCGCCCGCAGCGCTGAAGGACCACAGCTCCGCCCCGGACCCCGGCCGCGATCGCCGGTGCGGCCGAGGGAGCGGGCTGCGCGCCGGATTCCGCGCGGCCATCGTCCGTGGGGCCGGATCCGGACGGTGCGGCCCGCTCGACGCCGGGCGGTCCCGGCCGCACAGGCGTCCGGGGCGCGGGTCCGGGCGGCGCCCGGGAGACGCACCCGCAGGGGACCGATCCACCCGCACCACCACCGAGAAGGCAGACTGACACCGTGAACTGGGACGACGACACCACCGCCGAGGAAGAGGCACGCATCGTCGCTGCCGCCGCCGACGGGGAGGACACCGCCGTGGAGGCGGCGCTGCGCCCCAAGGACCTCGGCGAGTTCGTCGGCCAGGAGAAGGTCCGCCAGCAGCTGGACCTCGTCCTCAAGGCGGCCCGCCAGCGCGGCGCCACCGCGGACCACGTCCTGCTCTCCGGCGCGCCCGGCCTCGGCAAGACCACGCTGTCGATGATCATCGCGGCCGAGATGGGCGCACCCATCCGCATCACCTCCGGCCCCGCGATCCAGCACGCCGGCGACCTCGCCGCCATCCTCTCCTCCCTCCAGGAGGGCGAGGTCCTCTTCCTCGACGAGATCCACCGCATGTCCCGGCCCGCCGAGGAGATGCTCTACATGGCCATGGAGGACTTCCGGGTCGACGTGATCGTCGGCAAGGGTCCCGGCGCCACCGCGATCCCGCTGGAACTGCCCCCCTTCACCCTGGTCGGGGCCACCACCAGGGCAGGACTGCTGCCCCCGCCGCTGCGCGACCGCTTCGGCTTCACCGGGCACATGGAGTTCTACGCCCCCGAGGAGCTGGAGCGCGTCATCCACCGCTCCGCCCGCCTCCTCGACGTGGAGATCGACACCGCCGGGGCCGCCGAGATCGCCGGCCGCTCCCGCGGCACCCCGCGCATCGCCAACCGGCTGCTGCGCCGCGTCCGCGACTACGCCCAGGTCCGCGCCGACGGCGTGATCAACCGCGAGGTCGCCGGCACCGCCCTCCAGGTGTACGAGGTGGACGGGCGGGGCCTCGACCGGCTGGACCGGGCCGTGCTGGAGGCACTGCTCAAGCTGTTCGGCGGCGGACCCGTGGGCCTGTCGACCCTCGCCGTGGCCGTCGGCGAGGAGCGGGAGACGGTGGAAGAGGTCGCGGAGCCCTTCCTGGTCCGCGAGGGCCTGCTCGCGCGGACGCCCCGGGGGCGGGTGGCGACACCAGCGGCATGGGCCCACCTGGGCCTCGTACCGCCGCAGCACGGGGGGAACGGATCAAGCGGACAACAGGGCTTGTTCGGGGCCTGACGGCGCGGAGGTTCGACCGGCCCGGAACTGCGGTGCCATGCTGGGCGTTGTTCCATCGGTGCGGACTCGCCTAGACTCCGCCGATGCCGACCCTTCGGGTCGGCGTGCCCACCCCCCGTAGAAAAAGGCCGTCTCCCGTGCGGTCGTGCGAAGGATCTCCGTCCCGTGAATCTCGTGACACTCCTCCCGTTCATCGTGCTCATCGGGGCGATGTTCCTGATGACCCGTTCCGCGAAGAAGAAGCAGCAGGCGGCCGCGCAGATGCGCGACCAGATGACTCCCGGCACCGGAGTCCGCACCATCGGCGGCATGTACGCCACGGTGAAGGAGCTCGGCGACGACACCGTCACCCTTGAGGTGGCCCCGGGCGTCCACGCGATCTACGCGAAGAACGCCATCGGCGCCGTCCTCGAGGACGCGGAGTACAACCGCATCGTCCACGGCATCGGTGACGACGCGCCGACCGACACGCCGGTCGTCCCGGACGACGCGTCCTCCCTGACCGAGGCCCCGAAGACGGACCTCGCCAAGGACGGGGACGAGTCCCCGAAGCTCGACCTGGGCAAGAAGGACGCCCCCGGCACGGACGGCTCCGCCGGCGAGCCCAAGGACGGCAAGGGCGACGGCGAGGCCGGCGCCAAGTAGCGCCGGCCGGGACCGCGGAGGCGCCTGACCGGCGGCGGCCGCGGTCCCCGCCCGTGACACTTCTGCGGGGGGCAGGGGTCCCCACCACACATTTCGTGGCCGTCCGCGCGCTGACCCGGCGCGGGGCGGTTGGACAGGGAGAAACGACAAGGTGGCAGCACCGAAGAAGGGCCGGCGGCCCACGGGGGCTCAGGGGAGGCCGGGGCGCGCCCTGGCGATCATCCTGATCGCGATGGTGGCGCTCACCGCGGGGATGTTCCTCTCCAAGCAGACGACTCCCCGGCTGGGCATCGACCTCGCCGGCGGCACGAGCATCACGCTCAAGGCCAAGAGCGAGCCCGGCAAGCCGGACGCGATCAACGAGACCAACATGAACACGGCGGTCGGCATCATCGAGCGCCGCGTCAACGGTCTCGGCGTGTCGGAGGCCGAGGTCCAGACCCAGGGCCGCGACCACATCATCGTGAACATCCCCAAGGGGATGAACGAGAAGCAGGCGCGCGAGCAGGTCGGCACCACCGCCCAGCTCTACTTCCGCCCGGTCATCGCCTTCGCGGACGGCGCCCCGGCCACCCCCGAGGCCTCGGGGAGCCCGAGCCCCTCGGCGAGCGGTTCCGGTGCTCCGAAGGCACAGGACGGCAAGTCCAGCCCTTCCCCCGACAAGGCCACCCCGTCGTCCAGCGCCACTTCCCAGGGCCGTGCACTGAGTGAGGCCCTCAAGGCCCCGGGCACCCCCACTCCCTCGCCCTCGGCGAGCGAGTCGAAGAAGGCAGACGACAAGGCGCCCACCCCGACCCCGACCCCGTCGGGCGACGCCGCTGCCGCCGACCTCCAGGCGAGGTTCGCCGCGCTCGACTGCACGGACGAGGCGCAGCGCACCGCCGTCGGCAAGGGCGTCAAGCCCGAGGAGCCGACGCTCGCCTGCGGCCAGCGCGGCGACGCCTGGGGCAAGTGGGTGCTCGGTCCGGCCGCCGTCGAGGGCAAGGACGTGAAGAGCGCCAAGGGCGTCATCGACCAGCAGTCCGGTCAGTGGATCGTCACCATGGACTTCAACGACCGGGGCAGCGACGCCTTCGCCAAGGTCACCGGCGAGCTGGCCGCGAAGCAGATGCCGCAGAACCAGTTCGCGATCGTGCTGGACGGGTCGGTCGTCTCGGACCCGTCCGTCAGCACCGCGATCACGGGCGGCAACGCCCAGATCTCCGGCGGCTTCACCCAGCAGTCCGCGCAGGACCTGGGCAACATGCTCTCGTACGGCGCCCTGCCGCTGTCCTTCCAGGAGGACAGCGTCACCACCGTCACCGCCGCGCTCGGCGGTGAGCAGCTGCGGGCCGGCCTGATCGCCGGAGCCATCGGCCTGCTCCTCGTGGTGATCTACCTGCTGGTGTACTACCGCGGTCTGGCGTTCATCGCGATCATCAGCCTCCTGGTGTCCGCGATCCTCACCTACACGATCATGGCGCTGCTCGGGAAGGGCATCGGCTTCGCGCTGAACCTGCCCGCCGTCTGCGGTGCGATCGTCGCGATCGGCATCACGGCGGACTCGTTCATCGTGTACTTCGAACGCATCCGTGACGAGATCCGCGAGGGCCGCACCCTGCGTCCGGCCGTCGAGCGGGCCTGGCCCCGTGCCCGGCGCACCATCCTGGTCTCGGACTTCGTGTCCTTCCTGGCCGCGGCGGTGCTCTTCATCGTCACCGTGGGCAAGGTCCAGGGCTTCGCCTTCACGCTGGGTCTGACCACCCTGCTCGACGTGGTCGTGGTGTTCCTGTTCACCAAGCCCGTCATGACGCTGCTGGCGCGCACGAAGTTCTTCTCCAGCGGACACCCGTGGTCCGGGCTGGACCCCAAGCGGCTCGGCGCCAAGCCGCCGCTGCGCCGGTCCCGTCGTACCGGTGCCGCCCCCGCCCCCGTCGACGCAAAGGAGGCGTGAGAGATGTCGAAGCTGGGAGATCTCGGCGCCAAGCTGTACCGCGGTGAGGTCGGCTACGACTTCGTCGGCAAGCGCTTTCTCTGGTACGGCGTTTCCATCCTGATCACCATCACGGCGATCGTGGCCCTGGCCGTTCAGGGCCTCAACATGGGCATCGAGTTCAAGGGCGGTGCCGTCTTCACCACGCCGAAGACGGCCGTCTCCGTCGCCGACGCGACGGAGCACGCGGAGAAGGCCTCCGGCCACGACGCGATCGTCCAGGAGCTCGGCACCGGCGGCCTGCGACTCCAGATCTCCGGTCTGGACACCGCCGCGGCCACCGACGTGAAGAAGCAGCTCGCCACGGACCTCAAGGTCACCGAGGCCGACATCAACGCGGACCTGGTCGGCCCCAGCTGGGGCTCCCAGATCGCGAACAAGGCCTGGACCGGCCTCGGCGTCTTCATGATCCTCGTGGTGATCTACCTCGCCATCGCCTTCGAGTGGCGCATGGCGGTCGCGGCCCTGATCGCCCTGATCCACGACCTCACCATCACCGTCGGCGTGTACGCGCTGGTCGGCTTCGAGGTCACGCCGGGCACCGTGATCGGTCTGCTGACCATCCTCGGTTACTCCCTCTACGACACCGTCGTCGTCTTCGACGGTCTGAAGGAGGGCTCGAAGGACATCACGAAGCAGACCCGCTGGACGTACAGCGAGATCGCCAACCGCAGCATCAACGGCACCCTGGTCCGTTCGATCAACACGACGGTCGTGGCGCTGCTCCCGGTCGCGGCCCTGCTGTTCATCGGCGGCGGCTTCCTCGGCGCGGGCATGCTCAACGACATCTCGCTGTCGCTGTTCGTCGGCCTCGCGGCCGGTGCGTACTCCTCGATCTTCATCGCGACCCCGCTGGTCGTGGACCTGAAGGAGCGCGAGCCGGCGATGAAGGCGCTGAAGAAGCGGGTGCTCGCCAAGCGGGCCGCCGCCACGGCGAAGGGCGAGAACCCGGACGAGGAGTACGAGACCGCTTCCGACGACGGCGAGGCCCCGCAGGCCGTGCCCCAGGGCCGGGCCGGGCGGCGCCGGTGACCGCGCCACTGTCCGAGGACGTCCGCGGGCTGCTGCTCAGCCGGATCAAGGACGTGCCCGACTACCCGGAGCCGGGCGTGATGTTCAAGGACATCACCCCGCTGCTGGCGGACCCCAAGGCCTTCGCGGCCCTGACGGACGCGCTGGTGGAACTGGCCGGGCGGTACGGCGCGACGAAGATCGTCGGGCTGGAGGCGCGGGGGTTCATCCTCGCGGCCCCGGTCGCCGTGCAGGCCGGGATCGGCTTCGTACCGGTGCGCAAGGCCGGGAAGCTGCCGGGTGCGACGCTCGCCCAGTCCTACGAGCTGGAGTACGGGACGGCGGAGATCGAGGTCCACGCGGAGGACCTGTCGGCCGGTGACCGCGTCATGGTCATCGACGACGTCCTGGCCACCGGCGGCACCGCGGGGGCTTCGCTGGAGCTGATCCGGCGGGCCGGCGCGGAGGTCGCCGGGGTGGCGGTCCTGATGGAGCTGTCCTTCCTTCCCGGCCGGGCCGCGCTGGCCGCCGCGCTGGGCGCGGCTCCGCTGGACGCGCTGATCGTCGTCTGACCCCTGCTGCGCCGAGCGGCGGGTGTCCGGGTTCGCCCGGGTGCCCGCCGCTTCTGCGTGCCGCGCCGCTGCCGGGGGCCGGCACCGCACCCCGGCGGCGGACGCGCACCGGACGGAGGCTCGGCGAACGGGCTGGCCGAACCCTCGCTACGATGGGTTGTCCGGACCGGACACGGGCACCGGATCCTCCCCCAGACCCCTTCTGGGGGACCCCCGTGAGGAGCGCTCTTGCCAGACGAGGTCCAGCCAATCTCCGCCGCGCAGCCCGACCCGCAGGCCGAGCCGGCCGCGGCGCCCGCCGCCACGCCCCCGCCGGCTCCGCCGGTCAAGCCCGCGCCGGCGAAGTCGGCCGGGTCCTCCAACCGGGTACGCGCCCGGCTCGCCCGCCTCGGCGTCCAGCGGTCCAACCCGTACAACCCGGTGCTGGAACCGCTGCTCCGGATAGTCCGCAGCAACGACCCGAAGATCGAGACGGCCACCCTGCGCCAGCTCGAACAGGCCTACCAGGTCGCCGAGCGCTGGCACCGCGGCCAGAAGCGCAAGAGCGGCGACCCGTACATCACCCACCCGCTCGCGGTGACCACGATCCTCGCCGAACTGGGCATGGACCCGGCCACCCTCATGGCCGGACTGCTGCACGACACCGTCGAGGACACCGAGTACGGGCTCGAAGACCTGCGCCGGGACTTCGGCGACGCAGTGGCCCTGCTCGTCGACGGCGTCACCAAGCTCGACCGGGTCAAGTTCGGCGAGGCCGCCCAGGCCGAGACCGTCCGCAAGATGGTCGTCGCGATGGCCAAGGACCCCCGCGTCCTGGTGATCAAGCTCGCCGACCGCCTGCACAACATGCGCACCATGCGCTACCTCAAGCGGGAGAAGCAGGAGAAGAAGGCCCGCGAGACCCTCGAGATCTACGCGCCGCTGGCCCACCGCCTCGGCATGAACACGATCAAATGGGAGCTGGAGGACCTCGCCTTCGCGATCCTCTACCCCAAGATGTACGACGAGATCGTGCGGCTCGTCGCCGAGCGGGCGCCCAAGCGGGACGAGTACCTCGCCGTCGTCACGGACGAGGTGATGGTCGACCTCAGGGCCGCTCGGATCAAGGCCACCGTGACGGGCCGGCCGAAGCACTACTACAGCGTCTACCAGAAGATGATCGTCCGCGGCCGCGATTTCGCGGAGATCTACGACCTGGTGGGCATCCGCGTCCTCGTCGACACGGTCCGCGACTGCTACGCCGCCCTCGGCACCGTGCACGCGCGGTGGAACCCGGTACCCGGCCGGTTCAAGGACTACATCGCGATGCCCAAGTTCAACATGTACCAGTCGCTCCACACGACGGTCATCGGGCCCAGCGGCAAGCCGGTCGAACTGCAGATCCGCACCTTCGACATGCACCGCCGCGCCGAGTACGGCATCGCCGCGCACTGGAAGTACAAGCAGCAGACCGTCGCCGGCACCTCCAAGGTCCGCACCGACGTCCCGCAGGCCGCCAAGGGCAGCGCCGGGCAGGACACGGTCAACGACATGGCCTGGCTGCGCCAGCTGCTCGACTGGCAGAAGGAGACCGAGGACCCCGGCGAGTTCCTCGACTCGCTGCGCTTCGACCTCTCCCGCAACGAGGTCTTCGTCTTCACGCCCAAGGGCGACGTCATAGCGCTGCCCGCCGGCGCCACCCCCGTGGACTTCGCGTACGCCGTCCACACGGAGGTCGGTCACCGGACCATAGGGGCCAGGGTCAACGGCCGACTGGTGCCGCTGGAGTCCACGCTCGACAACGGCGACCTGGTCGAGGTCTTCACCTCCAAGGCCGAGGGCGCCGGTCCCTCCCGCGACTGGCTGGGCTTCGTCAAGTCCCCGCGGGCCCGCAACAAGATCCGCGGCTGGTTCTCCAAGGAGCGCCGCGACGAAGCCATCGAGCACGGCAAGGACGCCATCGCGCGGGCCATGCGCAAGCAGAACCTGCCGATCCAGCGCATCCTGACCGGCGACTCCCTCGTCACCCTCGCCCACGAGATGCGCTACCCCGACATCTCCTCGCTGTACGCGGCGATCGGCGAGGGCCACGTGGCCGCTCAGGGCGTCGTGCAGAAGCTGGTGCAGGCCCTCGGCGGCGAGGATGCGGCCAACGAGGACATCGAGGAGCCCATCCCGCCGGCCCGGGGCCGCAGCAAGCGGCGCGGCAACGCCGACCCCGGCGTGGTCGTCAAGGGCGTCGACGACGTGTGGGTCAAGCTGGCCCGCTGCTGCACCCCCGTACCGGGCGATCCGATCATCGGGTTCGTGACGCGCGGCAGTGGCGTATCGGTTCACCGCGCGGACTGCGTCAACGTGGACTCCCTCTCCCAGCAGCCCGAGCGGATGCTGGAGGTCGAGTGGGCACCCACCCAGTCCTCCGTCTTCCTGGTCGCCATCCAGGTCGAGGCCCTGGACCGGTCCCGCCTGCTGTCGGACGTCACCCGCGTCCTGTCGGACCAGCACGTGAACATCCTGTCGGCGGCCGTGCAGACCTCCCGCGACCGGGTGGCCACCTCGCGGTTCACCTTCGAGATGGGCGACCCGAAGCACCTGGGGCACGTCCTGAAGGCCGTCCGGGGGGTCGAGGGCGTCTACGACGTCTACCGCGTCACCTCGGCCCGCAGGCCCTAGCTCCGCCCGGCAGGCACACGCACGGGAAGGGCCCCGGTACGGAGATCCGTACCGGGGCCCTTCCCGTGACCGGGGCCGGCGCAGGAGCCGGCTCAGCCGCCGAACTCCTCCAGGCCCTTCAGCGCCTGGTCCAGCAGGGCCTGGCGGCCCTCCAGCTCACGGGCCAGCTTGTCGGCCTTGGCGTTGTTGCCCGCCGCGCGCGCCGCGTCGATCTGGCCGCGCAGCTTGTCCACGGCCGCCTGCAGCTGCCCCGTCAGACCGGCCGCACGGGCCCGCGCCTCCGGGTTCGTACGACGCCACTCGCCCTCTTCGGCCTCCTGGATCGCCCGCTCCACCGCGTGCATCCGGCCCTCGACCTTCGGCCGGGCGTCCCGCGGCACGTGACCGACGGCCTCCCAGCGCTCGTTGAGGGAGCGGAACGCGGCACGGGCCGCCTTCAGGTCCGTGATCGGGACGAGCTTCTCGGCCTCGGCGGCCAGCTCCTCCTTCACCTTCAGGTTCTCCGTCTGCTCGGCGTCCCGCTCGGCGAAGACCTCGCTGCGCGCCGCGAAGAACACGTCCTGGGCACCGCGGAAGCGGTTCCACAGGTCGTCCTCGGACTCGCGCTGCGCCCGGCCCGCCGCCTTCCAGTCCGCCATCAGCTCGCGGTAGCGGGCGGCCGTCGGACCCCAGTCGGTCGACTTCGACAGCGACTCCGCTTCCGCGACCAGCTTCTCCTTGACCTTGCGGGCGTCCTCGCGCTGCGCGTCGAGGGAGGCGAAGTGCGCCTTGCGGCGCTTGGAGAAGGCGGAGCGGGCGTGCGAGAAGCGGTGCCACAGCTCGTCGTCGGACTTGCGGTCCAGCCGCGGCAGACCCTTCCAGATGTCCACCAGGGCGCGGAGCCGCTCGCCGGCGCTGCGCCACTGGTCGCTCTGGGCCAGCTGCTCGGCCTCGACGACCAGCGCGTCCTTGGCCGCACGGGCCTCGTCCGTCTGCTTGGCCTTCTGCGCCTTGCGCTCCTCGCGGCGGGACTCGACGGTCGCCACCAGCTTGTCCAGCCGGACGCGCAACGCGTCGAGGTCGCCCACGGCATGGTGCTCGTCGACCTGCGTCCGCAGGTGGTCGATCGCCGTCTGCGCGTCCTTGGCGGACAGATCGGTGGTCCGCACCCGCTTTTCGAGGAGGCCGATCTCGACCACCAGGCCCTCGTACTTGCGCTCGAAATAGGCCAGCGCCTCCTCAGGGGTGCCCGCCTGCCACGAACCGACGACCTTCTCGCCATCGGCAGTACGCACGTACACGGTGCCCGTCTCGTCGACTCGGCCCCACGGGTCGCTGCTCACAGCGCCTCCTCCACCTGATGCCTGTGAGGGGTTCACCCCCGGGCATCGTCCACAGTTTCCTGGGGCGGGCAGCGCCCGCCCTGCACAACGCCAACATAGGCGACCGCCGGGCCGGCTGTCCGCATCCCGCACGACGGAATATCGGCGCAGCGGGGTGGGGACGCCGGCCGCGGCTCCAGGCCGCCGCGGGCCGTCAGCTCTGGGTGACGGTGCCCTTCTCGATCTTCACCTCGACCTTCGGCGCCCCGTCCTGGCCGCCGTCGGCCGTCCCGGCCCTGGCGATGTCCTCCAGGACCTTCAGGCCGGCCGGGTCGATCTTGCCGAACGGGGTGTACCCCGGAGCCAGCGGGCTGTCCTTGTAGACCAGGAAGAACTGGCTGCCGCCCGTGCCCGGCTGCCCGGTGTTGGCCATGGCCACCGTGCCCGCCGGGTACGTCACCTGCCCCTGCTCGTTCGGCTTGCCGAGGGAGTCCAGGTTCTCGTCCGGGATGGTGTAGCCGGGGCCGCCCCGGCCGGTGCCCTCCGGGTCGCCGCACTGGAGCACGAAGATCCCGCCGGCCGTCAGCCGGTGGCACTTGGTGTTGTCGAAGTACCCCTTGTCGGCGAGCGACTTGAAGGAGTTCACCGTCTGCGGGGTCTTCGCCGCGTCCATCGCGAAGTCGATGTCGCCCGCGCTGGTCTTCAGCGCGAAGGTGTACTTCGCCTTCTGGTCGATCGCCATCTCCGGCGAGGGGGACTGCTTCGGCGTGGGCTCGGCGGACGGGCTCGCCGACGGGTCGGCCGCCTGGTCCTTCTTGTCCGAGTCGAAGACGCCGCCGACGATCAGGCCCACCAGCGCCGCGATCACCACGGCCACCGCCGCACCGATCACCGCCGCACGCCGGCGCGCCTTCTGCCGGGCCTCGGCCCGGCGCTTCTGCTGGCGCTCGTACTTCTCCCTGGCGAGCTGTCGCCGCCGCTGATCGCTCGTGACCACCGGGTCGTCTCCTTGTGCGTGTCTGGTACCGCTGTCCGGGCTGGGCTAGCCCGTACCGTATATGGGTTGGCTGTGTAATGAGCGGCGCCGGTAGGCTCTGAGCAGCTGCATTCCGATCCGCAGCCTCCCGCCGGACGACGATTGAGGACGAACGTGCTGATTGCCGGGTTCCCCGCCGGGGCCTGGGGGACCAACTGTTACGTGGTCGCCCCCGCCGCAGGCGAGGAGTGCGTCATCATCGACCCGGGCCACCAGGCCGCCCAGGGTGTCGAGGAGACGCTGAAGAAGCATCGGCTCAAGCCCGTCGCGGTCGTGCTCACCCATGGCCACATCGATCATGTGGCCTCCGTGGTCCCGGTGTGCGGAGCACACGACGTACCGGCCTGGATCCACCCCGAGGACCGCTACATGATGAGCGACCCGGAGAAGGCCCTCGGCCGCTCCATCGGGATGCCGCTCATGGGCGAGCTGACCGTGGGGGAGCCGGACGACGTCCGCGAACTCACCGACGGCACCGGCCTGGAACTGGCCGGAATGGACTTCTCCGTGGCGCACGCACCGGGACATACGAAGGGGTCGGTGACCTTCAGGATGCCCGAGCTGGCCGACGTCCCGCCGGTGTTCTTCTCGGGCGACCTGCTCTTCGCCGGCTCCATCGGACGCACCGACCTGCCGGGCGGCTCCCACGCCGAGATGCTCGAGTCGCTGGCCCGCGTGTGCCTGCCGCTCGACGACTCGACCGTGGTGCTGTCCGGCCACGGTCCCCAGACCACCATCGGCCGGGAGCGCGCGACCAACCCGTACCTGCGGGAGGTCGCCGCCGGCCTGGCAGCGGACCCGACAGCCGCTCCACGACGAGGAATGTGACGAGAGTTTCGTGAGTACTTTTCAGGCCCCCAAGGGCACGTACGACCTGCTGCCCCCCCGGTCCGCGACCTTCCTCGCGGTGCGCGAGGCGATCGCCGCACCTCTGAAGAACTCCGGCTACGGGTACGTCGAGACCCCGGGCTTCGAGAACGTCGAGCTGTTCTCGCGCGGCGTCGGTGAGTCCACCGACATCGTGACCAAGGAGATGTACACCCTCACCACCAAGGGCGGCGACCAGCTGGCCCTGCGCCCCGAGGGCACCGCGTCCGTGCTGCGCGCCGCGCTCCAGGGCAACCTGCACAAGGCCGGCCTGCTGCCCGTCAAGCTCTGGTACTCCGGCTCGTACTACCGCTACGAGCGCGCCCAGGCGGGCCGCTACCGCCACTTCTCCCAGGTCGGTGCCGAGGCCATCGGGGCCGAGGACCCGGCGCTGGACGCCGAACTGATCATCCTGGCCGACCAGGCGTACCGCTCGCTCGGCCTGCGCACCTTCCGGATCCTGCTGAACTCGCTGGGCGACAAGGAGTGCCGGCCCGTCTACCGGGAGGCGCTCCAGTCCTTCCTGCGCGGACTGGACCTCGACGAGGAGACCGTCCGCCGGGCCGAGATC
This sequence comes from Streptomyces sp. NPDC058646, assembly GCF_042716875.1. Classification (NCBI taxonomy): domain Bacteria; kingdom Bacillati; phylum Actinomycetota; class Actinomycetes; order Kitasatosporales; family Streptomycetaceae; genus Streptomyces; species Streptomyces sp. NPDC058646. The sequence goes on along the minus strand of NZ_JBHXRK010000017.1, from coordinate 86,776 downwards.
AACCCGCTGCGCGTCCTCGACGACAAGCGCGAGTCCGTCCAGAAGCAGCTCGTCGGCGCGCCCCTGCTGCGGGACCACCTCTGCGACGCCTGCAAGGCGTACCACGAGGAGGTGCGGGCGCTGGTGACGGCGGCCGGGGTCGCCTTCGAGGACGACGAGAAGCTGGTCCGCGGGCTCGACTACTACACGCGGACCACCTTCGAGTTCGTCCACGACGGTCTGGGCTCCCAGTCCGCGGTGGGCGGCGGCGGCCGCTACGACGGCCTGTCCGAGATGATCGGCGGACCGGCCCTGCCGTCCGTGGGCTGGGCGCTCGGCGTGGACCGCACGGTCCTGGCCCTGGAGGCGGAGGGCGTGCAGCTGGACCTCCCCGCAGCGACGTCCGTCTTCGCGGTGGCGCTGGGCGAGGAGGCCCGCCGGGTGCTCTTCGGGAAGGTCACCGAGCTGCGCCGGGCCGGGGTCGCGGCGGACTTCTCGTACGGCGGCAAGGGCCTCAAGGGGGCCATGAAGGACGCCAACCGCTCGGGGGCGCGCTTCACGGTCGTCGCCGGCGAGCGCGACCTCGCCGAGGGCGTCGTCCAGCTGAAGGACATGGAGTCCGGGGAGCAGACCGCCGTGGCGGCGGCCGACCTCGTCGACACCGTCCGGGCGCGCCTGGCCTGACCGGCCAGGAGCGCACCGCCGCGAGGGCGGGGCCGGGGGATTCCGCCGTGCGGACCCGGCCCCGCCCTTCGCGTTCCCGCCCGCTCCCGGGGGTCCGCCGGTGCGGGGGCCGGTCCTTACCCGTTTCGAACGGTGCCCGCACAGCCCGGTACGGCACAATGGCCGGTGCTTGATGACCTTGCAGGGACGGCCGGCCGGCCGTGGACGGGGATGGGCGGAGCGGGCGGTAGGTATGACGACACGAGGTACGGACGCGGACACCGCCCCGAGGACGACCGTGGGGGCCGGCCGGGCCCTGGCGCTGCTGCTGGTGATCACGGGGGCGGCCGGTCTGCTCGCCGCCTGGGTGATCACGATCGACAAGTTCAAGCTGCTGGAGGACCCGGACTTCGTGCCGGGCTGCAGCCTGAACCCGATCGTCTCCTGCGGCAACATCATGACCAGCGACCAGGCGGCCGTCTTCGGCTTCCCCAACCCCATGCTGGGCCTGGTGACCTACGGGATCGTGATCTGCGTCGGCATGAGCCTGCTGGCCGGGGCCCGGTTCGCCCGCTGGTACTGGCTGACGCTCAACGCGGGCACCCTCTTCGGCGTCGTCTTCTGCGCCTGGCTGATGTACCAGTCGCTGTACAACATCAATTCGCTCTGCCTGTGGTGCTGCCTGGCCTGGGTCGCCACGATCGTCATGTTCTGGTACGTGACCTCGCACAACGTCCGCGAGGGGCTGCTGCCCGCCCCCGCCTGGCTGCGGGGCTTCTTCGCCGAGTTCACCTGGGTGCTGCCCGTCCTGCACATCGGGATCATCGGCATGCTGATCCTGACCCGCTGGTGGGACTTCTGGACCTCCTGAGGCCGGGCGGTCCTGTCGGTGGCCTCGCATAGGCTTCCGGTGTGGAACCAGACCTCTTCACCGCCGCCGCCGAGGACCGCCAGGAGAAGGACCCCGCGAGCTCTCCGCTCGCCGTCCGGATGCGTCCGCGCACCCTGGACGAGGTCGTCGGCCAGCAGCACCTGCTGAAGCCCGGATCGCCGCTGCGGCGGCTGGTCGGGGAGGGGGCCGGCGGCCCGGCCGGCGCCTCCTCGGTGATCCTCTGGGGCCCGCCCGGCATCGGCAAGACCACCCTCGCGTACGTGGTCAGCCAGGCCACGCAGAAGCGGTTCGTGGAACTGTCCGCCATCACGGCGGGCGTCAAGGAGGTACGGGCCGTCATCGAGGGCGCGCGGCGCGCGGCCGGCGGCTACGGCAAGGAGACCGTCCTCTTCCTGGACGAGATCCACCGCTTCAGCAAGGCACAGCAGGACTCCCTGCTGCCCGCCGTCGAGAACCGCTGGGTGACGCTGATCGCCGCGACCACCGAGAACCCGTACTTCTCGATCATCTCCCCGCTGCTGTCGCGGTCGCTGCTGCTCACGCTGGAGCCGCTCACGGACGAGGACCTCAGCGCGCTGATGCGCCGGGCCCTGACGGAGGAGCGGGGCCTCGGGGGCGCCGTCACCCTCCCGGCGGACGCGGAGGCGCACCTGCTGCGGATCGCCGGGGGCGACGCCCGGCGGGCGCTCACGGCGCTGGAGGCCGGTGCCGGATCGGCCCTCGCCAAGGGCGAGGAGGAGATCACCCTCGAAACGGTCGAGGAGGCGGTCGACCGGGCGGCCGTGCGCTACGACCGGGACGGCGACCAGCACTACGACGTGGCGAGCGCCCTGATCAAGTCGATCCGCGGCTCCGACGTGGACGCGGCCCTGCACTACCTGGCGCGGATGATCGACGCGGGGGAGGACCCGCGGTTCATCGCCCGGCGGCTGATGATCTCGGCGAGCGAGGACATCGGGCTGGCCGACCCGACCGCGCTGCCCCTCGCGGTGGCCGCGGCCCAGGCCGTGGCCATGATCGGTTTCCCCGAGGCCGCGCTGACGCTCTCGCACGCGACGATCGCCCTGGCCCTGGCCCCGAAGTCGAACACGGCCACGACCGCGATCGGTGCCGCGCTGGCCGACGTACGGGCGGGGCTGGCGGGCTCGGTACCGCCGCACCTGCGGGACGGGCACTACAAGGGCGCGGCGAAGCTGGGGCACGCCCAGGGGTACGTGTACCCGCACGACGTGCCGGGAGCCATCGCCGCGCAGCAGTACGCGCCGGACGAGATCCACGGGAAGCACTACTACGAGCCGACGCGGTACGGGGCCGAGGCCCGGTACGCGGACGTGGTGGAGAAGGTCCGGGAGCGGCTGCGCGGAGCCTGAGGGCGCGCCGCTGCCGCCGGAGCGCCGCAGGGGGCTGCTGGACGGGGCCCCCGGGCTACGCGCAGGGGACGCCGCGCTCGGCTCCTCGCCGTGACGGGCGGTGCTGCTGCTCACGGGGTGCCACCACGACACCCCGCAGGGCGAGGCCCGGGGAAGGCCGAGTACCGGCCGTCCGTGACGGCGCCCGAAAAGCTCGCCCAGGAGCTGCCGTCGACCTGCCCTCAGTGAGCCGCGGCCGAGAAGAGCCTGTGCATCGCCCGGCGCAGGCCGCAGACGTCGGCGACCGGCTCCGGGAAGTCGAAGCGGGCGTCGAAGGGTCGGGCCGCGCCGCCGGTGAAGCGGACCCGCAGGCCCAGGTGGTCCAGGGCGAGGGGCACGGCGGTCATGCCGTCCGCACCCCGCGACCCCAGCAGCCCGCACAGTTCCCCGAGGCGGGCGCCGTGGGCCGCGTACAGGTGCTGGAGCAGCTCGGCCTCGTGCCGGGACACCGGGTCCGGCTCCGCGGCGGCGAGGGCATCGGGCTCCACGTGCTCGGCGCCCCACAGGTCGTCCACCGATATCTCGCCGACCTCCAGGCGCAGCATCATCCAGGCCGGCCGTCCGGCGTAGGGCGGATCCAGGGACTCCGTCATGCCCAGCAGCTCGCCCACCGGCTGCCGTTCGGCGAGGAGCACCGCGCAGGCCGTGCGGTCGCTGCCGCGCACCGGCGTGAGCCACCCGGTCAGCCACGCGCGGCCTCGGATACGATGGGGCACGGACACCGGCGCCACGTCCGTGATCTCGATCACGGCCGGGAGGTCGTCGTCCTGGGCGTGAGCGGCTGCCCTGGCAGCCGCGGATTCCCCGGAAACAAGGAGAATCACGTCCCCGTCCGGGGTGACGGTCCGTGCGACCGGCATCCCTGTCCCGAACTCGTCGGCCGCCTGGCTGTCACGAGCACCCGGCAGGGTGAGGGATACTGAGGCGTTGTTCTCTACGAGGGTTCGTACGCGTTCGGCTCCGGTGAGCTGCCGAACGCCTTCCCTGGGACGCGGCTGACCTTGCTTATCGTCGTCGAAAGCAGATTCCGTTTCGTTGGAATCTGAACTTCGACGCGCACTGGGCAGGGGGATCCCATGTGGTCGAGACATTACGTCCTCCTCGCTAAGGTAAGCCTCACCTAACTTACATGGAGGTAGGTTCCACGTGAACCAGAAGCGACCCAAGGTCAAGAAGTCGCGTGCCCTCGGCATTGCGCTGACCCCGAAGGCCGTCAAGTACTTCGAGGCCCGCCCCTACCCGCCGGGCGAGCACGGCCGTGGCCGCAAGCAGAACTCGGACTACAAGGTTCGTCTGCTGGAGAAGCAGCGTCTGCGCGCTCAGTACGACATCTCTGAGCGTCAGATGGCCCGCGCGTACGACCGCGCCAAGAAGGCCGAAGGCAAGACGGGCGAGGCGCTGGTCGTCGAGCTCGAGCGTCGCCTCGACGCCCTGGTCCTGCGTTCGGGCATCGCCCGCACCATCTACCAGGCCCGCCAGATGGTCGTTCACGGCCACATCGAGGTCAACGGTGGCAAGGTCGACAAGCCGTCGTTCCGTGTCCGCCCGGACGACGTCGTGACCGTGCGCGAGCGCAGCCGCGAGAAGGTTCCGTTCCAGGTCGCCCGTGAGGGTGGCTACGCAGGCGAGGGCGAGACCCCGCGCTACCTGCAGGTCAACCTGAAGGCCCTGGCCTTCCGCCTGGACCGCGACCCGAACCGCAAGGAAATCCCGGTCATCTGCGACGAGCAGCTCGTCGTCGAGTACTACGCCCGCTGACGCAGGCCTGGTCTCAACCGGCTGGAGAACCCGCCGTCCCCTTCGGGGGGCGGCGGGTTCTCCGCGTCACGGCCGCCCCGGCCCGCGCCCGTCACCGGGCGCCTGCGCCGGCCCTCACGGCTGCGGCCGCTCCGCCGCCGCCCGCCGCGGTGCCCGCGGCCCGCGCAGACCGCCCCGGCCGGCCGGCCGCTGGGCCGGGCTCGTGGCACCCCGCTCCCCGGGGGCGAGCCGCGCCCGCACGACGAGGGCCTCCAGGCTCAGCTCCCGCCCCTCGGCTGCGTGGACCGCGTAGCGCTCGGCACCCAGCAGCTCGCCCGCCAGCTCCTGGCACATCAGCCGCGGGGCGTTGAAGTACCCCGAGCCGAACAGCTGCAGCCCCACCCCGTCCCACATCGGCTCCGCCGCGCCCCGGAGCACCGCCGCCTCGGCCGGGTTGCCCTCGGCGACCGTGACCAGGGCCGGCAGCTCCAGCGCCAGCACCAGCCCCACCAGGTCGCGGAAGGTGCGGTTGATCTCCACGCACTCGGTCAGCAGCCGGCGCGCCTCGGCCGTGACCCCCGCGTCCAGGGCCGCGTACGCGAGGACGTACAGGGCGTAGGCCTTGGTCCAGCGCTCCCCGCGCTCCTCGCAGATCTCCCGTACCTCCTCGCACAGCGAGAGGGCGCCCGCCGGCTCGCCCTGGAAGGCCGGCGCCATCGCCGCCAGCTCCACCTGGCACATCAGCACGCTGCTGTTCAGCTCGCCGGCCTCCCGGTACCGCTCCAGCGCCGAACCCAGCAGCTCCCGGGCCCGCGGCATGTCGTCGGAGACCAGGGCCAGGCAGCCCAGCCGGTGCACCGCGTAGGCCGCCGCCACCGGGTTCTCCGCCCGCTCCGCCCCGTCCCGGCACTCGTACAGTGCGCTCATCGAGGCCACCGCGTCCCCCTGGAGGGCGGCGACGTAGCCGAGTACCCACAGGGCCTTCAGCCGCGAGCTCCCGTACCCGCCGTCCGCGGGGCCGGGGCCGGACTCCAGGGTCCGGTCCAGCCAGTGCCGGCCCTCGGTCAGCCACCCGCAGCCGGCCCAGTAGAACCACAGGGTGCTCGCCAGGTACTGGCCCAGGTGGGCCTCGTCGGGCTCCTCCAGGCAGCACTCCAGAGCGAGCCGCAGGTTCGCCAGCTCCACCTCGACGAGCGCGGCCACCTCCTGCTGACGCGGGCCGAACCAGTCCAGCTCGCACCAGGTCGCCAGCCCCGTGTACCAGTCCCGGTGGCGCCGTCGCAGCCGCCGCGCGTCACCCGTGGACTCCAGCCAGCCCGCTCCGTACAGCCGTACGGTTTCCAGCATCCGGTAGCGGATCCCGGCACCCGTCTCCTCCCGGACCAGCAGCGACTGGGCGAGCAGCTCCCCGATCAGGTCCAGCACGCTCGCCACCGGCAGCTCCGGGCCCGCACACGTACTCGGCGGCGTCGAGGTCGAACAGGCCCGCGAACACCGACAGCCGCGCCCACAGCAGCCGCTCGTCGGCCGTGCACAGCTCGTGGCTCCACCCGATGGCCGTACGCAGCGTCCGGTGCCGGGGGAGCACCCCGCGCGGGCCGCCCGCCAGCAGCGCGAAGCGGTCCTCCAGGCGGGACAGCACCTGCGCGGGGGACAGCACCCGCAGCCGGGCCGCCGCCAGCTCCAGGGCCAGCGGGATCCCGTCCAGGCGGGCGCACACCTCCGCCAGCCCGGCCCGGTTCGCCCCCGTCACCGCGAAGCCGGGATCGGACTCGGCGGCCCGCTCCGCCAGCAGCGCCAGGGCCTCGTCCGCGGCCATCGGGGCCAGCGGGAAGGTGCGCTCCCCGTCCAGGTCCAGCGGCCGCCGGCCCGCCGCGAGCACCCGCAGGCCGGGGGAGCGCAGCAGCAGCTCCCGTACCAGCTCCGCCGTCTCGCCGACCAGCTGCTCGAAGCCGTCCAGGACCAGCAGCAGGCGCTGCCCGGCCAGGTGCTCGGCGAGTACGGTGCGGGGCGGCCGGGTGGTGTGGTCGGTCAGCCCGAGCGCCTCCGCGAGGGCGAACTCCAGCAGCGCCGGGTCCCGTACGGTGGCCAGCTCGGCCAGCCAGACACCGTCGCAGTAGCGTTCCTGCACCGGATCCCGGGCGGGGCGGCCGGCGGGGCCGCCAGGGTCGTCGGGCGGATGCGGCGGGTCCGCCGGAGCGGCACCGCCGGCGAGCTGCCGGGCCGCCGCGAGCGCCAGCCGGGACTTGCCCACCCCGCCCACGCCGGTCACCGTGACCAGCCGGGAGGACTCCAGCAGCCGCTCCAGCCCGGCGAGTTCGCCACCCCGGCCGACGAACCGGTTCAGCTCCGAGGGAAGATTGCCCCGCGTCCTCTGTCGCATGGGACACGGAGGGTAGTGGTCCGCATGCGGTGCGTACAAGGCGGTCCCGCCGGCCTCGGAATTCGGGTACGGCCGGGGATCTCCGGCGCGATAGGGTCGGAGGGCGCATCTTCATGCAGTGCAGGTACAGACAGAGAGCGGTGTGACGTGTCCGGTGGAGAGGTGGCCGGGATCCTCGTGGCCGTCTTCTGGGCCATTCTGGTCTCCTTCCTCGCCGTGGTGCTGGTGAGGCTGGCCCAGGTGCTGAAGGCGACCGCCAAGCTGGTGGCCGACGTGACCGATCAGGCCGTCCCGCTGCTGGCCGACGCCTCCACCACGGTCCGCTCCGCGCGCACCCAGCTGGACCGGGTCGACGCCATCGCGAGCGACGTCCAGGAAGTCACCTCCAACGCCTCCGCGCTGTCCTCCACCGTCGCCTCCGCCTTCGGCGGACCGCTGGTCAAGGTCGCGGCCTTCGGCTACGGCGTCCGCAAGGCCCTGGGCCGGGCGGACGAGGCGCCCGCGAAGACCTCCCGACGCACCGTGATCGTCGGCCGTACGGTGCCGGCCGCCCGGCGCCGGAAGCAGAAGGGCTGAGACCGCCGATGTTCCGCCGAGCCTTCTGGTTCACCGCAGGCGCCGCCGCCGGCGTGTGGGCCACCACCAAGGTCAACCGTCAGCTCAAGAAGCTGACGCCCGAGAGCCTCGCGGCCCAGGCCGCCGACAAGGCCGTGGAGGCGGGTCACCGCCTCAAGGACTTCGCCCTCGACGTCAGAGCGGGAATGACCCAGCGCGAGGACGAGCTGAACGACGCACTGGGCCTGACCCAGGACCCCGACCGCCCCGACAACGTCACCGCCCTCTCCGGGCCGCGGCGGCTGCGGGCGATCGAGCACGACGCGCAGGACGAGCACGACAAGACCACCCCCCGAACGAAGTTTTCGTACAACCGGAATGAGGACCACTGATGGAGTCGGCTGAGATCCGCCGCCGCTGGCTGAGCTTCTTCGAGGAGCGCGGTCACGCCGTTGTCCCTTCGGCGTCGCTCATCGCGGACGACCCGACTCTGCTGCTGGTCAACGCGGGCATGGTCCCGTTCAAGCCGTACTTCCTCGGCGAGACCAAGCCCCCGGCCCCGCGGGCCACGAGCGTGCAGAAGTGCGTCCGTACGCCGGACATCGAAGAGGTCGGCAAGACCACCCGCCACGGCACGTTCTTCCAGATGTGCGGCAACTTCTCCTTCGGGGACTACTTCAAGGAAGGCGCCATCAAGTACGCCTGGGAGCTGCTCACCAGCTCCGTGGCGGACGGTGGCTACGGCCTCGAACCCGAGAAGCTCTGGATCACCGTCTACCTCGACGACGACGAGGCCGAGACGATCTGGCGCGACGTGGTCGGCGTCCCCGCCGAGCGCATCCAGCGCCTGGGCAAGAAGGACAACTTCTGGTCCATGGGCGTACCGGGCCCCTGTGGTCCGTGCTCGGAGATCAACTACGACCGCGGCCCGGAGTTCGGCGTCGAGGGCGGCCCCGCCGTCAACGACGAGCGCTACGTGGAGATCTGGAACCTGGTCTTCATGCAGTTCGAGCGCGGCGCCGGCGACGGGAAGGAAGACTTCCCGATCCTCGGTGACCTGCCGTCGAAGAACATCGACACCGGCCTCGGCCTCGAACGTCTCGCCATGATCCTGCAGGGCGTGCAGAACATGTACGAGACCGACACCCTGCGCGTCGTCATGGACAAGGCCACTGAGCTGACCGGCGTGCGCTACGGCGCCGAGCAGGGCACAGACGTCTCGATGCGCGTGGTCGCCGACCACATCCGCACCTCGGTGATGCTCATCGGTGACGGCGTGACCCCCGGCAACGAGGGCCGCGGCTACGTGCTGCGCCGCATCATGCGCCGCGCCATCCGCAACATGCGCCTCATGGGCGCCACCGGTCCCGTCGTCCAGGAGCTCGTGGACGTCGTGATCAACACGATGGGGCAGCAGTACCCGGAGCTGGTCACCGACCGCAAGCGCATCGAGACCGTCGCCCTCGCCGAAGAGGCCGCCTTCCTGAAGGCGCTGAAGGGCGGCACGAACATCCTCGACACCGCCGTGACGGAGACCAAGGCCACCGGCGGCACGGTCCTCTCCGGCGACAAGGCGTTCCTGCTCCACGACACCTGGGGCTTTCCGATCGACCTCACCCTGGAGATGGCCTCCGAGCAGGGCCTCTCCGTGGACGAGGCCGGCTTCCGCCGCCTGATGCAGGAGCAGCGCGACCGGGCCAAGGCCGACGCCAAGGCCAAGAAGACCGGGCACGCGGACATGTCCGCCTACCGGGAGATCGCCGACGGCTCCGGCGCCACCGAGTTCACCGGTTACGCCACCAACCAGGGCGAGTCCACCATCGTCGGCCTGTTGGTCAACGGCGTCTCCGCGCCCGCCGCCTCCGAGGGCGACGAGGTCGAGGTCGTCCTCGACCGCACCCCCTTCTACGCCGAGGGGGGCGGCCAGCTCGCCGACCAGGGCCGCATCAAGCTCGACTCCGGCGCCGTGATCGAGGTCCGCGACGTCCAGCAGCCGGTTCCCGGCGTCTCCGTGCACAAGGGCTCCGTCCAGGTCGGCGAGGTGACGGTGGGCGCCTCCGCCTACGCCGCCATCGACGTCAAGCGCCGCCGGGCCATCGCCCGCGCCCACTCGGCCACGCACCTGACGCACCAGGCGCTGCGCGACGCCCTCGGCCCGACGGCCGCCCAGGCCGGTTCGGAGAACTCGCCCGGCCGCTTCCGCTTCGACTTCGGTTCGCCCAACGCCGTCCCCGGCACGGTCCTCACCGACGTCGAGCAGAAGATCAACGACGTCCTCTCCCACGAGCTGGACGTCACCGCCGAGATCATGAGCATCGACGAGGCGAAGAAGCAGGGCGCCATCGCCGAGTTCGGCGAGAAGTACGGCGAGCGCGTGCGCGTCGTCACCATCGGCGACTTCTCCAAGGAGCTGTGCGGCGGCACCCACGTCGGCAACACCGCCCAGCTGGGTCTGGTGAAGCTGCTCGGCGAGTCCTCCATCGGCTCCGGCGTGCGCCGCGTCGAGGCCCTCGTCGGCGTGGACGCGTACAACTTCCTCGCCCGGGAGCACACGGTCGTCGCCCAGCTCCAGGAGCTGGTCAAGGGCCGCCCCGAGGAGCTGCCGGAGAAGATCGCCTCCATGCTCGGCAAGCTGAAGGACGCCGAGAAGGAGATCGAGAAGTTCCGCGCGGAGAAGGTCCTCCAGGCCGCCGCCGGTCTCGCCTCCAACGCCCAGGACATCCACGGCGTCGCCCTCGTCGTCGGCCAGGTGCCGGACGGCACCGGCGCCGACGACCTGCGCAAGCTGGTCCTGGACGTCCGTGGCCGCATCCAGGGCGACCGTCCCGTCGTCGTGGCCCTGTTCACCGTCGCGGGCGGCCGTCCGGTGACGGTCGTCGCCACCAACGAGGCGGCCCGCGAGCGCGGCCTCAAGGCCGGTGACCTGGTGCGCACCGCCGCCAAGACCCTCGGTGGCGGCGGTGGCGGCAAGCCGGACGTCGCCCAGGGCGGCGGCCAGAACCCGGCCGCCGTGCCGGAGGCCATCGCCGCGGTCGAGCGCCTCGTCGTCGAGACGGCCTGACGATGACGCTGCGCCGCGGCCGCCGCCTCGCGATCGACGTCGGTGACGCCCGGATCGGGGTCGCCTCGTGCGACCCCGACGGGGTGCTGGCCACACCGGTCGAAACCGTGCCGGGACGTGACATCCCGGCCGCCCACCGGCGGCTGCGGCAGCTCGTCGAGGAGTACGAGCCGCTCGAAGTCGTGGTCGGCCTCCCGCGCTCGCTCAGCGGGCGGGAGGGGCCGGCCGCGGCCAAGTGCCGCGCCTTCGCCATGGAACTCGCCAAGGGCATCAAGCCGGTGGGGGTCCGGCTGGTCGACGAGCGGATGACCACGATCACCGCCGCCCAGGGGCTGAGGGCCTCCGGGAAGAACGCGAAGAAAGGCCGTTCGGTCATCGACCAGGCGGCCGCGGTGGTGATCCTGCAGAACGCTCTTGAGACCGAACGGGTATCAGGTAATCCGCCCGGTGAGTGCGTCGAAGTGGTTGTCTGATCGCAATACGGTAACGTTCCGCGGGATGAGACGGCATTCGAACAGCCGTCGCCCACCACTAAAGAGGCGGAACCGGGTGCCACGGGAGTCGGAATCCGTGGCCTTCGTCTCGCGGCTCTAGGGGACCGATGACTGAGTATGGCCGGGGCCGTGGCCCGGAACCGTGGCACCCCGAGGACCCCCTGTACGGGGACCAGGGGTGGACCGCGCACCAGACCCAGCAGGGCCAGCTGCCCTACGGCGGGGACCCGCAGCAGCAGTATCCGCAGGAGCCGCAGGAGCAGCAGTACCAGCAGCAGTACCCCGCTGCGTACCCGCAGCAGCCGCAGTACGGCGAGCAGCAGCAGTACGCGCAGCAGCAGTACACCGAGCAGCAGCACCTGCAGGCCCAGTCGCAGCCGCAGCAGCCGGTGTACGACAGCCAGGGCTGGGACACCGGCCAGGGGGAGTACGCGGCCGCCGCCGTCCAGGCCGACCCCTACGTGGCGGCGGACCCGTACGCGCAGCAGACCGTCGTGGCGTATCCGGGCGAGGCCCCCGACCCGTACAGCACGCCCGAGGCGTACCCTCCGCCGCAGCCGCCGGACCGGCGCCACCTGGAGCCGGAACCGGACGAAGCGGCGGAGGAGGAGGCCGGGACCCCCCTGCTCGCCGACGACGACGGCGACGAGCCTCCGGGGCGCGGCAGCCGGCGGGCCGGCCGCTCGAAGGGCGGCAAGGGCAGGAAGCAGCGCAGCGGCGCCGCCTGCCTGATCGCGGCCCTGGTGATCGTGGGTGTGGTCGGCGGTGGAGGCTACTACGGCTACACCTACCTCAAGGACCGTTTCGCCACGGCCGAGGACTACGCGGGCGAGGGCAGCGGGGAGACGATCGACGTCGAGATCCCCCAGGGCTCCACTTTGACGGCGATGGGCAACATCCTCAAGAAGGCCGGAGTCGTCGCGAGCGTGGAGGCCTTCACCACGGCCGCCAACGTCAACCCCAAGGGCAAGACGATCCAGCCGGGCGTCTACCCGCTCAAGAAGAAGATGTCGGCCGCGGCCGCCGTCACCCTGATGACCGACCCCACGAAGCTGAACGTGATCACGGTCCCCGAGGGCAAGCGCAACGTCGAGGTCTACAAGGCGATCGACAAGCGGCTCGGCAAGCCGGAGGGCACCACCGAGGAGATCGCCAAGCGCGAGGGCAAGAACCTCGGTCTGCCCGCCTGGGCGGGCAACAACCAGAAGCTCATGGACCCGCTCGAAGGCTTCCTGTACCCGGCGCGCTACGACATCAGCAAGGACAGCACGCCCGAGTCCGTGCTCAAGCAGATGGTCAAGAACGCCTCGGACAAGTACAGCGAGCTGGGCATCGAGGGCAAGGCCAAGGAACTGGGCCTGGAGAACCCGCTCCAGGTGGTCACGGTCGCCAGCCTCGTCAACGCCGAGGGCAAGAACCACGAGGACTTCCGGAAGATGTCGGAAGTCATCTACAACCGTCTCAAGAAGACCAACGACGTCACGAACCAGAAGCTCGAGTTCGACTCGACGTACAACTACATCAAGGGCACGAGCGAGATCAACTTCTCCATCAAGGAGGCGAGGGCGCTCGACCACCCCTACAACACGCACTTCGTGAAGGGGCTGCCTCCGGGCCCGATCGGGAACCCCGGCGCGGACGCCCTCTCCGCTACGCTCGACCCCGACCACGGCGGCTGGATGTTCTTCGTGTCGGTCGACGGGACCACGACGACCTTCACGCAGACCTACGACGAACACCAGAAGCTCGTCGCGGACTTCCTCGAGCGGCAGAAGCAGAAGAACGGCGGGTAGGCAGGGCATGTCACGCACAAGGGCCGCGGTGCTGGGTTCGCCCATCGAGCACTCCCTCTCACCAGTGCTGCACCGCGCCGCGTACCGGGAGCTCGGCCTCGACGACTGGTCGTACGACCGCTTCGAGGTCGACGAGGCCGCGCTCCCCGGTTTCGTCAGCGGCCTCGGCCCCGAGTGGGCCGGGCTGTCGCTGACCATGCCGCTCAAGCGGGCGATCATCCCGCTGCTCGACGGCATCAGCGACACCGCCGCCTCGGTGGAGGCGGTCAACACCGTCGTCGTAACCGAGGACGGCTGTCGCCTCGGCGACAACACGGACATCCCCGGCATCGTCGCCGCCCTCCACGAGCGCGGCATCGAGAAGGTGCCGTCCGCCGCCGTCCTCGGCGCGGGCGCCACCGCCTCCTCGGCGCTCGCCGCGCTCGCGCGGATCTGCACGGGCGAGGTCACCGCGTACGTCCGCTCGTCCGCCCGCGCCACGGAGATGCGGCAGTGGGGCGAGCGGCTCGGCGTCCAGGTCCGGACGGCCGACTGGTCGCGGGCGGCCGAGGCGCTGACCGAGCCTCTCGTGATCGCGACCACCCCGGCCGGCACGACGGACGCCCTCGCACCGGCCGTACCCGAAGCGGCGGGGACCCTCTTCGACGTCCTCTACGACCCCTGGCCCACCGCCCTCGCGGCGGCCTGGTCCGGTCGCGGAGGCAAGGTCGTCGGAGGACTGGACCTCCTGGTCCACCAGGCCGTGCTCCAGGTCGGGCAGATGACCGGCCGCCCGGGACCCCTCGCGGCCATGAGGTCCGCCGGAGAAAGCGCCCTCGCCGCCCGCTAGCGCTCCCGGGCCCGGCGTCCGGTGCGCGGCTCCGCGGCGGCTCACCTGATGGACAAGCCGTCCGATTGCTGGACCGGGCCCGGTGTACCGGCCCGGACATGGGAGGATCGGGTACGGCGGGTCCGGGCCGCGCACCCGGTCGCGCCGTCGCTGTATCAGGCGCGAGCATGAGGAGCATCGTTGAGCAGGTTGCGTTGGCTGACTGCCGGTGAGTCGCACGGACCGGCGCTGGTGGCGACGCTGGAGGGACTTCCCGCCGGCGTTCCGGTCACCACCGAGCTGGTGGCCGACCACCTGGCCCGGCGCCGGCTCGGCTACGGCCGCGGCGCCCGGATGAAGTTCGAGCAGGACGAGATCACCTTCCTCGGCGGCGTCCGCCACGGACTCTCCCAGGGTTCGCCGATCGCCGTCATGATCGGCAACACCGAGTGGCCGAAGTGGGAGACCGTCATGTCGGCCGACCCGGTCGACCCCTCGCTGCTGAAGGAAACCGGCCGCAACGCGCCGCTGACCCGCCCGCGCCCGGGCCACGCCGACCTGGCGGGCATGCAGAAGTACGGCTTCTCCGAGGCCCGGCCGATCCTGGAGCGCGCCAGCGCCCGTGAGACGGCCGCCCGTGTCGCCCTCGGCGCCGTCGCCCGGTCCTTCATCAAGGAGGTCGCCGGCATCGAGATCGTCTCGCACGTGGTGGAACTGGCCGCGGCCAAGGCCCCGTACGGGGTCTACCCGACCCCTGCCGACGTCGAGAAGCTCGACGCCGACCCGGTGCGCTGCCTCGACGCGGACGCCAGTAAGGCGATGGTCGCGGAGATCGACCAGGCCCACAAGGACGGCGACACCCTGGGCGGCGTCGTCGAGGTCCTCGCCTACGGGGTGCCCGTCGGGCTCGGTTCGCACGTGCACTGGGACCGCCGCCTCGACGCCCGGCTCGCCGCCGCGCTCATGGGCATCCAGGCCATCAAGGGCGTCGAGGTCGGCGACGGCTTCGAACTGGCCCGCGTGCCCGGCTCCAAGGCGCACGACGAGATCGTCTCCACCCCCGAGGGCCTCAAGCGGACCTCCGGCCGCTCCGGCGGCACCGAGGGCGGTCTGACCACCGGCGAACTGCTGCGCGTACGGGCCGCCATGAAGCCCATCGCTACCGTGCCGCGCGCGCTGGCCACCGTCGACGTGGTGACCGGCGAGGCGACCGCGGCCCACCACCAGCGCTCCGACGTGTGCGCCGTGCCCGCCGCGGGCATCGTGGCCGAGGCCATGGTCGCGCTGGTGCTGGCCGACGCCGTCGTCGAGAAGTTCGGCGGGGACTCCGTCCCCGAGACCCGGCGCAACGTCCGTTCGTACCTCGACAACCTGCAGATCCGGTGACGCGCGGACCACTGGTCGTCCTCGTCGGCCCCATGGGGTCCGGCAAGTCCACCGTGGGCGCGCTGCTGGCCGGGCGGCTCGGCGTTCCGTACCGGGACACCGACGCCGACATCGTCGCGGCCGAGGGCCGCGCGATCTCCGACATCTTCGTCGACGAGGGCGAGCCGTACTTCCGTGAGCTGGAGCGGCAGGCGGTCGCCGCCGCCGTCGCCGGGCACACCGGAGTCCTCGCCCTCGGCGGCGGCGCCGTCCTCGACGAGGGCACCCGCGCACTGCTGAGCGGCCTGCCCGTCGCCTACCTGTCGATGGACGTCGAGGAAGCCGTGCGCCGCGTGGGCCTTGGCGCCGCCCGCCCGCTGCTGGCCGTCAACCCGCGCCGCCAGTGGCGCGAGCTGATGGACGCCCGGCGCCCCCTGTACACCGAAGTCGCGCGCGTCGTGGTGGCCACCGACGACCGCACCCCCGAAGAGGTCGCCCAGGCGGTCCTCGACGCTCTGGAGTTGAAGGACGTATGACAGACCAGGTGACGCGGATCCACGTCGGCGGAAGCGCCGGCCATGACCCGTACGACGTGCTGGTCGGCCGGCAGCTGCTCGGCGAACTCGGCACCCTGATCGGTACCAAGGCCCAGCGGGTCGCCGTCATCCACCCCGAGGCCCTCGCGTCGACGGGCGAGGCGCTCCGCGACGACCTGGCCGCGCAGGGCTACGAGGCGGTCGCCATCCAGGTGCCGAACGCCGAGGAGGCCAAGACCGTCGAGGTCGCCGCGTACTGCTGGAAGGCCCTCGGCCAGTCCGGCTTCACCCGGACCGATGTCATCGTCGGCGTCGGCGGCGGAGCCACCACCGACCTCGCGGGCTTCGTCGCGGCCTCCTGGCTGCGCGGGGTGCGCTGGGTCGCCGTACCGACCACCGTCCTCGCGATGGTGGACGCGGCCGTGGGCGGCAAGACCGGCATCAACACCGCCGAGGGCAAGAACCTCGTCGGTGCCTTCCACCCGCCCGCCGGGGTGCTGTGCGACCTGGCGGCCCTGGACTCGCTGCCGGTCAACGACTACGTGAGCGGCCTGGCCGAGATCATCAAGGCCGGGTTCATCGCCGACCCGAAGATCCTCGACCTGATCGAGGAGGACCCGCAGGCCGCCCGCACGCCCGCCGGCCCGCACACCGCCGAGCTGATCGTGCGCTCCATCCAGGTCAAGGCCGACGTGGTCTCCAGCGACCTCAAGGAGTCGGGACTGCGCGAGGTCCTCAACTACGGGCACACCCTCGCGCACGCCATCGAGAAGAACGAGCGCTACAAGTGGCGGCACGGCGCCGCCGTCTCCGTCGGCATGGTCTTCGCCGCGGAACTCGGCCGGCTGGCCGGGCGGCTCGACGACGCGACGGCGGACCGCCACCGCGAGATCCTGGCCTCCGTCGGCCTGCCGCTGACCTACCGCGGCGACCAGTGGCCCAAGCTGCTCCAGACGATGCAGGTCGACAAGAAGTCCCGCGGCAACCTGCTGCGGTTCATCGTCCTGGACGGACTGGGCAAGCCCACCGTCCTGGAGGGCCCCGACCCCGCGCACCTGGTCGCCGCATACGGCGAGGTGTCGGCGTGAGCCGCCAGGTCCTGGTGCTGAACGGCCCCAACCTGGGCCGGCTCGGCTCGCGCGAGCCCGACGTGTACGGGGCCACCTCGTACGCCGGGCTGGTGGAGAGCTGCCGGGCGGTCGGCGAGGAGCTCGGCTTCGACGTGGAGGTCCGCGAGACCAACGACGAGGGCGAGATGATCCGCTGGCTCCACGAGGCGGCGGACGGGAAGATCCCCGTGGTGATCAACCCGGGCGCCTTCACGCACTACTCGTACGGGATGCGGGACGCGGCCGCGCAGCGCACCGCGCCGCTGATCGAGGTGCACATCTCGAACCCGTACGCCCGCGAGCAGTTCCGCCACACCTCGGTCATCGCCGCAGTGGCGACCGGGACGGTGGCGGGCTTCGGCATCGGATCGTACCGGCTGGCGCTGCGGGCGCTGGCGGAAGAGGTCTCCGGCTGACCTTCCGCTTCGTCGCGGGCGGCGGGCGGGACCGGTTGCCGGAGCTGGTGGACGGGGTGGCCCCCGGAGTCATATAACGTTCTCGCATCAGTCGCCGGAACGAGACGGAGTGGCAGCGGATGCAGCAAGGAGTGGGGGGCGGGGGCGCGGGCTGGGGACAGTCGGGACAGCACCCGGCGGCGCCGCCACAGCCTCCGATACCCCCGGGGCAGGGCTGGCCGGGCACCCCGCCGACCCTGCCGCCGCACGCGGCACCGCCCGTGGCGGAGGCCACCGGGCACATTCCGCTCCCGCCCGCCGTGGCGGGCACGGGAGGGGCCACCCTCGCCGTGCTGCTGATCGGGCCGGCGGGCGCGGGCAAGACCACCGTGGCCCGGCACTGGGCGAGCACCCGCCCGGTGCCGACCGCCCACGTCAGCCTGGACGACGTCCGGGAATGGGTCTGCTCGGGCTTCGCGGACCCCCAGGCGGGCTGGAACGACCATTCCGAGGCCCAGTACCGCCTCGCCCGCCGCACCTGCGGATTCGCGGCCCGCAACTTCCTGGCGAACGGGATCTCCTGCATCCTCGACGACGCCGTCTTCCCGGACCGGCCCGTGGTGGGGCTGGGCGGCTGGAAGCGGCACGTGGGCCCGGCGCTGCTGCCGGTGGTCCTGCTGCCGGGCCTGGAGATCGTCCTGGAGCGCAACGCGGCCCGGTCGGGCAACCGGCGGCTCTCCGACGAGGAGGTCGCGCGGATCCACGGCCGGATGGCGGGCTGGTACGGCTCGGGCCTGCCGATCATCGACAACTCCCACCTCGACGTGGAAGGCACCGCACGGGCCCTGGACGAAGCCCTGGCACGTGCGCTGGCCTGAGGCCCTGTCCGTCGCAGTGCCGCCTGGCCCGCGGCGCCCGGCATCCGCCTTGCGATGCACGGCGCCGGACGCCGCGGCCTGACCGGCGCCACTGTGACGACAGGGCCCAGGGGTACCCCCGCCTGGTGACACCCCTGGCGGCCCCCCGTGACCGCACCCTGCGGCGCCGTTGTCGGGGCGCTGCCCCGAGCCCCTGCGCCTCGATCGCCGGCGGGGCCGGACGGTGCTGGTGGCGGCTGCCCGGGAGGGGGCGGGGGGAGTGCGAGCAGCACGTCCGGACGCGCTCGTCGGGCCGGATGCGCGGGGCGCTCGTACGCTCGAAGACATGTCAGACGTGTACGCCGCCCGCCGTGGCCTGCTCCGCGACCGCTGTGCCGCCGCGGGGAACGCCGCCGCACTGATCACGCGTCCGGCGAACGTCCGCTACCTCTCCGGGGCGTCCCCGCTGGGCGCCGTCCTCTTCGTGGGGCCGGCCGAGGACGTGCTCTTCTGCGCCGCGCCGCCCACCGGCGAGGCCGACGAGGGCCGCCTGGACGAGCGGCTCACCGTCTCGGTGCTGTCGGCCCGCGGCGGCGACCCGGCGGTCGCCGCCGCCGACCTCGCCGGCTCCGTACGGGCCGACTCGCTGGCGGTGGAGGAACACCACCTCACCGTGGGCAGGCACCGGGCCCTGCACTCCGTCGCACCGGGCCTGCGCCTCGCCGACCTCGGGACGGCCGTCGAGCAGCAGCGCCTCGTCAAGGACGAGGAGGAGATCGCCTGCCTGCGGATCGCCGCCGAGATCGCCGACCAAGCCCTCGGCGAGCTGCTGGAGTCGATCCTGGTGGGGCGCACCGAACGCCACCTCGCCCTGGAGCTGGAGCGGCGGCTCGTCGACCACGGCGCGGACGGACCCGCCTTCCCTACCTCCGTCGGCACCGGCCCGCACTCCGGCCGGTCCCGGCACCGGCCCTCCGACCGCCGGGTCGAGGAGGGCGACTTCCTCTCCGTCTGCCTGGGCGCCAACTACCGGGGCTACCGGTGCGAGATCGGCCGCACGTTCGTGATCGGGACCACCCCGGCGGACTGGCAGATCGAGCTGTACGAACTCGTCTTCGCCGCCCAGCGCGCCGGCCGTGAGGCGCTCCTGCCCGGAGCCGCGTACCGGGACGTGGACCACGCGGCACGCTCCGTACTGGACTCCGCGGGCCACGGAGAAGCCATCGCGCCGTGGACGGGACACGGTGTCGGTCTCGAAATCGACGAGGACCCGCAGCTTGCACCTACGGCCATGGGTAAACTGGACGCTTGCGTGCCGGTCACCGTCGAACCGGGGGTTCACCTCCCGGGCCGGGGAGGTGTCCGGATCGATGACACGCTCGTCGTACGCCCCGAGGCGGACGGCGGTCCCGAGCTACTCACCATTACGACCAAGGAGCTGCTCGCGCTCTAGCCCGCTCCGCCGGGCTGTGCGCGCACCCGTGGTCTTCCAGTGCAGGAGATTCCGCAACCGTGGCTTCCACGAACGACCTCAAGAACGGCATGGTGCTGAAGCTCGACGGGGGCCAGCTCTGGTCCGTCGTCGAGTTCCAGCACGTCAAGCCCGGCAAGGGCCCGGCCTTCGTGCGCACCAAGCTCAAGAACGTGCTCTCGGGCAAGGTCGTCGACAAGACCTTCAACGCCGGCGTCAAGGTCGACACGGCCACCATCGACCGCCGCGACATGCAGTTCTCGTACATGGACGGCGACTACTTCGTCTTCATGGACATGGACACCTACGACCAGCTGATGGTCGACCGCAAGGCCGTCGGCGACGCCGCCAACTTCCTGATCGAGGGCTTCACCGCCTCCGTCGCCCAGCACGAGGGCGAGGTGCTCTACGTCGAGCTCCCGGCCGCGGTCGAGCTCAAGATCCAGCACACCGACCCGGGCGTCCAGGGCGACCGCTCCACCGGCGGCACCAAGCCCGCCACCCTGGAGACCGGTTACGAGATCCAGGTCCCGCTCTTCATCACCACCGGCGAGACGGTCAAGGTCGACACCCGCACCAGCGACTACCTCGGCCGGAAGAGCAACTAACCCGTGGCTGCTCGGAGCAATGCGCGCAAGCGCGCCTTCCAGATCCTCTTCGAGGCCGACCAGCGAGACGTCCCCGTGCGCGAGGTCCTCGCGGACTGGATCCGCCACGCGCGGTCGGACGACCGGCAGCCGCCGGTCAGCGCCTTCACGATGGATCTCGTCGAGGGGTACGCCGAGAAGGTGAACCGCATCGACGACCTGATCGTCACCTACGCCGTGGACTGGGACCTCGACCGCATGCCGGTCGTGGACCGCAACATCCTGCGGCTCGGTGCCTACGAGCTGATCTGGGTGGACGACACCCCGGACGCCGTGGCCATCGACGAGGCCGTCCAGCTGGCCAAGGAGTTCTCCACGGACGACTCTCCTACGTTCGTGAACGGTCTGCTGGGCCGCTTCAAGGAGCTGAAGCCGAACCTGCGCCGCGAGTAGTCCGCGGCGGTTCGGTCGGACGGGGGCGGAGGGCCCGCAGCGCACGCGCTGCGGGCCCTCCGCCCTTGCGCGCCTGCGGCCGTACGCGAAAAAGCCGGTGGCGCCGGCCCCGTGCGGGACCGGCGCCACCGGTAAACGTTTCTGCTGGCCTGGGGCCCGGGACTCAGGCGTCCTCGTGAGCCACCGCGCGACGGGCGTCCGCGTCCAGCACGCCCCAGCTGATGAGCTGCTCGGTCAGGACCGAGGGGGACTGGTCGTAGATGACGGCCAGGGTGCGCAGGTCGTCCTGGCGGATCGACAGCACCTTGCCGTTGTAGTCGCCGCGCTGGCTCTGGATGGTCGCCGCGTACCGCTGGAGCGGACCGGCCTTCTCCGCGGGCACGCCCGCGAGGCGCTCCAGGTCGAGACGGAGCTTCGGCGGCGGCTCGGCCGCCCCGCCGGGAGTCGTGCCCGGAAGCAGCTCCTGCACCGGAACCCCGTAGAAGTCCGCCAGCTCGGCAAGGCGCTGGACGGTCACGGCGCGGTCCCCGCGCTCGTACGACCCGACCACCACGGCCTTCCACCGGCCCTGCGACTTCTCCTCGACACCATGGAGGGAGAGGCCCTGCTGGGTGCGGATGGCGCGGAGCTTGGCCCCGAGCTGTTTGGCGTATTCGCTGGACATAACGCTCCCGGACGCTGTGACGCTGTGACGAATGGACAGCATGCGGCTCCGCCGCGCGGCTGGTAACTCACTGTGAGGTTACGCAGCGTTACTTGGATGCGTCAAGCCGAATGGTCTCCGCCGCCCCTTTCCGGGGGCCCGCACGGGGCCCCGTGCGGAGCGGGCGCAAAGGCCCTGGTACCGTGGACCGCGTAGATCAGACGTCCTTTAAGGTCCGTCCCGTGAGGCGGAGAAGGAGGTCCTTCCCATGGACGCTCACCACAGCGATGCACGCCCCGTCCTCGAGGCGCAGGACATCGCGCGGGTCCTGACCCGCATCGCCCACGAGATCGTCGAACGCGCCAAGGGCGCCGACGACGTGGTGCTCCTCGGCATCCCCACCCGCGGTGTGTACCTCGCCCGCCGGCTGGCCGCCAAGCTCGAAGAGATCACCGGCACCAGGATCCCGGTCGGCTCCCTCGACATCACCATGTACCGCGACGATCTGCGGATGAAGCCCGCCCGCGCGATCGGCCGTACCGAGATCCCCGGGGACGACCTCGACGGACGCCTCGTCGTCCTCGTCGACGACGTGCTCTTCTCCGGCCGCACCATCCGGGCCGCCCTCGACGCGCTCGGCGACCTCGGCCGCCCCCGCGCCGTGCAGCTCGCCGTCCTCGTCGACCGCGGCCACCGCGAACTGCCGATCCGCGCCGACTACGTCGGCAAGAACCTCCCCACGTCGCTGCGGGAGACCGTCAAGGTCCAGCTCCAGGAGGAGGACGGCCGAGACGCCGTGCTGCTCGGCCAGCAGACCGCCCGGGCGGCAGGGCAGTAGACCGTACGCCGTGAGGGGCCCCGCGGGGTCCCGCGCCGTGGCGTGCCCTGCTCGGCCCCGCCCTGCCCGTACTCCCGTCAGTCAGCCCGCCTGCCTGCGCCCTTCCGACCTACGGAGCCATCCAGATGAAGCGCCACCTCATCTCGGCCGCCGATCTCACGCGCGACGACGCCGTCCTGATCCTCGACACCGCCGAGGAGATGGCCCGTGTCGCGGACCGGCCGATCAAGAAGCTGCCCACCCTGCGCGGCCTCACCGTCGTCAACCTCTTCTTCGAGGACTCGACCCGCACCAGGATCTCCTTCGAGGCGGCCGCCAAGCGGCTCTCCGCCGACGTCATCAACTTCTCCGCCAAGGGCTCCTCCGTTTCCAAGGGCGAATCCCTGAAGGACACCGCCCTGACCCTGGAGGCCATGGGAGCGGACGCCGTCGTCATCCGCCACCACGCCTCCGGCGCCCCCTACCGCCTCGCCACCTCGGGTTGGATCGACTCCGCCGTGGTCAACGCCGGCGACGGCACGCACGAGCACCCCACGCAGGCCCTGCTCGACGCCTTCACCATGCGCCGCCGCCTGGTCGGCCGGGACGCCGGACTGGGCAAGGACCTGAACGGCCGCCGGATCACCATCGTCGGCGACGTCCTGCACAGCCGCGTGGCCCGCTCCAACGTGCAGCTGCTGCACACCCTCGGCGCCCAGGTCACCGTGGTGGCCCCGCCCACGCTCGTCCCGATCGGCGTCGAGAGCTGGCCCTGCGAGGTCTCCTACGACCTGGACAAGGTGCTCCCCGAGTCCGATGCGGTGATGATGCTGCGTGTGCAGCGCGAACGCATGAACGCCGCCTTCTTCCCGACCGAGCGCGAGTACTCCCGCCGGTACGGGCTCGACGGCGACCGCATGGCGAAGATGCCCGAGCACGCCATCGTGATGCACCCCGGCCCGATGAACCGCGGCATGGAGATCACCGCCCAGGTCGCCGACTCCGACCGGTGCACGGCCGTCGAGCAGGTCGCCAACGGCGTCTCCACCCGGATGGCCGTCCTGTACCTGCTGCTCGGAGGCTCCGAGCCCGCCGTCACCACCACGCCCGCCCGCACCGAGGAGACCAAGTAACCATGAGCAAGATCCTTATCCGTGGCGCGAAGGTACTCGGCGGCGAGGCGCAGGACGTCCTGATCGACGGCGAGACCATCGCCGAGGTCGGGCGCGACCTCTCCGCCGAGGGCGCGACCGTCATCGAGGCCGCGGGCCAGGTCCTCCTCCCGGGCCTCGTCGACCTGCACACCCACCTGCGCGAGCCCGGACGCGAGGACTCCGAGACCGTCCTCACCGGCACCCGCGCCGCCGCCTCCGGCGGCTACACCGCCGTGTTCGCCATGGCGAACACCTTCCCCGTCGCCGACACCGCGGGCGTCGTCGAGCAGGTCTGGCGCCTGGGCAAGGAGTCCGGCTACTGCGACGTGCAGCCCATCGGCGCCGTCACCGTCGGACTGGAGGGCAAGCAGCTCTCCGAGCTGGGTGCCATGCACGACTCCGCCGCCCGCGTCACCGTCTTCTCCGACGACGGCAAGTGCGTCGACGACGCCGTGATCATGCGCCGCGCCCTGGAGTACGTGAAGGCCTTCGGCGGCGTCGTCGCCCAGCACGCCCAGGAGCCCCGCCTCACCGAGGGCGCCCAGATGAACGAGGGCGTCGTCTCCGCCGAGCTGGGCCTCGGGGGCTGGCCGGCCGTCGCCGAGGAGTCGATCATCGCCCGCGACGTGCTCCTCGCCGAGCACGTCGGCTCCCGCGTCCACATCTGCCACCTGTCCACGGCCGGCTCCGTCGAGATCGTCCGCTGGGCCAAGTCCCGCGGCATCGACGTCACCGCCGAGGTCACCCCGCATCACCTCCTCCTCACCGAGGAGCTGGTCCGCTCGTACAACGCCGTGTACAAGGTCAACCCGCCGCTGCGCACCGAGCGCGACGTACTGGCCCTGCGCGAGGCGCTCGCCGACGGCACGATCGACATCGTCGCCACCGACCACGCCCCGCACCCGCACGAGGACAAGGACTGCGAGTGGGCCGCCGCCGCCATGGGCATGGTGGGCCTGGAGACCGCGCTCTCCGTCGTCCAGCAGACGATGGTGGAGACCGGACTGCTCGACTGGGCGGGCGTCGCGGAGCGGATGTCCTTCGCCCCGGCGCGCATCGGCGGCCTGGAGAACCACGGCCGTCCCGTCTCGGCAGGTGAACCCGCGAACCTGACCTTGGTCGATACCTCGTACCGTGGTGTCGTGGACCCCGCACACTTCGCTTCCCGCAGCCGCAACACGCCTTACGAGGGCCGTGAGCTGCCGGGTCGCGTCACTCACACCTTCCTGCGGGGCCGGGCAACGGTCGTGGACGGGACGCTGGCGTGACACCTGCAGTAATCCAACTGGCCGCCGAGGCCGCCGAACGACGGTCGGCGGAGGTGACGGACTGGGGCGCCCGCATGGCGTGGGTGATCGGTCTGCTCGTCTTCATCGCGTTCGTGTACTGGCTGATGCGGCAGGGCTGGAAATGGCGAGGCGCTCTGCAGAACGATCTGCCGGAGCTGCCCGCCGCCCCCGAGGGCCTTCCCGAGCACCGGCTGGCACTGACCGGCCGGTACCACGGGTCCACCACCGCCGGGCAGTGGCTCGACCGGATCGTCGCCCACGGGCTGGGCGTCCGCAGCCGGGTCGAGCTCACGCTCACCGACGCGGGCCTCGACGTGGTCCGTCCGGGTGCCACCGACTTCTTCGTACCGGCCGCGCAGCTGCGCGGCGCCCGCCTCGACAAGGGAATCGCGGGCAAGGTACTCACCGAGGGCGGTCTGCTCGTCGTCACCTGGGCGCACGGTGACAAGCAGATCGACTCCGGATTCCGCTCCGACCGCGCGGCCGAGCACGCCGCCTGGGTCGAAGCGATCAACCTCATGAACCCATCCACCACGACGGAAGGCGCCGAACGATGACGACCTCCACCAGGGGAGCAGCCAAAGCTCCCGCCGTACTCGTCCTGGAGGACGGTCGCATCTTCCGCGGCCGTGCCTACGGCGCTGTGGGGGAGACCTTCGGCGAGGCCGTGTTCTCCACCGGCATGACCGGCTACCAGGAGACCCTGACCGACCCGTCGTACCACCGGCAGGTCGTCGTGATGACCGCCCCGCACGTGGGCAACACCGGCGTCAACGACGAGGACCCCGAGTCCTCCCGCATCTGGGTGGCCGGCTACGTCGTCCGCGACCCCGCCCGCGTCCCCTCCAACTGGCGCTCCCAGCGCTCGCTGGACGAGGAACTCGTCAACCAGGGCGTCGTCGGCATCAGCGGCATCGACACCCGCGCCCTGACCCGCCACCTGCGCGAGCGCGGCGCCATGCGCGTCGGCATCTTCTCCGGCGAGGCCTGGGACGGCGTCCGCGACGCGGCCCTGGTGGCCCGCGTCAAGGAAGCCCCGCAGATGAAGGGCGCCGACCTCGCCGCCGAGGTCGCCACGAAGGAGACGTACGTCGTCCCCGCCATCGGTGAGAAGAAGTTCACCGTGGCCGCCGTGGACCTCGGCATCAAGGGCATGACCCCGCACCGGATGGCCGAGCGCGGCATCGAGGTGCACGTGCTGCCCGCCACCGCCACCGTCGAGGACGTCTACGCGGTCCAGCCGGACGGCGTCTTCTTCTCCAACGGCCCGGGCGACCCGGCCACCGCCGACGGCCCCGTCGCCGTCATGCAGGGCGTCCTGGAGCGCAGGACCCCGCTCTTCGGCATCTGCTTCGGCAACCAGATCCTCGGCCGCGCCCTCGGCTTCGGCACCTACAAGCTGAAGTACGGCCACCGCGGCATCAACCAGCCGGTGCAGGACCGCACCACCGGCAAGGTCGAGGTCACCGCGCACAACCACGGCTTCGCCGTCGACGCGCCCCTCGACAAGGTCTCCGAGACCCCCTACGGCCGCGCCGAGGTCTCCCACGTCTGCCTGAACGACCAGGTCGTCGAAGGTCTCCGGCTGCTCGACCAGCCGGCCTTCTCCGTCCAGTACCACCCCGAGGCGGCCGCCGGCCCGCACGACGCCGCGTACCTCTTCGACCGCTTCGTATCTCTGATGGAGGCCGAGCGTGCCTAAGCGCACCGATATCCAGTCCGTCCTGGTCATCGGCTCCGGCCCGATCGTCATCGGCCAGGCCGCCGAGTTCGACTACTCCGGCACCCAGGCCTGCCGCATCCTCAAGGCCGAGGGCCTGCGGGTCATCCTGGTGAACTCCAACCCGGCGACGATCATGACCGACCCGGAGATCGCCGACGCCACGTACGTCGAGCCGATCACCCCCGAGTTCGTCGAGAAGATCATCGCCAAGGAACGCCCCGACGCGCTCCTGCCCACCCTGGGCGGCCAGACCGCGCTCAACACCGCGATCTCCATGCACGAGCAGGGTGTGCTGGAGAAGTACGGCGTCGAGCTGATCGGCGCCAACGTCGAGGCCATCAACAAGGGCGAGGACCGCGACCTCTTCAAGGGCGTCGTCGAGGCCGTCAAGGCCAAGATCGGCTACGGCGAGTCCGCCCGCTCGGTCATCTGCCACTCGATGGACGACGTCATCAAGGGCGTCGACACCCTCGGCGGCTACCCCGTCGTCGTGCGCCCCTCCTTCACCATGGGCGGCGCCGGCTCCGGCTTCGCCCACGACGAGGACGAGCTGCGCCGCATCGCCGGCCAGGGCCTCACGCTCTCCCCGACCACCGAGGTGCTCCTGGAGGAGTCCATCCTCGGCTGGAAAGAGTACGAGCTGGAGCTGATGCGCGACACCAAGGACAACGTGGTCGTCGTCTGCTCCATCGAGAACTTCGACCCGATGGGCGTCCACACCGGCGACTCCATCACCGTCGCCCCGGCGATGACGCTCACCGACCGCGAGTACCAGCGGCTGCGCGACATCGGCATCGCGATCATCCGCGAGGTCGGCGTCGACACCGGCGGCTGCAACATCCAGTTCGCGATCGACCCGGCCGACGGCCGCGTCATCGTCATCGAGATGAACCCGCGCGTCTCGCGCTCCTCGGCGCTCGCCTCGAAGGCCACCGGCTTCCCGATCGCCAAGATCGCCGCCAAGCTGGCCATCGGGTACACCCTCGACGAGGTCCCCAACGACATCACCGAGAAGACCCCGGCCTCCTTCGAGCCGTCCCTCGACTACGTCGTCGTCAAGGCCCCGCGCTTCGCCTTCGAGAAGTTCCCGCTCGCCGACGCCACCCTCACCACCACCATGAAGTCGGTGGGCGAGGCCATGGCCATCGGCCGCAACTTCACCGAGGCCCTCCAGAAGGCCCTGCGCTCCCTGGAGAAGAAGGGCTCGCAGTTCACCTTCGTCGGCCCGGTCGGCGACAAGGAGGAGCTGCTCGCCACCGCGGTGCGCCCCACCGACGGCCGCATCAACACCGTCATGCAGGCCATCCGCGCCGGCGCCACCCCGGAGGAGGTCTTCGAGTACACGAAGATCGACCCCTGGTTCGTCGACCAGCTCTTCCTCATCAAGGAGATCGCGGACGACCTGGCCTCCGTGGAGAAGCTCCACCCCGAGATCCTCGCCGAGGCCAAGCGGCACGGCTTCTCCGACGCCCAGATCGCCGAGATCCGCGGCCTGCGCGAGGACGTCGTCCGCGAGGTCCGGCACGCCCTCGGCGTCCGCCCGGTCTACAAGACGGTCGACACCTGCGCCGCCGAGTTCGCCGCGAAGACCCCGTACTTCTACTCGTCCTACGACGAGGAGTCCGAGGTCGCCCCGCGCACGAAGCCCGCGGTCATCATCCTGGGCTCCGGCCCCAACCGCATCGGCCAGGGCATCGAGTTCGACTACTCCTGCGTCCACGCCTCCTTCGCCCTCAGCGACGCCGGCTACGAGACCGTGATGGTCAACTGCAACCCGGAGACCGTCTCGACGGACTACGACACCTCCGACCGCCTGTACTTCGAGCCGCTGACGCTCGAGGACGTGCTGGAGATCGTCCACGCCGAGTCGCTGGCCGGCCCCATCGCCGGTGTCATCGTCCAGCTCGGCGGCCAGACCCCGCTCGGTCTCGCCCAGGCCCTCAAGGACAACGGCGTCCCCGTCGTCGGCACCTCCCCGGAGGCCATCCACGCCGCCGAGGACCGCGGCGCCTTCGGCCAGGTCCTGGCCGACGCGGGCCTGCCCGCCCCCAAGCACGGCACCGCCACCACCTTCGCCGGCGCCAAGGCCATCGCCGACGAGATCGGCTACCCGGTCCTGGTGCGCCCCTCCTACGTGCTCGGCGGCCGCGGCATGGAGATCGTCTACGACGAGACCCGGCTGGAGTCGTACATCGCCGAGTCCACCGAGATCTCCCCGACCCGCCCCGTGCTGGTCGACCGCTTCCTCGACGACGCCATCGAGATCGACGTCGACGCCCTCTACGACGGCCACGAGCTCTACCTCGGCGGCGTCATGGAGCACATCGAGGAAGCCGGCATCCACTCCGGCGACTCCGCCTGCGCCCTGCCCCCGATCACCCTCGGCGGCCACGACATCAAGCGCCTGCGGGTCTCCACCGAGGCCATCGCCAAGGGCGTCGGCGTCCGCGGCCTGATCAACATCCAGTTCGCGATGGCCGGCGACATCCTCTACGTCCTGGAGGCCAACCCGCGCGCCTCCCGGACCGTCCCCTTCACCTCGAAGGCGACGGCCGTCCCGCTCGCGAAGGCCGCCGCCCGCATCTCGCTCGGCACCACCATCGCCGAGCTGCGCGCCGAAGGCCTGCTGCCGAAGACCGGCGACGGCGGCACCCTGCCGCTCGACGCGCCGATCTCCGTCAAGGAGGCCGTCATGCCCTGGTCGCGCTTCCGCGACATCCAGGGCCGCGGCGTGGACACCGTCCTCGGCCCGGAGATGCGCTCCACCGGCGAGGTCATGGGCATCGACTCGGTCTTCGGCACGGCCTACGCCAAGTCGCAGGCCGGGGCGTACGGCCCGCTGCCCACCAAGGGGCGCGCCTTCATCTCCGTCGCCAACCGCGACAAGCGCACGATGATCTTCCCGGCCCGCGAGCTGGTCGCCCACGGCTTCGAGCTGATGGCCACCTCCGGCACGGCGGAGGTGCTGCGCCGCAACGGCATCAACGCCACCGTCGTGCGCAAGCTCAGCGAGGGCGAGGGCCCGGACGGCGAGAAGACCATCGTCCAGCTCATCCACGACGGCCAGGTCGACCTGATCGTCAACACCCCGTACGGCACGGGTGGCCGCCTCGACGGCTACGAGATCCGCACGGCGGCCGTGGCACGCGGCGTCCCGTGCCTGACGACGGTCCAGGCGCTCGCCGCGGCCGTCCAGGGCATCGACGCCCTCAACCACGGCGGCGTGGGCGTGCGCTCCCTCCAGGAGCACGCGCAGCACCTGATCGCGGCCCGCGACTAGCAAGCAGCCCGTACAGCCCGGACACGGGAGGGGGGACACCGGTTTCACGACGGGTGTCCCCCTTTCCATGAGCGCAGAGGGATCCTTCTCGACGATGTACAAACTCTTCTTCAACCTGGTCTTCAAGCGGATGGACCCCGAGCGGGCCCACTACGCGGCCTTCCGCTGGATCCGCCTCGCCGCCCGCATCCCGGTGCTGCGCACCTTCCTCGCCGCCTGGCTCGCCCCCCGCTTCGAGGAGCTGCGCACCGAGGCCCTCGGCCTGCGGATGCACGGCCCCTTCGGCCTCGCCGCGGGATTCGACAAGAACGCCGTCGCCATCGACGGCATGTCGATGCTCGGCTTCGACCACGTCGAGATCGGCACCGTCACGGCCCAGGCCCAGTCGGGCAACCCCGGGAAGCGGCTGTTCCGACTGGTCCAGGACCGTGCGCTGATCAACCGCATGGGCTTCAACAACGAGGGCTCGGCCGCCGTCGCCGCGCGCCTGGCCGCCCGTACGCCGGTCTTCCGGACCGTCGTCGGCGTCAACATCGGCAAGACGAAGATCGTGCCCGAGGAGGAGGCCGTGGCGGACTACGTGGCCTCCACCGAGCGCCTCGCCCGGCACGCCGACTACCTCGTGGTGAACGTCTCCTCCCCGAACACCCCGGGGCTGCGCAACCTCCAGGCCACCGCATCGCTGCGGCCGCTGCTGACCGCCGTACGCGAGGCCGCGGACCGGGTGGTCACCGACCGCCGGGTCCCGCTGCTCGTCAAGATCGCCCCCGACCTGGCCGACGAGGACGTGGACGCGGTCGCCGACCTGGCCCTGGAGCTCGGCCTCGACGGCATCATCGCGACCAACACCACCATCGCCCGCGAGGGCCTGGGGCTGAAGTCCGCCCCGTCCCTGGTGAAGGAGACCGGCGGCCTGTCCGGCGCCCCCGTCAAGGAGCGCTCGCTGGAGGTCCTGCGCCGCCTGTACGCCCGCGTGGGCGACCGGCTGGTCCTGGTCGGGGTCGGCGGCGTCGAGACCGCCGAGGACGCCTGGCAGCGCATCCTGGCGGGTGCCACGCTGGTCCAGGGCTACAGCGCCTTCATCTACGAGGGCCCCTTCTACGCCCGCGCCATCCACAAGGGTCTGGCCGCGCGCCTGGCCGCCAGCCCGTACGCGACCCTCGCCGAAGCGGTGGGCGCGCAGACCCGAAAGGCCGCGCAGTGAGCACTGTGACCCCGTTTGGCACCCGCCTCCGCGAGGCGATGGACACCCGCG
Organism: Streptomyces sp. NPDC058646; assembly: GCF_042716875.1. Taxonomy (NCBI): domain Bacteria; kingdom Bacillati; phylum Actinomycetota; class Actinomycetes; order Kitasatosporales; family Streptomycetaceae; genus Streptomyces; species Streptomyces sp. NPDC058646. Next base: position 56,068 of record NZ_JBHXRK010000017.1, on the reverse strand, counting down.
GCCCGCTCTGCGTCGGGATCGACCCGCACGCCGCGCTGCTGGCGCAGTGGGGCCTGGCCGACGACATCGCGGGACTGGAGACCTTCTCGCGGACCGTCGTGGAGGCGCTCGCCGACCAGGTGGCGGTCTTCAAGCCGCAGGCCGCCTTCTTCGAGCGGTTCGGCTCCCGGGGCGTCGCGGTGCTGGAGCGGACCGTCGCGGACGCGCGGGCGGCCGGCACGCTGGTCCTGATGGACGCCAAGCGGGGCGACATCGGCTCGACGATGGCGGCGTACGCCTCGGCCTTCCTGGACCCGGCCTCCCCGCTCTTCTCCGACGCGCTGACCGTCTCCCCGTACCTGGGCTACGGCTCGCTGAAGCCCGCGGTGGACCTGGCGCGGGAGTCGGGCGCGGGGCTCTTCGTCCTGGCGCTGACCTCGAACCCGGAGGGCGCCGAGGTCCAGCGGGCGGTCCGGGAGGACGGCCGCACCATCGGCGCGACGATGCTGGCGCACCTGGCCACGGAGAACGCGGGCGCCGAGCCCATGGGCTCCTTCGGAGCGGTGGTCGGCGCCACGCTGGGGGACCTGTCCTCCTTCGACCTGGACATCAACGGGCCGCTGCTGGCCCCCGGCATCGGCGCGCAGGGCGCGACGGCCGCCGACCTGCCGGCCGTGTTCGGCAAGGCCGTGCGCAACGTCGTGCCCAACGTCTCGCGGGGTGTCCTGCAGCACGGCCCGGACACCGCGGCCCTGCGCGCCTCGGCGGCGGCCTTCGCGGACGAGGTCCGGGCGGCCGTCTCCGCGTGACGCCGCCCGCGGGACCGGCCCGTGCCCCCGCGGTCCGGCCCGCGGGCAGGAGCCTGGGGTGTGAGGCGCATCACGCGTACGGCCGGCAGTGAGGCCGCCCGTACCCCCTGGCCGGCGTCCGTGAGGTGGCCGTGGGGCGGGCGCATCGCACGACGTGACGAAAATCGAACGTCCTTCACCGGACAAAACAGGGGTATTTTGTCCGTGATGTGCGGTTCAGTGGAGGCTGACCAGGACTTTTCGTCCGTTCTCGCTGACTGGAGCGGCCATGGCCGCTAGTCTCCGATCAGAGTGAACGAGCAGCGGACGAGCATCACCGCTGTTCGGGACCTCGCCAGGTGTGGTGCCTGCGGGTTCCCCACCGGTCCGTATCCGACAGTTCGACATCCGAGGTGACGTAGGCGTGGCTCTTCCGCCCCTTACCCCTGAACAGCGCGCAGCCGCGCTCGAAAAGGCCGCCGCGGCTCGCCGGGAGCGGGCCGAGGTGAAGAATCGACTCAAGCACTCCGGCGCCTCGCTCCAAGAGGTCATCAAGACAGGCCAGGAGAACGACGTCATCGGCAAGATGAAGGTCTCCGCCCTGCTGGAGTCCCTGCCTGGCGTGGGCAAGGTGCGCGCCAAGCAGATCATGGAGCGCCTCGGCATCTCCGAGTCCCGGCGTGTTCGAGGTCTCGGCTCCAACCAGATCGCTTCTCTGGAGCGTGAGTTCGGCACTCCTGCCGGCTGACGCGTCGCCCGGAGTCCTTCCGGCGTTCTCAGGCAGTCCCGAGAACCTGGATAATCGCTCTATGGCAGCAGAGGTTCGTCCGCGGCTGACCGTGCTCTCCGGCCCTTCGGGGGTCGGCAAGAGCACGGTCGTCGCGCATATGCGCAAGGTCCACCCGGAGGTATGGCTCTCGGTGTCGGCCACCACCCGCAAGCCGCGGCCCGGTGAGCGACACGGAGTCCACTACTTCTTCGTCAACGACGACGAGTTCGACAAGCTGATCGCCAACGGTGAGCTGCTGGAGTGGGCCGAGTTCGCGGGCAACCGCTACGGCACACCGCGCGGTGCGGTACTGGAGCGCCTGGAGAACGGCGAGCCGGTGCTGCTGGAGATCGACCTCCAGGGCGCCCGCCTCGTCCGGCAGTCCATGGCCGAGGCACAGCTGGTCTTCCTGGCCCCGCCGAGCTGGGACGAGCTGGTCCGCCGGCTGACCGGCCGCGGCACGGAATCGGCCGAGGTCATCGAACGCCGGCTGGCGCAGGCCAAGGTCGAGCTCGCTGCCGAATCGGAGTTCGACACCACCCTCGTCAACACCTCCGTCGAGGACGTGGCCCGCGAGCTGCTAGCCTTGATGGAAGTTGTCTGATCGTTGATCGATTCTTCGATCGTTGTTAGTCAACGTTTCGATCATTCACCCATCTTCGGAAGGTAGAGCGTGTCCTCTTCCATCACTGCGCCCGAGGGCATCATCAACCCGCCGATCGACGAGCTGCTCGAGGCCACGGACTCGAAGTACAGCCTCGTGATCTACGCGGCCAAGCGTGCGCGTCAGATCAATGCGTACTACTCGCAGCTCGGTGAGGGCCTGCTCGAGTACGTCGGCCCGCTGGTGGACACCCACGTCCACGAGAAGCCGCTCTCGATCGCGCTGCGCGAGATCAATGCGGGTCTGCTGACCTCCGAGGCCATCGAGGCCCCGGCTCAGTAGGACACCGAGAGTCCTTTCACCACAGGCCCGGCAGAACATCTGCCGGGCCTGTGGTGTGTCATGGAGGTGCACGACGGCCCGCGCCGGAGCCGTCGGACGCGTCGAGCTGGTTGAGGGGTGTACGCCGATGGGCAAGCCGAAGGTCGTGCTGGGGGTCAGCGGCGGGATCGCCGCCTACAAGGCGTGCGAGCTGCTGCGCCGGCTGACCGAGTCCGGGCACGAGGTGCGGGTGGTGCCCACCGCCGCGTCCCTGAACTTCGTCGGCGAGGCCACCTGGGCCGCCCTCTCCGGGAACCCGGCCTCCACCGAGGTGTGGGAGACCGTCCACGAGGTGCCGCACGTACGCATCGGCCAGAGCGCCGACCTGGTCGTCGTCGCCCCGGCCACCGCGGACATGCTGGCCAAGGCCGCCCACGGGCTGGCCGACGACCTGCTCACGAACACCCTGCTCACCGCGCGCTGCCCGGTGGTCTTCGCCCCGGCCATGCACACCGAGATGTGGGAGCACCCGGCCACCCAGGAGAACGTCGCAACGCTGCGCCGGCGCGGAGCCCTCGTCATCGAGCCCGCCGTCGGCCGGCTCACCGGCAAGGACACCGGCAAGGGCCGGCTGCCCGACCCGGAGGAGATCTTCGAGGTGTGCCGGGCCGTCCTGGCGCGGGGTACCGCCGCCGCCGACCTCGCCGGCCGGCACGTGGTGATCAGCGCCGGCGGCACGAGGGAGCCGCTGGACCCGGTCCGCTTCCTCGGCAACCGCTCCTCGGGCAAGCAGGGGTACGCGCTCGCCCGTACCGCCGTGGCGCGCGGGGCCCGGGTCACCCTGGTCGCGGCCGGCACGGCGCTCGCCGACCCGGCCGGTGTGGACCTCGTACGCGTCGGGACGGCCGTGCAGCTGCGGGAGGCGGTGATCGAGGCCGCCCGGGACGCCGACGCCGTGGTCATGGCCGCGGCCGTGGCCGACTTCCGGCCCGCCGCGTACGCGTCCGGCAAGATCAAGAAGAAGGACGGGCAGGAGCCCGCGCCCGTCGTGCTCGTGCGCAACCCCGACGTGCTCGCGGAGATCTCGGCCGACCGCGCACGGGAGGGGCAGGTGGTCGTGGGTTTCGCCGCCGAGACCGACGACGTCCTGGCCAACGGCCGCGCCAAGCTGCTGCGCAAGGGCTGCGATCTGCTCGTCGTGAACGAGGTGGGCGAAGCCAAGACCTTCGGTTCCGAGGAGAACGAGGCGGTGATCCTGGGTTCCGACGGGACGGAGGTTCAGGTTCCCTATGGCCCGAAGGAAGCTCTGGCGGAGGTGATCTGGGACCAGGTGGCCCCCAGGCTTTCCCCGCGACGCGCATGAGCGGGGCGCTTCTCCTGGAGGAATCCGTACGCCAGAATGGAGTGTCGCAGGTCACGTGGCTCCCATAAGGCGAGACAGGTGGTCCGTTCGCCGGTGGCGACCGATAAACTGCATTCGGAACGTGATCGGGCGCAGCCTCCGATGTGGTTCCGCCAAATGATCAGCCAGCAGCCGCTGCAACCCCAGGGAGCGATGTGTCCCGCCGCCTGTTCACCTCGGAGTCCGTGACCGAGGGCCACCCCGACAAGATCGCTGACCAGATCAGCGACACGATCCTCGACGCCCTGCTGCGCGAGGACCCGACCTCGCGTGTGGCCGTGGAGACCCTCATCACCACCGGTCTCGTCCACATCGCGGGAGAGGTGACGACGAAGGCGTACGCGCCGATCGCGCAGCTCGTCCGCGACAAGATCCTCGAGATCGGCTACGACTCCTCGAAGAAGGGCTTCGACGGCGCCTCCTGCGGCGTGTCGGTGTCCATCGGCGCACAGTCCCCGGACATCGCGCAGGGTGTCGACACCGCGTACGAGAAGCGCGTCGAGGGCGACGAGGACGAACTCGACAAGCAGGGCGCGGGCGACCAGGGCCTGATGTTCGGCTACGCGTGCGACGAGACGCCCGAGCTGATGCCGCTCCCGATCCACCTGGCACACCGGCTCTCGCGCCGGCTGTCCGAGGTCCGCAAGAACGGGACCATCCCGTACCTGCGTCCCGACGGCAAGACCCAGGTCACCATCGAGTACGACGGCGACAAGGCCGTGCGCCTGGACACGGTCGTGGTGTCCTCGCAGCACGCCTCGGACATCGACCTGGACTCGCTGCTCGCTCCCGACATCCGCGAGTTCGTCGTCGAGCACGTGCTGGCCCAGCTCATCGAGGACGGCATCAAGCTGGACACCGAGGGCTACCGGCTGCTGGTGAACCCGACCGGCCGTTTCGAGATCGGCGGCCCGATGGGCGACGCCGGCCTGACCGGCCGCAAGATCATCATCGACACGTACGGCGGCATGGCCCGCCACGGCGGCGGCGCCTTCTCGGGCAAGGACCCGTCCAAGGTCGACCGCAGCGCCGCGTACGCGATGCGCTGGGTGGCGAAGAACGTGGTCGCCGCCGGACTGGCCTCGCGCTGCGAGGTCCAGGTCGCGTACGCGATCGGCAAGGCCGAGCCGGTGGGTCTGTTCGTCGAGACCTTCGGCACGGCCAAGGTGGAGGTCCAGAAGATCGAGGACGCGATCGGGCAGGTCTTCGACCTGCGTCCAGCCGCGATCATCCGCGACCTGGACCTGCTGCGCCCGATCTACGCCCAGACCGCCGCCTACGGCCACTTCGGCCGTGAGCTGCCGGACTTCACCTGGGAGCGCACCGACCGCGTCGACGCCCTGCGCGCGGCCGCCGGTCTGTAGGCAGCACCGCATCGCCGAACGGCCCCGGACCCCCTGCGGTCCGGGGCCGTTCGCGTGCCCCGGGCCCGCGACCCCGCCTCGGGACGGCCCCCGCCGGGCCGTCCGCTGTCGGCGGGGTTTGGTAAGAATGCAGCTGTGAGCAGCACGAGCGATTCGGGGGAGCGGGCCGGGGACGCGGGTCCCGGCGGTCCGCCGGAGCAGCTCGCGCTGATCCGGGAGATGGTCGCCGAGGCGAAGGCCAAGGCGCCCAAGGCGAAACCGCGCACCTGGCGGGGCGCCGCGCTCGCCCAGGAGCTGCCGATCGCCAAGGTCCTCGTCAACAAGGGTGTCCTGCACCTCGACCAGACCTGGGACTACGCGGTCCCCGAGAGCCTGGCCGAGGAGGCCCAGCCCGGTGTCCGCGTCCGGGTGCGCTTCGGGGCGGGCGAGGGGCGGGTGCGGGAGGGGCGGCGCGAGGGCGGCGGCCTGATCGACGGCTACCTCATCGAACGGGTCGCCGAGACCGACTACGAGGGCCCCCTGGCGGCCCTGGCCCAGGTGGTGTCACCGGAGCGGGTCCTCAGCCCGCAGACGGAGCAGCTCGCGCGGGCCGTGGCCCGCCGCTACGGCGGCAGCCTGGCCGACGTCCTGCAACTGGCGATCCCGCCCCGGCACGGACAGGCGGAGAGCCGTCCCTCGCCCGAGCCGCTGCCCCCGCCGGCCGAGCCCGCCCCCGGCGGCTGGCAGCGCTACCCGGCGGGGCCCGGCTTCCTGCGCGAGCTGGCCTCCGGCGCGAGCCCGCGTACGGTGTGGACCGCCCTGCCCGGACCGGGCTGGCCCGAGGAACTCGCCCGGGCCATGGCGGCCACCCTCGCCTCGGGCCGGGGAGCGCTGGCCGTGCTGCCGGACGGCCGCTCCGCCGCGCGGGTGGACGAGGCGCTGACCGCCCTGGTCGGCAAGGGGCTGCACGCCCTCCTCACCGCCGAGTCCGGTCCGCAGAAACGCTATTCCCAGTGGCTCTCGGTGCACCGAGGCTCGGTGCGGGCCGTCATCGGGACCCGCGCCGCGATGTTCGCCCCGGTCCACCACCTCGGCCTGGTGGCGATCTGGGACGACGGGGACGCCAGCCACAGCGACACCAACGTCCCCCACCCGCACGTGCGCGAAGTGCTCCAGCTGCGGTCGCTGACCGAGGGCTGCGGCTTCCTGCTGGGCAGCACCAGCTGCACCGTGGAGGCCGCCCAGCTCGTCGAGTCCGGCTGGGCCCGGCCGCTGGTCGCCGACCGCGAGACCGTACGCGCCGTCGCGCCCCGGATCCGGACCGTCGGAGACGAGCTCCTGGCCCGCGACGGCGCGGCCCGGGCCGCCCGGCTGCCGAGCCTCGCCTGGGAGACCGTACGGGAGGGGCTCAAGCACGGCCCCGTACTCGTCCAGGTGCCGCGGCGCGGCTACGTGCCCCGGCTGGCCTGCGAGCGGTGCCGGACGCCGGCGCGCTGCCGGACCTGCGCCGGACCCCTGGAGGCGCCGGACGAGCGGGAGCTGCACTGCGCGTGGTGCGGGCTCCAGGAGACCTCCTGGCACTGCGAGGAGTGCGGCTCGTTCCGGCTGCGGGCGCAGGTCGTCGGGGCCCGGCGGACCGCGGAGGAACTGGGCCGGGCCTTCCCCGCGGTGCCGGTGCGCACCTCGGGCCGCGACCACGTCCTGGAGCGCGTGCCCGACGCGCCCGCGCTCGTCGTGTCGACCCCGGGGGCGGAACCGGTGGCCGAGGGCGCCGGGTACGCGGCGGCCCTGCTGCTCGACGGCTGGGCCATGGTCGGCTTCCCCGACCTGCGGGCCGGGGAGGAGGCCCTGCGGCGCTGGATCGCCGCGGCCTGCCTCGTACGGGGCGACGGCCAGGTGGTCGTCGTGGCCGAGCCGACGCTGCGGCCCGTTCAGGCGCTGGTGCGGTGGGACCCGGTCGGGCACGCACTGCGCGAGCTGGCGGAACGTGCCGAGCTGCGGTTCCCGCCCGTGTCCCGGATGGCCTCCGTCATCGGGCGCGGCCCCGCTGCCGTGGAGGCCTTCCTGGCCGCCGCGGACCTGCCGCCCGAAGCCGAGGTGCTGGGCCCGGTGCCGCTGGCCGCGCGGCGGGGGGAGCCGTCACCGGGGGAGCGGGCCCTGGTCCGGGTCCCCCCGGGCAGCGGGGCCGCGCTCGCCGCGGCCCTCAAGTCCGCCCAGGCGGCCCGCCTGGCGCGGGGGGTCCCCCCCTCGGAGGCGGTCCGGGTCCGGATCGACCCGCTGGACATCGGCTGACGGCGCCCGGGCCGGGAACGCCGGGCGCCCCCGGCGCGGCGACCACGAGGATCGTTCCGCCGGGGGCGCGTCCGGTACGGGCCCGTCAGGTGCCCCTGGGTGCCCGGCCGTCGGGGGTCGGCGACCCGGCGGTGGGCGGTGCGTCCGGTCAGCCGTTGCGGGGGCCGGGGAAGGCCGACTGGCGGGCGGCGCCCGCCGTGGCCTGGGACTCCTCGCGCACCGGCTGCGGCGGCACGGAGCGGGCGGCCGGGACCGTGGGCAGCGGCCCGAGGGTCCGGGTGGTGGGGCCCTCGGCCAGTTGCTCGGCGGACTCGGCGCTCTGCGCCCGCCGGGCGCCGTAGCGCCGGTGCACGGCCTGCTTGGTGACGCCGAGCGCCGAACCGACCGCGTCCCACGAGAAGCCGAGCGAGCGGTCGAAGTCCACCGCGGCGGTGACCAGCGTCTCGACGCTGTCGCGCAGCTCCTGGGCGAGGCGGACGGTGGGCGCGGGCGCCCTGCCGTAGACGACGAAGCCCGTGGAGGGACCTGAGCGGCGCGGGCGGTACACATTGCCGAGCTGTGCGGTCAGCGTACGCAGGGCATCCACCTGCCGGCGAACCCGCTCGATGTCCCGCACCAGCAGGTGCAGGCTGGCCCGGGCTTGGGCGTCGTGGGTGGCGTGGTCGGCCATGAAGAAGCCTCTCGAACCGGTGCTGAAGGGCGGAGCGGGCCGGCTACACCGTTCGAACACGGCCCGTTTTGGGTCAATCTCTCTTGACCAACGCTCCACCGGGCGGCCAGGTCACGCTCTGGGGGCGTGTCGGCATATGCGAGAGGCGCGCGTGTGTGCGTACGCCCCCTCGCGGCGCCCGCACCCACCCAGGCGGTGCGCCGCGCCCGGGCCCCATAGACTGGTGCGCTGCTGACAGCCGAGATAGCGAGGTAGGACCCCAGTGAAGCTGGTCTTCGCAGGCACCCCCGAGGTCGCCGTGCCCGCCCTGGACGCCCTGATCGCCTCCGGGCGGCACGAGGTGGCGGCCGTCGTCACCCGGCCCGACGCCCCGGCCGGCCGCGGCCGGCGGCTCGTCGCCAGCCCGGTCGCCGAGCGCGCCGAGGAAGCGGGCATCGAGGTCCTCAAGCCCGTCCGCCCGCGCGACCCCGGGTTCCAGGCCCGGCTGCGGGAGATCGGCCCGGACTGCTGCCCGGTCGTCGCCTACGGGGCGCTGCTCCCCAAGAGCGCGCTCGACATCCCCCGGCACGGCTGGGTGAACCTGCACTTCTCCCTGCTGCCGGCCTGGCGCGGGGCGGCCCCCGTCCAGCACTCGATCATGGCGGGCGACCAGGTCACCGGCGCGTCCACGTTCCAGATCGAGGAGGGCCTGGACACCGGCCCGGTCTACGGGATCCTGACCGAGGAGATCCGGCCGACCGACACCAGCGGCGACCTGCTGACCCGGCTCGCCTTCGCCGGGTCCGGCCTGCTCGCCGCCACCATGGACGGGATCGAGGACGGCACCCTGCGGGCCGTCCCGCAGCCCGTGGACGGGATCTCCCTCGCCTCAAAGATCACCGTGGAGGACGCGCGGATCGACTGGGCGGCCCCGGCGATGCGCGCGGACCGCGTGGTGCGCGGCTGCACCCCCGCGCCGGGCGCGTGGACCGTCTTCCGCGGCGAGCGGCTCAAGCTGATCTCGGTGGGCCTGGTGACCGACCGCACCGATCTGACCCCCGGCGCACTGGCCCCCGCCAAGAACAACGTCTACGTGGGCACCGGCTCGCACGCCGTGGAGCTGCTCTGGGTTCAGCCCCAGGGCAAGAAGCCGATGCGCGGCGCCGACTGGGCGCGCGGGGTGCGCATCGCTCCAGGTGAGCGGCTCGGCGGGGCGGACGTAGGCTGATCCCAGCCCCCTTCGGCCGGGCCGTCCGAACAGCCCCACCCCCATGCGTCACACCCGCAGCACTTCGTAAACCCCGGAGCACCTTTCACGTGAGCGATCAGTCCCGTCCCCGTCGCGGCGCCGCAGCCGCGGGCGGCGGCAAGCAGGCCAAGCCGCACCGCCGTCCCCGGAAGGACCCCGTCCGGATGCTCGCCTTCCAGGTGCTGCGGGCGGTGGACGAGCGGGACGCGTACGCCAACCTCGTCCTGCCCCCGCTGCTGCGCAAGGCCCGTCAGGACGAGAGCTTCCAGGCGCGGGACGCGGCCCTGGCCACCGAGCTGGTCTACGGGACGCTGCGCCGCCAGGGCACCTACGACGCCGTCATCAAGGCGTGCATCGACCGTCCGCTGCGCGAGGTCGACCCGCCGGTGCTGGACGTGCTCTCGCTGGGCGCGCACCAGCTGCTGGGCACCCGCATCCCGACGCACGCGGCCGTCTCGGCGAGCGTGGAGCTGGCCCGGGTGGTGCTCGGGGACGGGCGGGCGAAGTTCGTGAACGCCGTGCTGCGCAAGATCGCCGCGCACGACCTGGACGGCTGGCTGGAGCGGGTCGCGCCGCCGTACGAGGAGGACGCGGAGGAGCACCTCGCGGTCTACCACTCGCACCCGCGCTGGGTCGTCAGTGCCCTCTGGGACGCACTGGGCGGCGGCCGGGCCGGGATCGAGGACCTGCTGGAGGCCGACAACGAGCGGCCCGAGGTCACCCTGGTGGCCCGCCCGGGCCGGTCCACGCCCGAGGAACTGCTGGAAGCCGTCGGTGAGGACTCCGCGCTGCCGGGCCGCTGGTCCCCGTACGCCGTGCGGATGTCCGAGGGCGGCGAGCCCGGCGCGCTGGAAGCCGTGCGCGACGGGCGGGCCGGCGTCCAGGACGAGGGCAGCCAGCTGGTGGCGATGGCGCTGGCGGCCGTGCCCGTCGAGGGCCGGGACGCGCGCTGGCTGGACGGCTGCGCCGGCCCGGGAGGCAAGGCGGCACTCCTCGGTGCGCTGGCGGCACAGCGCGGCGCGTTCCTGCTGGCCTCGGAGAAGCAGCCGCACCGGGCGCGCCTCGTGGAGCACGCGCTGGCCGGCAACCCCGGCCCCTACCAGGTCATCGCGGCCGACGGCACCCGGCCGCCGTGGCTGCCCGGCTCCTTCGACCGGGTCCTGGTGGACGTGCCGTGCTCGGGCCTGGGCGCGCTGCGCCGCCGGCCGGAGGCCCGCTGGCGCCGCCGCCCGGAGGACCTGGAGGGCTTCGCCCCGCTCCAGCGGGGACTGCTGCGGCAGGCCCTCGCGGCGGTGCGGGTGGGTGGCGTCGTCGGCTACGCGACCTGCTCGCCGCACCTGGCCGAGACCCGGGTGGTCGTGGAGGACGTGCTGAAGGGGCGCGGCGCGGGCGCGGCCCCGGTCGCCGCCGAACTGGTCGACGCCCGGCCGTACATGGCGGGCGTACCGGGCCTGGGCGACGGCCCGGACGTCCAGCTCTGGCCGCACCTGCACGGTACGGACGCGATGTACCTGGCGCTGCTGAGGCGTACCGCGTAGCGGGACCGCGCCGGGGCGGTCTCCGGACCCGCCCCGGCCGGGCGGAAGGTGATCGATCGAACGCCGTCGTCCGCCCCCGACTTCCGGGGTCGTGGCCGGAAGTGGCCGGGGGCATGGCAGGCTTGGGGGCATGGCCGCTCAGATCTTTCCCAGCATCCTGTCCGCAGACTTCGCCCGCCTCGCCGAGGAGGCGAAGGCCGTCGAGGGTGCCGACTGGCTGCACGTCGACGTGATGGACAACCACTTCGTCCCCAACCTCACCCTCGGCATGCCGATCGTGGAATCACTGAGCAGGGCCACGGACATCCCGCTGGACCTCCACCTGATGATCGAGGACCCGGACCGGTGGGCCCCGCAGTACGTGGAGGCCGGCGCGGGCTCGGTCACCTTCCACGCGGAGGCGGCCGCGGCGCCGGTGCGGCTGGCGCGGGAGATCCGGGCGAAGGGGGCGCGGGCGTCCATGGCCCTCAAGCCGGCCACGCCGATCGAGCAGTACGAGGACATCCTCCCCGAACTCGACATGCTGCTGATCATGACGGTCGAGCCCGGCTTCGGCGGCCAGCCCTTCCTGGACATCATGCTGCCCAAGATCCGCCGGACCCGTGAGCTGATCTCCAAGCACGGCCTGGAGCTGTGGCTCCAGGTGGACGGCGGGGTCTCGGCCTCGACGATCGAACGCTGTGCCGAGGCGGGCGCCGACGTGTTCGTGGCCGGCAGCGCCGTCTACGGGGCGGTCGACCCGGCGACCGCCGTGCGCACGCTGCGTGAGCAGGCGGACGCGGCGATCGCCGTCGCGCCGTGGGCTTGCGACCACTGAGCCAAGGGTTGGTGAACAGCTCGGTGAACGGGAGCCGTCCGGGCTGATCAACTGCCGTCGGATCTGACAGGATGAACGGCGAGTCGAGAGTGTGAACACGAGAGTGTGAGCAGTGAGGAGAACGCGGTGTCTGCAATGTCGGCGGGACGGTCAGCCCTGCGGATGGGACCCGCGGAGCTGGTGCAGGCGGCGGCCATGGCGCGCCGCTTCTACCTCGAGGGCAAGTCGAAGATCCAGATCGCCGAGGAGTTCGGCGTGAGCCGCTTCAAGGTGGCCCGGGTCCTGGAGACCGCCCTCGAGCGCGACCTCGTACGGATCGAGATCCGGGTGCCCGCCGAACTCGACGCGGAGCGCTCCGACGCGCTGCGCGCCCGGTACGGGCTCCGGCACGCCGTGGTGGTGGAGTCGCCGGCCGACGCCACCGAGGACGCGCCCGACCCCGAGAACCTCGGGGCGGTCGCGGCCGACCTGCTGGGCGAACTGGTCAACGAGGGCGACGTCCTCGGTCTGGCGTGGGGCAGGTCCACCATCCACATGGCTGCTTCCCTGCACCGGCTGCCGCAGTGCACCGTGGTGCAGCTGACCGGGGTGTACGACGCGGGGACCGCCGAACGCGGATCCGTGGAGGCCGTCCGGCGGGCCGCGCAGGTCTCCGGAGGGGACGCGCACCCCATCTACGCCCCGATGCTGCTGCCGGACCCGGCGACGGCGGCGGCCCTGCGGGGCCAGACGGGGATCGCGCGCGCCTTCGAGTACTTCGACAAGGTGACCGTCGCGGCCGTCTCCATCGGCTCCTGGGAGCCGGGGATCTCGACCGTCCACGACATGCTCACCGACGAGGAGCGGGCGCACTACGCCTCGCTGGGCGTCGCGGCCGAGATGTCCGCGCACCTCTTCGACGCCGAAGGGCGGCGCGTCGGCCGGGACCTCGGCGAGCGGTGCATCACCGTCGAGGCGGACCGGCTGCGCCGGATCCCCGAGGTCGTCGCGATCGCGGGCGGCCTGCGGAAGGCCTCGGCCATCGGTGCGGTGCTCCGGTCGGGGCTGGTGACCAGCCTCGTCACCGACACGGCCGTGGCCGACTACCTGCTGACCGAGTCGGCCCCGGGGCTGCGGCCCGCGCTGGACCGGGCCGATCCCGACACCGACGCGGCCTGAGGCCGCACGACGCGACGGCCCGGGCCGTCCGGGGAATACCCGGACCGGCCGTGGTCCGGGCGGTCGGCGGAGGGGTACCCGCACGGCCCGGTGCGGGTGATAGGGGCGCACCGGGACTGACGCGCTCCACCGGTGGCGTAGACGGGCCGTCCGGGGCCCGGCGGGGTCTGACGAGGCCCGACGGGACGGGCCGGCCCCGCACGCGGCCGTCCCGGGGGACGCCGGTGCGGATGGTGCCGGAATTGAGATCCGAACGGCGGCCCGCGCGGCGCCCTGCGGGGCGCATACTGGTTCCAATGACAAAGTCAGCAGTACCTCGCCGCCATTTGCCGTCCAGCCCGTTCAAGGCCCCCGTGGAACCGCCGCTCCGGCAGTTCAGCGTCGGCGACCGGGTCACTCACGATGAGCACGGCCTCGGCCGTGTCGTCGGAATCGAGGAGGGGATCGCTGTTCTCGTCGACTTCGGGTCGGTCCAGAAACGAATCCTGAGTCCCTACACCAAGATGGCCGCTCTCTGAAGCCATCGGGCGATTCGCGAGCGAATCGGATGTTTGGCACGATCGGTGCATGATCTTCCGGACCGTGCCCCGATCGTTGCTGCGTCTGCTGGGGGCCGTGTTCCTGTGCGCCGCGCTGGTCGGTGCGGCGGGCTGCGGTGGGAAGACACCCGCGCCTGCCGCCGCCAGCGCCGGCGTCGAGCGCACTGCGGGGCCGGGCACCGGTGAGTCCACGGCCGGATCGGCCGTGCCCGGGTGGGCCGAGGGGATGGCCGCCGTACGGGCCGAGGAGCTGCCCCGGCAGGCCCGGGAGGTCCTCGCGCTGATCGACCGGGGCGGCCCGTATCCGTACCGGCAGGACGGTACCGTCTTCGGGAACTTCGAGAAGGTCCTGCCCCGGCAGAAGCGCGGCTACTACCACGAGTACACGGTGCGCACGCCGGGGGAGCGGGACCGTGGCGCCCGGCGGATCGTGACGGGTCAGGGTGGGGAGTTCTTCTACACGGACGACCACTACGAGACCTTCAAGGCGGTTCTCCGATGACCCTGGACCCGCAGCCGCTCGCCCCCGCGCTCGCAGCCGCGGTGCAGGCGGGCTGGACGACCGTACGGCTGGACCTGGACGGCGTGCGCACCAAGGCGGAGCTGATGCGCCGGTGCGGGGAGGCCCTGCGGCTGCCGGACTGGGTCGGCGGGAACTGGGACGCGCTGGCGGACGCGCTGCGGGACCTGTCCTGGCTGCCGGGTACTGCCGGGAGGCTGGTCGCCGTGACCTCGTGGCGCGGGTACGCCGCCGCGCGGCCGGGTGACTGGGAGGTCCTGCGGGAGGTGCTGGAGGAGGCCGTCGACTTCTGGCGGGAGGCCGGGGCGGCGCCGCCGCTGACCGTGCTGCTGGCCGAGCCGGAGCCCGGGGCGGACCGCGGGGCACGGCCCCCGCGCCCCGAGCGTCGGCGCGGCTGACCGGAACGGGGGCTCCGCCCCCGGCTCCCCGCGCCGACGGTCCTGCCGCCGGGGCCGCTGCTTCCCGTAGGAACGGACCACAGGGCCCGGTATGTCCTGGACGATCAGCCCGGGAGTGGCGGACATCTGGACGTGGGAGAATGAAGTACGTGCGTTTCCTCGGCTGCCCTGTCGAGGCACCTCCGATTGACTGGGATGTCTAGCACGTGCGTTTCCTCAATGACCTGAAGCCGCCGTACGACCTGACGTACGACGATGTGTTCATGGTGCCGAGCCGCTCCGCGGTCGGTTCCCGCCAGGGCGTGGACCTTTCCTCGCCCGACGGCACCGGCACCACCATTCCCCTCGTGGTCGCGAACATGACCGCCATCGCGGGCCGCCGGATGGCCGAGACCGTGGCCCGCCGCGGCGGCATCGTCGTCATCCCGCAGGACATCCCGATCGACGTCGTCACCGACGTCATCTCCTGGGTGAAGACCCGCCACCTCGTGCTCGACACCCCGATCACGCTGGCGCCCGTCCAGACCGTCGCCGACGCCCTGTCCCTGCTGCCCAAGCGCGCCCACGGCGCGGGTGTCGTCGTCGACGCCGAGGGCCGCCCGGTCGGCGTCGTCACCGACCACGACCTGACCGGCGTGGACCGTTTCACCCAGCTCTCCGAGGTCATGTCGAAGGAGCTGCTGCTCATCGACGCCGACATCGACCCCCGCGAGGCCTTCAACAAGCTCGACGCCGGGCACCGCAAGCTGGCCCCGGCCGTCGACAAGGACGGCAAGCTCGTCGGCATCCTCACCCGCAAGGGCGCTCTGCGCGCCACCCTGTACACGCCGGCCACCGACGCCAACGGCAAGCTGCGCATCGCCGCCGCCGTCGGCATCAACGGCGACTTCGTGGAGAAGGCCAAGCAGCTGCTCGACGCGGGCGTGGACACCCTCGTCATCGACACCGCGCACGGCCACCAGGAATCGATGATCAGCGCGATCAAGGCCGTCCGCGCCCTGGACCCGCAGGTCCCGATCGTGGCCGGCAACATCGTCGCCGCCGAGGGCGTCAAGGACCTCATCGACGCCGGCGCGGACATCATCAAGGTCGGTGTGGGCCCCGGCGCCATGTGCACCACCCGCATGATGACCGGCGTGGGCCGCCCGCAGTTCTCCGCGGTGCTGGAGTGCGCCGCCGAGGCGAAGAAGTACGGCAAGCACGTGTGGGCCGACGGCGGCGTCCGCCACCCGCGCGACGTGGCGATGGCCCTGGCCGCCGGCGCCTCCAACGTCATGATCGGCTCCTGGTTCGCCGGTACGTACGAGTCCCCGGGCGACCTCCAGCAGTCCGCCGACGGGCGCTTCTACAAGGAGTCCTTCGGCATGGCCTCCGCCCGCGCGGTGCGCAACCGCACCTCGGAGGAGTCCGCCTACGACCGCGCCCGCAAGGCACTGTTCGAGGAGGGCATCTCCACCTCCCGCATGTTCCTCGACCCGACCCGTCCGGGCGTCGAGGACCTGATCGACTCGATCATCGCGGGCGTCCGCTCCTCCTGCACCTACGCCGGCGCCGGCTCCCTCGCGGAGTTCGAGGAGAAGTCCGTGGTCGGCATCCAGTCCGCCGCCGGCTACGCCGAGGGCAAGCCGCTGCACGCCAGCTGGAGCTAGGCACCAGGACCCCGGCGGGCCTCCGGGCGGGCCCGTCCTGCCCGTGGCCCCCGCCGTCCCCGTGACGGCCGGGGCCACGGGCGCACCCGGGCCCGGCGCGGGTGCCGCTGCGGGCGGCGGGCGGGGCTCAGGCCCTGCCGCGGGCCTCGCGCCACTCCCGCAGGGCCTCGTCCACGTCGATCGGCCCCCGCCCCAGCGGCGGGCCCGGCGGCGGCATCCGCAGGGCGGCGGCAATCTTCTCGTTCACCGGCTCCAACAGGTCCCGCACGGCCCGCTCGGACGGCGCCCCCGCCACCGCGGCGACCGCGTCCTCCGCCTCCTTCCGCAGGGCCAGGGCCGGCGGAAGCATGCAGGTCACGTTCTCGGTGGCCATCTTCTTGCGGATCCACCACAGCTCGTCGTACGGCTGGTCCAGTTCGGGCAGCGGCTTGCCGAAACCGGGCAGGTCGGCGAAGGCGCCGCGCTGCTCGGCCTCACGGATCTGCCGGTCCGTCCAGGACTCGAAGCTCACACCCGGGGGCTTGCGCTCGGTCACGGGATCACTTCCTGTACCTCGGAGAAGGGCCTGACCCCACCGTAGCCACCGCCCGCGCCCGCCGGCGTGCCTCGTCCGCCCCGCACCTCAGGGCCGGCGCGCAGGCGGTTCCGCGGGCGAGCTGTGCACTCCGGCACGGAACTTGGGAATGCGCACCGTGACCTTCATCCCGGCGCCGACACCCGTCTCGATCACCGGCCCGTACTCGTCCCCGTACACCTGCCGGATCCGCTCGTCGACGTTCGGCAGCCCGATGCCCGAGGAGGCCGTACCCCGCTCCCCGGCCAGGATCCGGCGCAGCAGGGCCGGATCCATCCCGACGCCGTTGTCCTCCACCGTGATCACCGCCTCCGCGCCCGCGTCCTGCGCGGAGATGCTGATCCGGCACACCTGCGTGGAGTCCTCCAGGCCGTGCTTGACCGCGTTCTCCACCAGCGGCTGGAGGCACAGGAACGGCAGCGCCACCGGCAGCACCTCCGGGGCGACCTGCAAGGTCACCTTCAGCCGGTCCCCGAACCGGGCACCGGCCAGCGCCAGGTACTGCTCGATGGAACGCAACTCGTCGGCGAGGGTGGTGAAGTCGCCGTGGCGGCGGAAGGAGTACCGGGTGAAGTCCGCGAACTCCAGCAGCAGGTCCCGGGCCCGCTCCGGGTCCGTCCGCACGAACGAGGCGATCGCCGCGAGGGAGTTGAAGATGAAGTGCGGGGATATCTGCGCCCGCAGCGCCTTGATCTCCGCCTCCATCAGCCGGGTCCGCGACCGGTCCAGCTCGGAGAGCTCCAGCTGTACGGAGACCCAGCGCGCGACCTCGGTCGCCGCCCGCACCAGGACCGCCGACTCCCGGGAACCGTAGGCCACCAGTGCCCCCAGCAGCCCGTCCTCACCGGTCAGCGGTGCCACCACCGCCCACTTCAGCGGGCAGTCCGGCCGCTCGCACCCCGTCCGCTCGCTCTGGCTGCGCCCCGATTCCAGCATCACCGCCACCCGGGCCATCGCCCGCCGCTCGTGGTGGTCGTCCCCCGGGCCGTCCCAGGCCAGCACCGACTCCCGGTCCGTCAGGCACAGCGCCTCCGTTCCCAGCAGCGACCGCAGCCGCTTCGCCGCCTTGCGGGCGGCGTCCTCGGTCAGTCCGGCGCGCAGCGGGGGAGCGGCCAGCGAAGCCGTGTGCAGGGTGTGGAAGGTGGCCCGCTCCACCGGGGTCCCCAGGTCCAGCCCGGCGGCCCGTTCGCCGTGCCGGGCGTGCCACCGGCCCGCGGCCCAGCCGGCGCCCAGCAGCAGCGCCGCGCCGGCCACCGCCGCCACCGCGAGCAGGGCCGCGCTCACCGCGCACCCCCCGCACGGTCCACGGCCACGTCCTCCGGCAGGTGCAGCCGGGCGAGCGTGCCCGCCGTCCCGGCCGGGATCCGCGACCGGGTGGCCACCGACACGAGGACCATCGTCAGGAACCCCAGCGGCACCGACCACGCGGCGGGCCACGCCAGCAGCGTGTGCGCCCAGCCCGCCGGCGGCAGCCCGGCCCGGGTCGCCAGTACGGCGCCCAGCGCCGCCCCGCCGCCCGTGACGAGCCCGGCCACCGCGCCGGGCGGGGTGAGCCCGCGCCACCAGATGCCCAGCACCAGCAGCGGGCAGAACGACGAGGCCGACACCGCGAAGGCCAGCCCCACCGCGTCCGCCACCGGCACCTCGCGGGCCGCCACGCTCCCGGCGAGCGGCACGAGGACCGCCATCAGCACCGCGAGCCGGAAGCTGCGCACCCCGCGGGCCCGCAGCACGTCCTGGTGCAGCACCCCCGCCACCGCCATGGTCAGCCCCGAAGCCGTCGACAGGAACGCCGCGAAGGCGCCTCCCGCCAGCAGTGCCCCCAGCAGGTCGCCGAGCAGCCCGCCGAGCACGCGCTCCGGCAGTACCAGCACCGCCGCGTCCGCGTCGCCGGTGAGGGCCAGCTCGGGGGCGTAGATCCGGCCCAGCGCCCCGTACACCGGAGGCAGCAGGTAGAAGACGCCGACCAGCGCGAGGACGACCAGTGTGGTGCGCCGCGCCGCCCGCCCGTTGGGGCTGGTGTAGAAGCGGACCGCGACGTGCGGCAGACCCATGGTGCCGAGGAAGGTCGCGAGGATCAGCCCGTACGTCGCGTACAGCCGCTGCTCCCGGTCGTCCCCGGACAGCGGCGAGGACCAGCCGGCCGCCCCGCCGGTCCCCGGCTCCGTACGGGGCTGCGGGACGGCCGTGCCCGGGGTGAACTCCAGGCGCGTACGGGCCGCTACGGAGTGCTGCCCGGCGGGCAGCACCAGCGGGGCGGCCTCGTACGCCCGCCCGTCCACGCGGCCGGTGACGGTCACCGCGAGCGGAGCAGCCACCGACAGCCGGACGTCGTCGGCGACGGTGACGGCCGTGTGCTCGCGGAAGACGGCGGGGGCGTCGAAAGTGGCGCGGGGGGCGCCGTCCCCGGCCCAGGCGGCGACCAGGAAGAAGGCGGGGACCAGCAGGGCGGCCAGCTTGAGCCAGTACTGGAAGGCCTGCACGAAGGTGATGCTGCGCATCCCGCCCGCGGCGACGGCCGCGCTGACCACGGAGGCGACGACCACTCCGCCCACCCAGCGCGGGGCCCCCGTGAGGATCTCCAGGGTCAGGCCCGCGCCCTGGAGCTGCGGCACCAGGTAGAGCCAGCCGACCCCGGCCACGAACAGCACCGCGATCCTGCGCACGGCCTGCGACTCCAGCCGGCCCTCGGCGAAGTCGGGCAGGGTGTACGCGCCGGAGCGGCGCAGCGGGGCCGCCACGAGCACGAGGAGCACCAGGTACCCGGCGGTGTAGCCGACCGGGTACCAGAGCATCTCGGGCCCCTGGAGCAGCACCAGGCCCGCGACTCCCAGGAAGGAGGCCGCGGAGAGGTACTCCCCGCTGATGGCCGCCGCGTTCAGCCGCGGTCCGACGGTGCGCGAGGCGACGTAGAAGTCGGAGGTGGTCCGGG
The DNA here is from genome assembly GCF_042716875.1 of Streptomyces sp. NPDC058646. Classification (NCBI taxonomy): domain Bacteria; kingdom Bacillati; phylum Actinomycetota; class Actinomycetes; order Kitasatosporales; family Streptomycetaceae; genus Streptomyces; species Streptomyces sp. NPDC058646. The sequence continues at coordinate 36,547 of NZ_JBHXRK010000017.1, read as the reverse complement.
ACATGCGCAGCCCCAGCGAGCCGACGAGGACCGTGGCCAGGACGACGACGGCGACCGCGGTCAGCGCGTACGTCTGGTTCACCGGGCGGTCCTTCGGCAGGGGCGGGGTGACCGGATTCTATGCAGGCCCCGGACCGGGCGACAGAGCCGATCCGGCCCGGAGACCGGCCGGGCGCCGGGCTGGGGGGCGCCGTGCCGGTCAGGCAGCGGGGTCGCGGTGATCGGTGCAGTCGCGCAGGGCGATCTCCAGCTCCACGTACGACTCCTCGGCGCGCCGGAAGGCCAGGGTCAGCGCCGCCTCGGCGCGGGGCGGGACCTGCCTGCGGACGCCCTCGCCGGCCTCGTACAGGACGTCGGCCCAGCGGGCGGCCGCGCTGCGCAGTCCGGCCACCAGCAGTTCGGCCTCGGCGGGGCCGGCCGGCCGGGTGCGGGGCAGCCCGGCCAGGGTGTCGAGCAGCGCCTGGATCTCGGACATCACGCTCCTCCCGCGCCGGAAGATCCACGATACGCGGGGCGGCGGGAGCGGCGGGCGGTTCCGGCCGCCCGTGCGTCCGGCGGACCCGGCGGATCGCCGTACGCCCCTTCCGGAGCGACGAACGGCGTCCGCGCACGCCGGACGGTCGCGGGCGGTGCTCCCGGGTCGTGGGCGGCGCGGCGGGTGTCAGCCCGTGGCCCGGTGCATCAGCAGGTCTCGCAGGTGCCGCGCGTGCCGGCGGCTCACCTGGAGTTCCGCGGAACCGACCCGGACGGTGGTGGTGCCCGCGTCCAGCCGGAGTTCGTCGATCCGGCCCAGGGCCACCAGGTGGCGGCGGTGGATGCGGAAGAACCCGCGGGCCGCCCAGCGCTCCTCCAGCGTGGACAGCGGGATCCGGACCAGGTGGCTGCCCTCGTCGGTGTGCAGCCGGGCGTAGTCCCCCTGGGCCTCGACGTAGGCGATGTCGGCGACCGCCACGAACCGGGTGACCCCGCCCAGTTCCACGGCTATCTGCTCCGGGGTCCGGTCGGCGGCGGCCTCGGAAGCGGGGCGGTGCGCCGCCGCCGGGGAGACGGAGGAGGCGGAGGAGAGGGGCGCGGCGGCCTCCGAGCGGGCGGCGGGCAGCCGTTCGCCGGAGCGGTCCAGGAGGGCGCAGGCGCGCCGCACGGCCTCGGCCAGCCGCTCCGGGCGCACGGGCTTGAGGACGTAGTCCACGGCCTTGAGGTCGAAGGCCTGGACCGCGAAGCCCTCGTGGGCGGTGACGAACACGATCAGCGGCGGCCGGGCGAACCCGGTGAGCAGCCGCGCGATGTCCAGGCCGGTCAGCCCGGCCATGTGGATGTCGAGGAAGACCACGTCGATGCCGTCGGCCCCGTCCGGGCCCGTCTCCAGTGCCCGGGTGATCCGGCGCAGGGCCCCGGTGGCGTCCGAGGCGCCCTCCGCGCTGTGTACCCGGGGGTCGGAGCGCAGCAGGTGGAGGAGCTCCTCCAGGAGCGGCTTCTCGTCGTCGACGGCCAGCACACGCAGCATGCGGCCGAGTCTAGGCCGTGCCGTACGGGTGCGGCCGGGCCCCGGGCCGCAGGAGGCACCGGCCCCGGGCGGGAGGGCCGGGGCCGGGGTCATGGACCGGCGCGCGGCCCCGGGGGGGATGCCGGGGACCGCGCGGTCCGGCGGTGGGGGGAGGGGGCACGGCGGTGGCTACTGGACGGTGATGAGCTTGCCGTCGGGGGCGACGGCGTACCAGGTCCCGCCGACGCCCTGGCCGTTGGTGTCGCCGGGCTTCTTGTCGCCCGTGAAGGTGTACACCGGCCAGCAGTCCACGGTCTGCTGCTTCGCGCCGTCGGGACGGTCCAGCACCAGGTAGTTCCGCTCGGTGATGCCCTTGGCGTCCGCCTTGTCGACCGGCGGCACGACCGGCCACTTGGCCAGGCAGTCCCCGACGCACTTGGAGACCATCGGCCACGCCGTGTCCGGCTTGAACCGGTAGACGGTCATGCCCTTCCCGTCGACGATGTGCTCGCCCAGCTCGGGGTCCTTGGCGACGGACAGCGCCGCGTCCGTCGCGCCGGTCCCGGCGGCACCGCCGCCGGCCGGTGCCGCAGCGGCCTTCGCGGCCTTCTTGCCGTCGGGGGCGAAGGCGAACCAGACGCCGCCGACGCCCTGGCCGTTGACGTCGCCCGCCTTGGTGTCCTTGGCGAAGCGGTACGCGGGCCAGCCGGCCACCGTCAGCTGCTTGGTGCCGTCGCTGCGCACGACCTCGCCCAGCAGGGCCGGGTCCATGCCCGCGGAGGCGGTCGCGTCGCCCGCGGCGACCACGGGCCAGGTCTTCGCGCAGTCCCCGTCGCAGTTCGACTTCGGGGGCTCGGCGGTGTCGTTGTCGAAGCGGTACAGCGTGAGCCCGGCGCTGTCGGTCAGGACCGGCCCGAGCTTCTCGTCGGCGGCCACGGCCAGCTGCCCGGCGGGCTGGGCGCCCGGTCCGGCGTCCGCCGCGGGAGCCTGGGAGCCCTGGGAGGAAGCGGCCCCGGCCGGCTGGGTGTTGTCGGCCGCCTTGTCCTGCGAGGGCCCGCAGGCGGTCGCCGCGAGGACGACGGCCATCGCGACCGCGGCAAGGGTGGTTGCGCGCTTCATACCCATCTTGATCTCTCCCACGTGTGGTGTCCTTCGTGCCGTCGCCCCGGCGGCGGCAACTGTGCTCAGGACACGCCCTGGTCGGAGGGATCTGTTCAAGGGGGGCGGTGTGGGCTGTTTCACTCACCCCGTGCCGAACCCGGTCCGCCGCAGAGCCGTGGCCACAGCGAGGCCGAGCGTCCGGTGTCCGGCGTCGTTGGGGTGCAGACCGTCCTCCAGGTGCTCGGGACCGAGGAGGTCCCGGCCCGGGAGCACGGCGAGGCGGTCGTCCCCGGCGGTGATCCGGTCCCGGGCCGCGCGCTCCATGGCGTCGCGCAGGGCGCCCAGGGTGGCGCCGAGCCGGTTCGGGGTGCGTTCGGCATCGGGCCGCAGGAGGGGGGAGACCAGCAGGAGCGGGGTCCGCGGATGCCCCTGCCGGACGAGTTCGAGGAAGGTGCGCGTGGTCTCGTACAGCAGGGGTGCCGAAAAGGGCACCCGGGACCAGCAGTTGGTGCCGAAGGCAAGTGTGAGGGCATCGGCCGGCAGGGTCGCGAGCTGTTCCGCCGTGGCGAGTTCGCCGCGCGCGGCGCCCGCGTAGCCGAGGTTCACGGTGTCCCAGCCCAGGGCGCGGCCGGCGACCGCGGGCCAGCCGTGCGCGGGCCGGGTGGACCACCAGCCCTCGGTGATGGAATCGCCGTGCACCACCCACCGCGGGGCGGCCGGCGCCGGGGTCACGGCGCCGCCGATCCCGCGCAGGCCCAGGATCAGCGGTGACTGGGCCTCCGGGGGGTGGACGGTGAAGGGGCCGGGGCCGCCCGGCAGCTCGATCCGCACGACGGCCTCCGCGGCCGGTTCCGTGAACACCTCGGTGACCACCCCGTGCCGGTCCCAGAGGGCGAAGCCGTGGGACAGGTCGCGCAGCGCGTCGGTGGGTCCCGGGACGGTCCCGCGGTAGCGGACCTCCACGGCCGAGGCGGTCCCGGTGGTGAATTCCAGCCGCACCCCGATGGGGAGCGTGGCCCGCTCGCCGGTGTCCCACGGCAGCCGCATGGTGTCCGCCGGGTCGGCCCGGACCGGGCGGCCCTCGTCCAGCCAGGCGACCCCGCGCAGGAACGGCCCGGGGTCCAGCCACCGCCCGTCAGGGCTCGGTCCGCTCACTTTCGCCTCCGCTCGTCGGATACGGCCCCCGTACCCCGTGCGGGTCCGTTCCACGTCATGGCGGCACGCTGCGGTAGATCTGACGGGGTGTCAATAAGGGGGGTCGGAGGCCCCTGCGCACTGATCGATCATCCGCGCGCAACAAAGGACCATCCGGGACAGATCCGCGCAACGATCGTGCGGCAATGTGCAAGGATGGTGCATTACGGGCGGTATCACTCAGCTCGTAGGCTCACTCGCTGTACGTGGAGTGGCGCGGATCGCCTGCTCGGCGGTCCCCCATGCCCAGGCAGGCTTCTGCTCGCCTGCTCCTGCTCCGGACCGCTGCGGTCGACGCCTGACAGTCCCCATCCGCAGTGAAGAAGGAGTCCCCTCGTGCTCGACCACGGCCACGCGCCATCCGTCACGACCGAGCCCCCCAGGCCCGTCAACCCGCTGCTCCGCCGCAAGCCGGTCGAGCAGATGGTCGCCGAGGGCGGTCAGGGGGAGGGCGGCATGCTGCGCCGCTCGCTCACCATGTGGCAGCTGACGATGATCAGCATCGGCGCGACCCTGGGCACCGGCATCTTCGTCGTCCTCGGCACCGCCGCCCCCAAGGCCGGCCCCGCCGTGACGATCTCCTTCGTGATCGCGGGCCTGACCGCCCTCTTCTCCGCCCTGTCCTACGCGGAGCTGGCCGGATCGGTGCCGGTCTCCGGGTCCTCGTACTCGTACGCCTACGCCACCATGGGCGAGCTCATCGCCTGGATCTGCGGCTGGTGCCTGGTCCTGGAGTACGGCGTCTCCGTCGCGGCGGTCGCCGTCGGCTGGGGCGAGTACCTCAACGAACTCCTCGACGGCACCATAGGGGTCACCATCCCCGAACAGCTGTCCTCGCCCATGGGCGACGGCGGCCTGATCAACCTGCCGGCCCTGGTCGTCGTGCTCCTCGCCATGGTCTTCCTGATGCGCGGCGCCAAGGAGAGCGCCCGGATCAACTCGATCATGGTCGCGGTGAAGATCGTCACCCTGCTGCTCTTCATCGGCATCGGCTTCCTGGGCATCAAGGGCGGCAACTACGCCCCGCTCGCCCCGCTCGGCGTCGCCGGCATCAGCGCGGGCGCCGCCACCCTCTTCTTCTCGTACATCGGCTTCGACGCCGCCTCCACCGCCGGTGAAGAGGCCAAGGACCCCAAGCGCGACCTGCCCCGCGCGATCATGCTCTCGCTGCTGATCGTCACCGTGCTGTACGTCCTCGTCGCCTTCGTCGCCGTCGGCGCCATGCCCTGGCAGGACTTCGAGGGCACCGAGGCCGCGCTCGCCCAGATCATGACCGACGTCTCCGGCCACACCTTCTGGGGCGTCGTCCTCGCCGCGGGTGCGGTCGTCGCCATCGCCTCCGTCGTCTTCGCCGTCCTCTACGGCCAGACCCGCATCCTCTTCGCCATGTCCCGCGACGGCCTCGTCCCCAAGGTCTTCGGCCGGGTCGACGCGAAGACCGGCGCGCCCCGCGCCAACGTGGTGATCGTCTCCCTCTTCTGCGGCACGCTCGCGGCCTTCATCCCGCTCGGCAAGCTCGCCGACGCCACCAGCATCGGCACCCTCTTCGCCTTCGGCCTGGTCAACGTCGCCGTCGTCATCCTGCGCCGGACGCGCCCGGACATGCCGCGCACCTTCAAGGTGGCGCTCTTCCCGGTCACGCCGATCCTCGGCCTGCTCGCCTGCGGCTACATGATGTTCAGCCTGGACACCGCCACGTGGATCGTCTTCGGTGGCTGGATGGTTGCGGGCCTCGTGTTCTACTTCCAGTACGGCATCCGCCGCTCCCGACTGGCCACAGCAGAGAAGTGATCCACCCGCAGTGCGACTGAACGATCTCGACGAACGCATCGTGCACGCCCTCGCCGAGGACGCCCGCCGCTCCTACGCGGACATCGGCTCCGAGGTCGGTCTCTCCGCCCCCGCCGTCAAGCGGCGAGTGGACCGGCTGCGCGCCGAAGGCGCCATCACCGGCTTCACCGTCCGGGTGGACCCCGCCGCGATGGGCTGGGAGACCGAGGGCTTCATCGAGATCTACTGCCGCCACAACACCTCGCCGGACGACATCCGGCGAGGGCTGGAGCGGTACCCCGAGGTGGTGTCCGCGTCGACCGTCACCGGCGACGCGGACGCCCTCGTACAGATCTTCGCCTCCGACATGCGCCACTTCGAGCGCGTACTGGAGCGGATCGCGGGCGAGCCCTTCGTGGAGCGCACCAAGTCGGTGCTGGTCCTCTCGCCCCTCCTGCGCCGCTTCACCTCCGGCGCCCCGGCGTGAGCACCCCCGCCTGAAGCCCCTCCGGGGCCCCTACCTGACGCTCGCGCCCGGGTCCGTGGCGGCCGCCCGCGCCCTGGGCACGCTCCTGGCGTCCGTTGCGGATACTCGCGCCTGAGGCCTACGCCCGGCCCCCTTCGGACCCCCGCGCCCGAAGGCCGTGCCTCGGGGGTCCCCCGACGGGCAGCGGACGGCGCGGGCCGGCTCAGTGGCGGCCCGCCAGTGCGGCCTCCGCGGGGCCGGACAGGGCGCGGCGCTCCTCCTCCGTCAGACCGCCCCAGACCCCGAACGGCTCGCGGGTCTGCAGCGCGTGCTCCAGGCACGCCGTCCGTACCGGGCATCCCGCGCAGACCCGCTTCGCGGCCGCGTCCCGCTCCTCGCGGTCCTCGCCCCGCTCACCGGCGGGATGGAAGAACCGGCCGGTCCCCAGATCCCGGCAGGCCGCCCGCGACTGCCACTGCCAGGAGTGGTGTGTGGCGCCGGGCAGGCGTGAGACGTCGGTCATGGCAGTTCCCTCCCGTGGGGTCAGTCCGTGTCGGTAATCCGCGTCTGACCACCCACCGCGCCTTGAAACCCCGGCCCGCGCGGTCGGCGCCGGACGCGGCGGCCGAACTGCGGCCCGTCCCGGGGGACATGCGTGCGCGACCGCCGCGCGCCGGAGCGCGGCGCCGCCGCCTTCTTGACGGCCCCGCACACCCGCCACGAGACTGCGGGGGACGGACACGACGGACAGCGCCCGCCGCGGGAAGGTCATCCCGTGGGACGGGCCCCAGCGGGAGGACGGCACCGGTGGACACGGCCCGGACGGCGGTTGCGGGGGCACGGACCCTCCGCCGCTGGTGGCTGACCCGGCGCCTGCACATCGACCTCCAGCGCGTCTGCAGCGCCTTCGGCCCGCGCGGCTGACCCCGTACGGACCCCGGCCCAGGCCCTCCACCCGGCTCCGGCCACCGATCCCGTACGGGCCCCCGTACGCCAGGCCCGCCGCCCGGCCCGGTCCCGCGCGGCTGATCCCGTACGGGCCCCCGTACGCCAGGCCCGCACCAGGCCCCGGCCCGTGCCGGCCGATCCCGTACGGCCCCCGTGCCCGAGGCCGCCCAGCCGGCCCCGGCACGCCCCGCCCGCGTCTTCGTACCCGCTCCCCTGGAGAGCCATGTCCCCGACCGCCCTGCCCCGCACCGGACCGGCCCCCGCCCTGCGCGGCCGCATCGGCACCGGCTTCTCACCCGTCCCGCACCGCTACCACCTCTACCTCTCCGCGGACTGTCCGCGCTCCCTGCGCGCGCTCACAGCCCGCGCCCTGCTGGGCCTCCAAGGCACCGTCGCCGCCACCGTCCTCGGGCCCGACCCCGCGGCCCCCGGACACACGGCGCTGCGCCGGGCCTACGAGGCCGCCGGTCACCACTTCGACGGCGCGCTGACCGTCCCCGCCCTGTGCGACACCTGGAGCGGCCGCATAGTGACCCATCACACCCCCGACATACTCGAGGACCTGCGGCTCCTGGCCGCGCATCCGGCCTTCCGCGCCGCCGCCTAGGGCCGCCGGGACGGAGGGGAACGGGGCTCCACGGGGTGTGCGCAACGAATCGCCGCGCACGCCGCGGAACACGCAACGATTCGATGCGCGCCGCGCAACGGTCACGGCTTGTCCGGATCGAACGCGCGAACGTACCGTTTTGGGACACCCCCACCCCTCCTGCCACTGAGGTACGCCCATGCCCCCGCTGCGCACCGCCCTCCTCCAGAGTTCCGGACGGCTCGGCGACACCGCCGAGAACCTCAAGGTGCTCGACGAGGCAGCGGCACGCACCGCACAGGGCGGGGCCGGGCTGCTCGTGACCTCGGAGATGTTCCTGACCGGCTATGCGCTGGACGTCCAGGACATCGCCGCACTCGCCGAACCGGCCGACGGCACGTCCGCCCGGGCCATCGGCGAGATCGCCCGCCGCCACGGGGTGGCCGTCCTGTACGGCTACCCCGAGCGCGCCGGCACCGCCGTCTTCAACGCGGCGCAGCTCATCGGCCCCGACGGGACCCCGCTCGCGAACTACCGCAAGACCCACCTCTTCGGCAGCTTCGAGCAGGAGGCCTTCACCCCCGGCGACGCCCCCGTCGTCCAGGCGGACCTGAACGGCCTCCGGGTCGGCGTCATGATCTGCTACGACGTGGAGTTCCCCGAGAACGTCCGGGCCCACGCGCTCGCCGGCACCGACCTCCTCCTGGTGCCGACCGCGCAGATGCACCCGTTCCAGTTCGTCGCGGAACAGCTCGTCCCCGTACGGGCCTTCGAGAACCAGATGTACATCGCGTACGTCAACCGCACCGGCCCGGAAGGCGAGTTCGAGTTCGTCGGACTCAGCTGCCTGGCGAGCCCCGACGGGACCACCAGGACCCGGGCCGGACGCGGCGAGGAGCTGGTGTTCGGCGAGGCCGACCCCGAGCTGCTGGCGGCGTCCCGCGCGACCAACCCCTATCTGCGCGACCGCCGCCCCGGGCTCTACGCCTCCCTCGTCTGACCCCCTTCCCCCAGCTCTGCCGCAAGGAGACGTACCCCCATGACGTCCACGGTGCCCACCACCGCCGTCCCGCACAGCGACGGACAGCCGCCGATCACCATGTTCGGCCCGGACTTCCCGTACGCGTACGACGACTTCCTCGCCCACCCCGCGGGCCTGGGTCAGATACCGGCGACCGAGCACGGCACCGAGGTCGCCGTCATCGGCGGCGGCCTGTCCGGCATCATCTCCGCCTACGAGCTGATGAAGATGGGCCTCAAGCCCGTCGTCTACGAGGCCGACCAGATCGGTGGGCGGCTGCGCACCGTCGGTTTCGAGGGTGCGGGCACCGAGGAGCTGACCGCGGAGATGGGCGCCATGCGCTTCCCGCCGTCCTCCACGGCGCTCCAGCACTACATCGACCTCGTCGGCCTGGTCACGGAGCCCTTCCCGAACCCGCTGGCCGAGGCCACCCCCTCGACGGTCGTGGACCTGAAGGGCGAGACGCACTACGCCGAGACGATCGCCGACCTGCCGCAGGTCTACCGCGACGTGTCCGCCGCCTGGAACGCCTGCCTGGACGAGGGCGCCGACTTCTCCGACATGAACACCGCGATGCGCGAGCGGGACGTCCCGCGCATCCGCGAGATCTGGGCGAAGCTCGTCGAGAAGCTCGACGACGAGACCTTCTACGGGTTCCTCTGCAAGTCCGAGGCCTTCCAGTCCTTCCGCAAGCGCGAGATCTTCGGCCAGGTCGGCTTCGGCACCGGCGGCTGGGACACCGATTTCCCGAACTCCATCCTGGAGATCCTGCGCGTCGTCTACACCGAGGCGGACGACCACCACCGCGGCATCGTCGGCGGTTCGCAGCAGCTGCCGCTGCGCCTGTGGGAGCGCGAGCCCGAGAAGATCATCCACTGGGCCCAGGGGACCTCGCTGTCCTCGCTCCACGACGGCACCCCGCGCCCCGCGGTGACCCGCCTGCACCGCACCGCGGGCAACCGCATCACGGTCACCGACTCCTCGGGCGACATCCGCACCTACCGGGCCGCGATCTTCACGGCCCAGTCCTGGATGCTGCTGTCCAAGATCGCGTGCGACGACACGCTCTTCCCGATCGACCACTGGACGGCGATCGAGCGCACCCACTACATGGAGAGCTCGAAGCTCTTCGTCCCCGTCGACCGGCCGTTCTGGCTCGACAAGGACGAAGAGACCGGCCGCGACGTCATGTCGATGACGCTGACCGACCGGATGACCCGCGGCACCTACCTGCTGGACAACGGGCCGGACAAGCCCGCCGTGATCTGCCTCTCGTACACCTGGTGCGACGACAGCCTGAAGTGGCTGCCGCTGTCCGCGAACGAGCGGATGGAGGTCATGCTGAAGTCCCTCGGCGAGATCTACCCCAAGGTCGACATCCGCCGGCACATCATCGGCAACCCGGTGACCGTGTCCTGGGAGAACGAGCCCTACTTCATGGGCGCGTTCAAGGCCAACCTCCCGGGCCACTACCGCTACCAGCGCCGCCTGTTCACGCACTTCATGCAGGACCGGCTCCCCGAGGACAAGCGCGGCATCTTCCTCGCGGGCGACGACATCTCCTGGACGGCCGGCTGGGCCGAGGGCGCCGTCCAGACGGCCCTGAACGCCGTCTGGGGCGTCATGCACCACCTCGGCGGCTCCACCGACGCCACCAACCCGGGCCCGGGCGACCTCTACGACGAGATCGCCCCGGTGGAACTCCCGGAGGACTGATCCCTCCCGGATCCCCGGATCCCCGTGACCACGGGCCGTCCCCGCGCGAACAGCGCGGCGGCGGCCCGTTCTCATGCCCGGCGGCACGCCGGCGCGCAGGAGCTGTCCGGCCCGTGGAGCGCCGGTCCCGGGACCCGGATTCCACCGCGGCGACGGAGTACGGCGCGGGCGCCGGCTTCTTCCCGGGTCCGGACTCCGCCCGGGGCCGACCGGCACGACACGGCACGCGACGGGTGCCGCCGTCAGCGGAAGCCGGGCCCCCCGGCGCCGACCGGCGGCCCCGTCCGGCAGGGGACCGCCGCGGCCGGGAGGGGGGTGAGCAGGCATCGGCCGATCAGGCCCACGCTCGCGTCCAGGGACTCGCGGAACTCACCGGCCAGTTCGGGCGAGCGGCGCAGGGTCCACAGCAGCCGGGCGGAGGCCCACGCGCCCCCGCGGGCCCGTTCCAGGCTCCACGAGCCGAGCAGATGGGTCAGCGGGTCGGCGATCTCCAGCAGGTCCGGGCCCGGCATCAGCTCCTCCCGGATCTGCTCCTCCAGCGCGACCAGGGTGTCCCCGACCCGGTCGAAGTCCGCTTCGAGGGCGCGGGGTTCGCAGTCCAGGGCCCGGCAGGCCGACACCACCGCGAGCGCCAGGTCGTGGCCGATGTGCGCGTTGATCCCGGCCAGGGCGTGCTGGAGCGGACGCACCCCCGGGTGACGCCGGTACTGGAGCAGGGGGCGCCAGCAGGCCGGGGCGCGGTCCGACTCGACCGCCGCCAGGTACCGCTGGGCGAACCGCACGCCGAGGGTCTGCGCCGCCCGTGGCGCGGGGAACTCCCCGCTCTCGATCCGGCGGTGCAGGTTCCGGGTCACCGTCAGGTACACCCGGTTGAAGACGGCGACGCCGTCCTGCGGCGGCAGCCGCTCGTCCAGGGCGCTCATCCGCGCCAGCACCGCTTCCATGGGAGGCAGCGTCGCAGGCCCCGCCGGGGATCCGGGGAACTTGGCCGTACGCTTCCCCGGTTCGGGCGAAACCCCGTCAACGCTGCTTGTCCTGCGGCTCCTCGCCGTCGTAGGCCGAGGTGCCCGCGTCGAGCAGGGGCTGCTGTTCCTTCAGGTGCGCGGGGGCGAAGTACCGCAGCGCGTGGTAGCCGGTGATCACCACGATCGTGCCCAGGGCGATGCCGCCGAGCTCGAAGCTGTCGGTGATCTGGAGCTCGACCCCGCCGACGCCGATGATGATGCCCGCCGCGGCCGGCACCAGGTTCAGCGGATTGCGCAGGTCCACCCGGCCGTTGATCCAGATCTGCGCGCCGAGCAGTCCGATCATGCCGTAGAGGATCACGGTGATGCCGCCGAGGACCCCGCCGGGGATCGCGGCGACGACCGCGCCGAACTTGGGGCACAGGCCGAAGAGCAGCGCGAAGCCGGCCGCCGCCCAGTAGGCCGCGGTCGAGTAGACGCGGGTGGCGGCCATGACGCCGATGTTCTCGGAGTACGTGGTGTTGGGCGGGCCGCCGACCGCGGTGGACAGCATGGACGCGGCCCCGTCGGCGGCGATCGCCGTGCCGAGTTTGTCGTCGAGGGGGTCGCCGGTCATCTCTCCGACGGCCTTGATGTGCCCGGCGTTCTCCGCGATCAGCGCGATCACCACCGGCAGCGCGATCAGGATCGCCCACCACTCGAAGACCGGGGCGTGGAAGGAGGGCAGGCCGATCCAGTCGGCCTCGGCGACCCCGGACAGGTCGAGGCGCCAGTGGTCGACGGCCTCGGGTCCGCCCGCCGTCGAGTGGATCTTCCCGAAGGCCAGGTCGAAGATCCAGGAGATCCCGTACCCGAAGAGCAGACCGAGGAAGATCGCGATCCGCGACCAGAACCCGCGCAGGCAGACCACGGCGAGCCCGGTGAAGAGCATGGTCAGCAGGGCCGTCCACTGGTCCTGCGGCCAGTACGTCGAAGCGGTCACCGGGGCCAGGTTGAAGCCGATCAGCATGACCACCGCGCCCGTCACCACCGGAGGCATCGCCGCGTGGATGATCCGCGCGCCGAACCGCTGGACGGCCAGACCGGACAGGAACAGGGCCGCTCCGACCACGAAGACGGCGCCGGTCACCACCGCGCTGTCGCCGCCCGAGGCCCGGATCGCCGCCGCCACGCCCACGAAGGAGAGCGAGCAGCCCAGGTACGAGGGAATGCGGCCGCGCGTCGCGAGGAGGAAGATCACCGTGGCGACGCCGGACATCATGATGGCGAGGTTCGGGTCCAGGCCCATGAGGACCGGCGCCACGAAACTCGCACCGAACATGGCCACCACGTGCTGGGCGCCGAGCCCCGCGGTCCGCGGCCACGTCAGCCGCTCCTCCGGCCGGACCACCGCGCCGGGGGCGGGGGTCCTCCCGTCGCCGTGCAGGGTCCAGCGCACGCCGAGGCCCATGTTCCGCTCCGTTTCTCCGGCTGCTCACACGTCGAGGCCGCGGCGCAGGAGGTGCCGCCGCGGCCGGCGATGTATTACGGCCGGGTTCCAGCAGGTTCGTCCCGGTTGGCCGGACCGGCCTCCCCCGTAGCCTGCCCCACCGCGGCTCCCGGCCGCAGCACCGCCGCCCCCACCACCAGGGCGAAGGCCAGCAGGGTGACCAGCCCGAAGGAGACCACCAGCGAGGTCGCGTCGGCCACCGCGCCGATCGCCGAGGGGGCGATCAGCCCCGAGGTGTAGGTGATCGTCGCGACACCGGCGATCGCCTGCGCCGGGTTCGGACCGCTGCGCGCCGCGGCGGCGAAGGCCAGCGGCACCACCACCGCGATGCCCAGCCCGATCAGGCCGAAACCGGCCAGGGCCGCGGCGGGCTCCCGGACCGCGACCACCAGCAGCCCGCCTGCGGTGGCCAGGACACCGCCCACCCGGACCGTGCGCACCGCCCCGAACCGGTCGACCACCCGGTCCCCGGCCAGCCGCGCGGCGGCCATGGTGAGCGCGAACGCCGTGGTGGAGGCGGCCGCCAGACCGGCATCGGTGTGCAGGACGTCCCTGAGGTAGACCGCCGACCAGTCCAGGCTCGCACCCTCCGCGAACACCGCCGCGAACCCGATGGCACCGATGAGCAGCGCCGACTTCGGCGGCAGCGTGAAATGCGGAGGTGCCGGTGCGTCCTCGGCGCTCTTCAGATCCAGCACCCCCTGTACGGCGGCCAGTCCGGCCGCAGTGAGGACCAGAGCGGCGATCAGGTGGTGCAGCCGCGCGTCCGTCCCGGTGTGCGCGGCGAGCGTCCCGGCGGCGGAGCCGAGCAGCGCTCCCACGCTCCACATGCCGTGCAGCGAGGACATGACCGAGCGGCCGAGCCGGTTCTCCGTCTCCACGCCCAGCGCGTTCATCACCACGTCCGACATGCCGGCCGTGGCTCCGTAGACGAGCAGCGCACCGCACAGGACCGGGAGGTTCGGGGCGAGGCTCGGGAGGACGAGGGAGAGGGTCCACAGCGCCAGCAGCGCCCGCAGCGCCGTGCGGGCGCCGAGGCGGTGGTTGATCCGCCCCGCCAGCGGCATCGCGAGCGCCGCGCCCAGTGCGGGGAAGGCGAGGGCCAGCCCCAGGGTGCCCGCACCGAGCTGAGCGTTCTCCTGGATCCACGGGATCCGGGTGGCGAAGGAGCCGGTGACGGCGCCGTGGACGCAGAAGACGGCGGCGATCGCGAAGCGGGCATGGCGCAGGCGCGCCGGGCTGAGTTCTGTTTCCCCGGTCATGAGCGGTAAATTATCAGGAACCCTGCCTGATGGTTAATGGCTCCGACCTCCCTAAGATGGGCGCCGTGACTCCTGCCAAGGCCCCCGCGACCGCCGCCACCGTTCCGTCCCCCGCCTCCCCGAGCACGGCCCGGGCCATCAACGACCGCCTCGCCCTGCGCCACCTCCAGGAGTCCGGCCCCCTGACGGCCACCCAGCTCAAGACGCTGACCGGCCTCTCGCGGCCCTCGGTCGCCGACCTCGTCGAGCGGCTGACCGGAGCGGGGCTGATCGAGGTCGTCGGCGAGGCCGGCGAACAACGGCGGGGCCCCAACGCCCGGCTGTACGGGATCGTCGCCCGCCGGGCCCACCTGGCCGCCCTGGACGTCCGCACGGACAGCGTCACCGCGGTGATCACCGACCTGCTCGGCCATCCCCTGGCCGAGGCCGCCCTGCCCGTCGGGGCACCCGAGGACGCCGTGGCCGCCCTGCTGCGCACCGCCGGCGAAGCCGGCGCGGGCGCGCTGCACACCGTCGTCATCGGAGCCCCCGGGCTGGTCGCCCCGGGCAGCGGCGAACTGCGGGACACCACCGGCCTGCCCGGCTGGCACCGGGACCTGGTCGCCGCCCTCCAGCGGAGCCTGACCGCCGTGGTCGTCGTCGAGAACGAGACCAACCTGGCCGCCCTAGCCGAGCAGCGCCTGGGCGCCGCCCGCGACCTCGACTCCTTCGTCCTGCTGTGGCTCGGCGCCGGGGTGGGCGCGGCCGTGGTCCTGGACGGCCGGCTGCGCCGGGGAGCCTCCGGCGGTGCGGGCGAGATCGGCTTCCTCCCGGTCCCGGGCACCGGCGCCCTGCCCTCCGCCACCGACTGCGGGGGCGGGTTCCACGCCTTGGCGGGCCGGGACGCGGTGGCCGCGCTGGCCGCCGAGCACGGATTCCGGGGCCCGGCGGAGGAGGCCGTGGCCGGCGCGGCGGGCGAGCCCTTCCTCGACGCCCTGGCCGAGCGCCTCGCGCTGGGCGCGGCCGCGGTCGCGGCGGTCCTGGACCCGGGCTGCGTGGTCCTGGCGGGCGAACTCGGCCGTGCGGGCGGCCCGGCCCTGGCCGCCCGGGTCGCCCGCCGCCTCACGGCGCTGACCCCGGTCCCGACGGAGGTCCGCGCCACGGCCCTCGGCGGCCCGGCCGTCCTGGCGGGGGCCCGCCTGGCGGCGCGCGAGGCGGCCCAGGAGGTGCTGTTCGGCGGCTGATCCGGCGCCCCGCCCTGCGGCGCCGGACCTGCTGTCCGGCGGCCGCGCGGCCGGGGCCCGTCCCGAGGCCCGGGCCCGCCCCGCGGCCGCGGACTCCGCCCGGGCTACCGCCCCCGCTCCGCCAGGAACCGGGCGAACGTCCCCCGGCCCGTTCCGTGGGACGGCGTCAGGTTTCCGCCCCGCCGGAAGCCCGCGTACGCCCTTCCGGCCAGCCGCAGTCCGACGACCCGCCGCCGCCGGCGGCCCGTCGCGTCCAGCTGGATGCGGGCCCACTCCTGCAGGGTGCGGATCTCCGGGCCGCCCATGTCCGGGACCCGGCCCGCCGGGGTGGGGACGGCGAGCTCGGCCAGCCGGTCCGCCACGTCCCCGACGGAGACCGGCTGCACCCGCACCCCGGACGGCAGGAGGACCACCGGCAGCTTCGCCGCCGTGTCCACCAGGCGCGCCACCAGGTCGTGGAACTGCGTGGTGCGCAGGATCGTCACGCCCAGGCCCGAGGCCTCCAGCAGCCGTTCCACCTCGAACTTCGTCCGGTAGTAGCCGAGCGGCACGACGTCCACCCCGACGATCGAGATGTAGACGAGGTTCGTGACCGTCCCCGCCCGCCGGGCTGCTGCGATCAGGTGACGGACGGCCGCGTCGTCCCCGCCGCGCGGGGACGACGCGCAGTGCACGACCACCTGCGCGCCCGCCGTCGCCGCGTCCAGTCCGCTGCCGTCGCGCAGGTCGACCGGGAAGTCCGGGGAGTGCCGGCTCAGGACGCGGACGTCGTGCCCGGCGGCCCGCAGCCGCGTGACGACCGCAGTGCCGAGGGTGCCGGTGCCTCCGGTGACGAGGACGGTGCTCATGACGTCGGTCCTTCCTGGGGGGAAAGCGTTCACCGCTGCGGACCGGGAGGTCCCGGGGCGGTTGCGGCGCCGCCGGGCGCCCCGCGCACGGGCAGCCGAACCGCGGAAGGATCATACGGCGGGACGTACGCGAGGACCCGGTGGCCGCCGGGCCACCGGGTCCTCACGTCAGGTCACCTGCGGGAGTCAGCAGGCTCCCTGGTCCTTCCAGACACCCCAGTCACCGGTGGTGCCGGGCTCCTCGTGCTGCGTCCACCACTGGGCCTTCCAGTTGCGGCCCTTGTGGGAGACGAGGTTGCCGCTGTTGTAGACCGTGCCCGCCACGTACGCCGGGCTCGTGCACGTCCCGCCCGGCGGGGTCGTCGGGGGCGTGGTGGGAGGTGTCGTCGGGGGAGTCGTGGGCGGCGTGGTCGGCGGCTGGGTGCCGCCCGGCTGCACCACGGTGGTGCCGCGCGCCAGGTCCCCGGCGAGGGCGTACGCCGTGCCGGAGATGTTCACCGTCCAGTTGGAGGGGGTGGACACCGGCAGGTAGTAGTTGAACGCCAGGTCGACCGAGGCGCCGGGGGCGAGCGACTGCCAGGCCGGGAGCTTCAGGGAGACCCGGTGGAAGTTGCCCTTGAGGCCGCCGGCGTTGCTCCCGGTGTGGTCGCTCCTGATCACCTTGGTGCCGAAGCCGGACTGGTCCGAGGCGTTGCCCGGGGCGGCGGTGGCGTAGTCGAACTGGAACTCCGTGCCGCCGGGCAGCGCGGACCCCGTGTTGTTGGTGATCTTGATCTTCGGAGTGATCGGGTAGTTGGAGTCGCCGAGCTTGAACTCGGTGAACTCCGTCTTGATGTCCACGGCCTGCGCGGGCAGCGCGGTGTCGGACTTCTTCGCGCCGTACGGGGCGGCGGCCTTGAACTTGTCGTACATCAGCGAGGTGAGCGTGTCGCCGGTCTCGTACTGGCCCTTGGCGGCGTTCCAGCCGTAGTCGCCGGCCATCTCCCAGACCATCGTGCCGCCGATGCCGCGGTCGACCACGTAGTCGGCCTTGGCCGCCACCGACTGCTCGTCCTCGGTGGAGAGGAAGACCTTCTTCTGTGCGTTCCACAGCCACGGCGCCACCAGGGTGGAGTCGTACTTGCGTGCGTAGGTGCCGGTCAGGGTGGTGTTCGCCGGGAAGCCGTACTTGGTGACGTAGTCGCCGACGATCCCCTTCTCCAGGTTCTTGGCGTGCCACATGGGGTTGGATCCGGCGGGCGACTCGACGCCGTTGGTGTCCTTGTCGTGCCACAGGTTGTCGATGCCGACCGCGCCGTCACCGCACTTGGTGAGACCCGCACCGGCCGGGCAGGTGGTCGCGGCGGCCTTGCCCCACAGGCCGTCGGTGCCGCCCTGCACGTTCTTGTGGCCGCGGGTGTAGTAGGGCAGGCCGATGTTGATGCGGCCGGCCGGCATGGACCCGCGGAAGTAGTGGTACGCCCAGTCGGTGTTGAGGTAGCCGATGCCGCCGTACTGGGAGCTGCCGTAGACGTTGGCGGCGGCCAGCTCGGCGTCCTTGCCGTCGTCGAAGAGCGAGGCGTTCGGGCCGACGTACTCGTTCCAGGCGCCGTGCAGGTCGTAGGACATGATGTTGACGTAGTCCAGGTACTTCTGCATCTGGAACGTCTCCATGCCCCGCAGCAGGTAACCGGAGGAGGGGGCGGCGACGGTGAGCAGGTAGTGCTTGCCGTCGGCGGCGCCGGCCCGGTCCAGCTTCTCGCGCAGGCTCTTCATCAGGGCGTCGTAGCCCTTGACCAGCCCGGCCCGGCGGGCGTTGGCCAGCTGCCAGTCGAGCGGGTTGCCCGCGTCCTTCATCGTGGTCGGGTACTCGTAGTCGATGTCGACTCCGTTGAACCCGTACTTCCGGATGAACTCGACCGAGGAGTCCGCGAAGGTGTCGATGCCGGCCTGGTTGACCGAACCGTCGGCGTTGGTGGCCATCGAGTAGAAGCCGCCGGAGTTCACGCGGTTGCCGTCGTCGCCGAAGTAGCCGCCGGTCTCGGCCCAGCCGCCCACCGAGATGAGCGTCTTGACGTCGGGGTGCTGCTTCTTGAACTTCGTCAGCTGGTTGAAGTGGCCCTTGTAGGGGAGCGACGGGTCCATCTCGGCGCCCGCGACGCCCGGCCAGGTCATCCCGGTGGCCGCGTTGTTCGTGCCGTCGGCGCCGACCGAGATCTTGTTGTCGGAACCGACGTGCGCGAAGGCGTAGTTGATGTGGGTGATCTTCGACCACGGGATGTTGTTGGCGAGGTAGGCGGGGGTGCCGTCCTTGCCGGTGCGCCAGCCCGTGAAATAGCCGATCACACGGCGCTGGTGGTCGGCGCCCATCTTCTCGCGGCCTTCGGTGTCGTACACCGAGCAGTACGGGACGTCGACGCCGGCCGTCTTGTACAGACCGTCCGGGCGACAGGATTCGTTGTCGGCGGCGTGCGAGACGCCCGCGGAGAGCCCGCCCACCAGCAGACCGGCGATTGCGGCGCCGGATGCCAGGAGCATCGCTCTCGTACGTGTGGGGGACAGCATGGTGCCTCCTGGGGAGGGGAGGTGGCAGGACATGGCGGAGCACAACGGAGAGGAGCAGGGCAACAGCAAGGTGACTGACTCGTGTTGGCCCGTGACGTGCGCACATCTGACGAGCCGTTCCCGGCAAGATGAAGGGAACGTTAAGAGGACTAGACCAACCCGTCAATAGGTCTGGACCAAAGTGCGAGTCAACGGGTCACGACCCGTGCGGCGCCTGGCCGCCGCCCACCCCGCCCGCCGCGACTCCCGGAAGCTCTCCCGCTGGGCAGGCCGGCCGGGTCCGCCTGTGATCCGCCCCCCTGTGAGCCAGGCCACATGACATCACTCGGACGGCCGCGGATCACCCGTGGCAGACTGGCTCCAGTACCAGTAAGCAGCGCACTCCGGGGTCGGTGTAATTCCGAACCGGCGGTTATAGTCCGCGACCCGTCCGCAGCCAGCGGCCGGTTGACCAGGTGAGATTCCTGGACCGACGGTTAAAGTCCGGATGGGAGGCAGTGCGCGGCAGGCCAGTGACCGGTACGCCGCCGTCGGCGGTTCGTCGGCGTATTCCCTGCGGGATACGTGCCGGACCGGACCGTTCTTTCCGGCATCGGCGTCCCCGTGTGCGCCGGCCTGCTTCATCTGTCGTGTCCCGACAGGCCCCGGAGTCCGTGCCCGATGAGGCAGGAGGACCCGGTGGCGACGCACACCACGAACGCAGCACCCGACGCGGGCATCCGCGCCATGCGCCGAGCCGTCGAGCTCGCGGCCCGTGGCCTCGGCTCCACCACGCCCAACCCGGTCGTCGGCTGCGTCCTCCTCGACGCCGCGGGCACCGTCGTCGGTGAAGGCTGGCACCAGCGGGCCGGCGGCCCCCACGCCGAGGTCCACGCCCTGCGCGCGGCAGGAGACGCCGCCCGCGGCGCCACCGCCTACGTCACCCTCGAACCCTGCAACCACACCGGCCGTACGGGCCCCTGCGCCCAGGCCCTGATCCGGGCCGGCGTCGGCCGCGTGGTGTACGCGGTGTCCGACCCGAGCCCGCAGGCCGGCGGCGGAGCCGCCACCCTGCGCGCCGCCGGCATCGAGACCGAGGCCGGACTCCTCGCCGACGAGGCCGAGCAGGGCAACGCCGCCTGGCTGACCTCCGTACGCCTGGGCCGCCCCCACGTCACCTGGAAGTACGCCGCCACCCTCGACGGCCGCAGCGCCGCCGCGGACGGCAGCAGCCGCTGGATCAGCTCCGCCGGGTCCCGCGCCGACGTCCACCGGCTGCGCGCCGAATGCGACGCCGTCCTGGTGGGCTCCGGCACCCTGCGCGCCGACGACCCGCACCTCGCCGTCCGCGGCATCGACGGGGCGGGGCAGCCGCTGCGCATCGCCCTCGACGCCCGCGCCACGGTCCAGGCCACCGCCCGCATCCTCGACGGGGCGGCGCCCACCCTGATCGTCGTCGGCGAGGACGCCGACACCCGCCACCTGCCCGGCGTCGACACCCTGCGCCTGCCCCTGCACGACGGACGCATCGGCGTCCACGACCTGCTCGCCCGGCTGCACGACCGCGGCATCCGCTCCGTCCTCCTGGAAGGCGGACCCGCCCTGGCCGGTGCCTTCCTCGAAGCCGGAGCCGTCGACCGCGTCATCGGCTACCTCGCCCCCGCCCTCCTCGGCGCGGGCCCGGCCGCCCTCGCCGACGCCGGAATCAGCAGCATCTCCGGTGCGCAGCGCCTCGACATCACCGAGGTGGTCCGCATCGGCCCCGATCTCCGCATCACCGCAGTCCCCGTCACCGCCGCCACCCCCACCAAGGAGCACTGAGTGTTCACCGGAATCGTCGAAGAACTGGGCGAGGTCGCCGCCGTCGAGCAGCTCGCGGACGCCTCCCGCTTCCGCCTGCGCGGCCCCCTCGTCACCGAGGGCGCCAAGCACGGCGACTCCATCGCCGTCAACGGCGTCTGCCTCACCGTCGTCGACACCGCCGACGGCGAGTTCACCGCCGACGTCATGCAGGAGACCCTGAACCGCTCCAGCCTCGGCGCCCTCACCCAGGGCTCCCGGGTCAACCTGGAGCGGCCCATGGCCCTCGGCGGACGGCTCGGCGGACACCTGGTCCAGGGGCACGTGGACGGCACCGGCGAGATCCTCTCCCGGACCCCCTCCGAGCACTGGGAGATCGTCCGGATCGCGCTGCCGCACAGCCTCGCCCGGTACGTCGTCGAGAAGGGCTCCATCACCGTGGACGGCGTCAGCCTCACCGTGGTCGAGGCCGCCGCCGACTGGTTCAGCATCAGCCTGATCCCCACCACCCTCGCGCTGACCACCCTGGGCATCAAGCAGCCCGGCGACCCCGTCAACCTCGAGGTCGACGTCCTCGCGAAGTACGTCGAACGCCTGCTGGCCGCCGGGGTCGACCCGCTGCACGCCGAAGGAGCCGACCGGTGACCGCCCTGACCTGGCTCAACGCGGAGGCCTTCACCGTCTTCGGCCAGAAGGTCATCTGGTCCGACATGATCGGCAACCTGATGGGCCTGGCCGCCCTCGCCCTCGGCTGGCGCCGCTCCCTGTGGACCTGGCCCGCCCAGCTCCTCTCCGGCCTGATCCTCATCGCCGCCTACGCCTCCGCCCACCTCTCCGGCGGCGTCGGCAAGCAGCTCCTGGTCATCGGCGTGGCCGCGTGGGGCTGGCGCGCCTGGCAGCTCGGCCGGCAGCAGGCCCAGGACGGCTCCATCGCCGTGCGCACCGCCACCTGGAAGGAGCGCGGCCTGCTCCTCGCCGGTGCGGCCCTGGGCACACTCGCCGTCGGCGGGCTGTTCACCCTCTTCCCGCACCTGTCCTGGAGCCCGTGGGCCGACGCCTACATCTTCGTCGGCACCGTCGTCGCGATGATCGCCCAGGCCCGGCGCCTCGTCGAGTTCTGGTTCGCCTGGCTCCTCGTCGACCTGGTCGGCGTCCCCCTCGCCTTCAGCGGCGGACTGGCCTTCTCCGGCCTCGTCTACGTCGTCTACTTCGCCCTCGTCCTGTGGGGCGCCTACGACTGGTACCAGCGCTCGCGCACCACCCCCGCCCCGGCCCTGGAAGGAGCAACGGCATGACCCCCACCCTCAAGCCCGTGCCCGACGTCCTCGACGTCCCCGAAGAGACCTTCCGCCTCGACCCCGTCGAGCAGGCCATCCGCGACATCGCCGCCGGACGGCCGATCGTCGTCGTCGACGACGAGGACCGCGAGAACGAGGGCGACCTCGTCATCGCCGCAGAGAAGGCCACCCCCGAGATCATCGCCTTCATGATGAGCGAGTGTCGGGGCCTGATCTGCGCCCCCATGGAGGGTCCGGAACTGGACCGGCTCGAACTCCCCCAGATGGTCCAGCACAACACCGAGTCCATGCAGACCGCCTTCACCGTCTCCGTCGACGCGAGCGCCGCCCACGGGGTCACGACCGGCATCTCGGCCGCCGACCGCGCCACCACCCTGCGCCTCCTGGCGAACGGGACCTCCGAGCCCGGCGACTTCGTCCGCCCCGGCCACGTCTTCCCGCTGCGCGCCAAGCCCGGCGGCGTCCTGGTCCGCAACGGCCACACCGAGGCCGCCGTCGACCTCGCCCGCCTCGCGGGCCTGCGCCCGGCCGGCGCCATCGTGGAGATCGCCGGCGAGGACGGCGTCATGCTGCGCCTGCCCGAGCTGATCCCCTTCGCCCGCAAGCACGGCCTGACGATCATCTCCATCGAGGACCTGATCGCCTACCGCCGCTCCGCCGAGCCCACCGTCCGCCGCGAGGCCGAGGTCAACCTGCCGACCGCCTTCGGCGACTTCACGGCGTACGGCTACCGCTCCACCGTCGACGGGGTCGAGCACGTCGCCCTCGTCCACGGCGAGATCGGCGACGGCGGCGGGACGGAGGGCCTCCTGGTCCGGATGCACTCCGAGTGCCTGACCGGCGACATCTTCCAGTCCCAGCGCTGCGACTGCGGCCCCCAGCTGCACGCCTCCATGGAACGCATCCAGGCCGAGGGCCGCGGCGTCGTCGTCTACCTGCGCGGCCACGAGGGCCGCGGCATCGGACTGCTGTCCAAGCTGCGCGCGTACGAGCTCCAGGAGCGCGGCCGCGACACCCTCGACGCCAACCTCGAACTGGGCCTGCCCGCCGACGCCCGGGACTACGGCGCCGGCGCGCAGATCCTCGCCGACCTCGGCGTGCACAGCGTCCGGCTGCTGACCAACAACCCCGACAAGTCCGACGCCCTCGTCCGGCACGGCATCACGGTCAGCGGCCGCGAGGCCATGCCCATCGAGGCGGGCGAGCACAACCTGCGGTACCTGCGCACCAAGCGGGACCGGATGGGACACGACCTGCCCTGGCTGGAGGGGGCCGTGACCACCTCCGCCTGCGGCAACCAGTAACCAGTAACCAGTAACCAGTACCAGCGAGCGAGCACCGGTCACCGAAGCAGTGACCGCACCACCACCGAGGAACCGAGGAGCAGAGCTGTGAGCGGCAAGGGCGCACCCGAACTGAGCGTGAAGAACTGCGGAGACCTGCGAGTCGCCGTGGTCGCGGCCCAGTGGCACGAGAAGGTCATGGACGGACTGGTCGACGGCGCCCTGCGGGCCCTGCACGAGCTGGGCATCGACGAGCCCACCCTGCTGCGGGTCCCCGGAAGCTTCGAGCTCCCCGTCGTGGCGAAGGTACTCGCCGGTCGCGGATACGATGCCGTCGTCGCCCTCGGCGTGGTCATCCGCGGCGGCACCCCGCACTTCGACTACGTCTGCCAGGGCGTCACCCAGGGCCTGGTACAGGTGTCGATCGACACCGGAGTCCCCGTCGGCTTCGGCGTCCTGACCTGCGACAACGACGAGCAGGCGCTGGACCGCGCCGGACTCGAGGGGTCGAACGAGGACAAGGGGCACGAAGCGGTCACCGCCGCCGTCTCCACCGCCATGACCCTGCGGACCGTCAGCGAACCCTGGCGCTGAGTGGCGCACGGGAACCCCGTATTCTGAGGACCATCATGGCGAACCAACCCTCGAAGACCTTCGAAGAGCTCTTCACCGAGCTCCAGCTCAAGGCCGCCACCGGCGACCCCAGCACCTCCCGCACCGCCGAACTCGTGGGCAAGGGCGTCCATGCCATCGGCAAGAAGGTCGTCGAGGAGGCCGCCGAGGTCTGGATGGCCGCCGAGTACGAGGGCAAGGAAGCCGCCGCCGAGGAGATCTCCCAGCTGCTCTACCACGTCCAGGTGATGATGGTGGCGCGCGGGATCTCCCTCGACGACGTCTACGCGCACCTCTAGGCCGGAGCCCCCCCCGCGGCCGGGCCGGCCCTCCGGGCCGACCGCCGCACCCCACGTCACGCACCTACGCACCCAAGGAAGCACCATGCTGCGCATCGCCGTCCCCAACAAGGGTTCACTCTCCGGACCGGCGTCGGCGATGCTCCATGAGGCCGGCTACCGCCAGCGCAAGGAGTCCAAGGAGCTCGTGGTCGTCGACCCCGAGAACGAGGTGGAGTTCTTCTACCTCCGCCCCAAGGACATCGCGATCTACGTCTCCTCGGGCAAGCTCGACATCGGCATCACCGGCCGTGACCTGCTGCTCGACTCCGGCGCCAGCGCCGAGGAGATCCTGCCGCTGAACTTCGGCCGCTCCACCTTCCGCTACGCCACC
This sequence comes from Streptomyces sp. NPDC058646, assembly GCF_042716875.1. Classification (NCBI taxonomy): domain Bacteria; kingdom Bacillati; phylum Actinomycetota; class Actinomycetes; order Kitasatosporales; family Streptomycetaceae; genus Streptomyces; species Streptomyces sp. NPDC058646. The sequence continues at coordinate 12,287 of NZ_JBHXRK010000017.1, read as the reverse complement.
AAGCCCGGCACCGCGAAGGGCCCCGAGGACTTCCACGGGATGACGATCGCGACCTCGTACGAGGGAATCGTCGCCAAGCACCTCGCCGACCAGGGGATCGACGCCTCCGTCGTCCACCTGGACGGCGCGGTCGAGACGGCGATCCAGCTCGGCGTCGCCCAGATCATCGCGGACGTCGTCGAGACCGGGACCAGCCTGCGCAACGCCGGCCTCCAGGTCATCGGCGAACCGATCCTCACCTCCGAGGCCGTCGTCATCCGCGGCAACGGCACCGACGCCGACGACCCGCGCGCCCAGCAGTTCCTGCGCCGCCTCCAGGGCGTCCTGGTGGCCCGCAGCTACGTGATGATGGACTACGACTGCCGCGCCGAGCACCTGGAACGCGCCGTCGCCCTCACCCCGGGCCTGGAGTCGCCGACCATCTCCCCGCTGCACAACGAAGGCTGGGTCGCCGTCCGCGCCATGGTCCCGGCCAAGGAAGCCCAGCGGATCATGGACGACCTGTACGAGCTGGGCGCCCGCGCCATCCTCACCACCTCCATCCACGCCTGCCGTCTGTAGGAGGCGTCCGGCGGACCACGGCCGGGCCCGCCCCGCCCGCTCCACCGGACACCCCCTCACCCGTACGCCCCCTCCCGAAGGCATCGCACGCACATGGCCGAGTCCGCCGCCCAGCCCGCACCGCCCGCCCTGCCGGTCACCTTCCGGCCGACCCGCACCCGGGTCGTCCTGCTGGGCGTCGGGCTCGCCATGTTCGTCACCATCACGGCGGTCGCCGTCCTCCTGGAGAACCTCAGCCCCGGGGAGCGGGTCAGCTTCGTCTTCACGGCGGCGCTCCTCACCTCCGTCCTCGTCCTGCTCAGCCGCCCCAAGGTGGTCGCGGACGAGAGCGGCGTCACCGTCGTCAACCTCACGACCACGCGCCGCCTGGAATGGGCCCAGATCCTGCGGGTCAACCTGCGACCCGGCGACCCCTGGGTCTTCCTCGACCTCAGCGACGGCACCAGCCTCCCCGCCCTCGGCATCCAGCCCGGCGTGGCCAGGCAGCAGGCCGTCGCCGACGCCCGCGCCCTGCGCGCCCTCGCCGAGACCCGCGGAACCGGCGCGCACGACCACTGAGCCCGCGCCGCGCCGCACCGGAGCCGTCCTCGCGACGGACCCGAGCGGCCGCGCCCCGCCGCTGCGTCCCATTGCGGCGGCGACCTCAGTGACTACCCTGGTGGCGGGGCGACGCCGTGCGCCCTCCCACCGGCCCCGGGACCCCGAGGCCCGCGGGCCCCTGCGACTTGAGGAGTGACTCCCTCCAGCAATGGACGGAACGTCCGGCAATACCCGCGCCGCCCTCCCCCCGGAGGCGGCGGCATGACCACCCCGCTACTCCTGCTCATGGCGGCATTCGCCCTCATCCTCGCCAACGGCTTCTTCGTGGCGGCCGAATTCGGCCTCGTCACCGTGGAGAAGCCCGAGGCCGAACGCGCCGCGGCCGACGGCGACCGACGTGCCCGCACGGTGGTCGAAGCCCTGCGGGAGCTGTCCTTCCAGCTCTCCGGCACCCAGCTCGGCATCACCATCACCTCCCTCGTGGTCGGCATGCTCGCCGAGCCCGCCCTCGCCGCACTGCTGGCCGGGCCGCTCACCGCCGCAGGCCTCCCCGCAGGCGCCACCGCCGGCGTATCGGTCGTCATCGGCATGCTGCTCGCCTCCGCCGTCCAGATGGTCGTCGGCGAGCTCGTCCCGAAGAACTGGGCGGTCTCCCGGCCGCTCCAGGTCGCCCGCTTCGTCGCAGGCCCCCAGCAGGCCTTCTCCAGCGCCCTGCGACCGGTCATCGCCGGCCTCAACGCCGTCGCCAACCGGCTGGTACGGGCCCTCGGTGTGGAACCCACCGAGGAGATGGCCTCCGCCCGCACCCCCGGCGAACTGGTCTCCCTCGTCCGCCATTCGGCCCAGGCCGGAGCCCTCGAACAGGACACCGCCGACCTGTTCGTACGGACCCTCTCGCTGGGCGAGCTCACCGCCCAGCACGTCATGACCCCCCGGGTGAAGGTCAGCGCCCTCCAGCACACGGCCACCGCCGCCGACGTGCTGAACCTGACCCGGGCCACCGGCCTGTCCCGCTTCCCCGTCTACCGCGAGCGCATCGACGAGATCACCGGCGTGGTCTGCCTCAAGGACGCCCTCGCGGTACCCGAGGAGGAACGTGCCCGCACCACCGTCGGCCGGATCTCCGTCTCCCCCCTGCTGGTACCCGGCTCCCTGCCGGTCCAGCCCCTGCTGGAGCGGCTGCGCAGCGAACAGCCCATGGCCGTGGTGGTCGACGAGTACGGCGGCACCGCCGGCGTGGTCACCCTGGAGGACATCGTGGAGGAACTCGTCGGCGAGGTCCGCGACGAACACGACCACGCGGAGGACGGCCGCCCCGAGCTGGCCGCCGTACCCGCCGAAGACGGCCGCCCCGCCTGGGAAGCCGAAGGCAGCTGCCGGGTGCAGACCCTGCGCCGCATAGGCCTCGAAGTGCCCGAAGGGCCCTACGAGACCGTGGCAGGCCTCGTCGCCGACCTGCTCGGCCGCATCCCCGCCCCCGGCGACCGCGCGGAACTCCCCGGCTGGAAGCTGTCCGTCCGGCAGGTCGGCCGCTACCGCGCCGAACGGGTCCGGCTGGTGCGCACGGCCACCGCCACCGCCCCCGCCGCACTGGAAGCGGTGGGCCGGTGAACGCCCTCCAGCTCCTGTTCGCCCTGCTCCTCGTCCTCGCCAACGGCTTCTTCGTCGGCGCCGAGTTCGCCCTGGTCTCCGTACGCCGCAGCCAGATCGAACCCCTCGCCGCCGACTCCAAGCGGGCCCGCCAGGTCCTCCACGGCCTGGAGAACCTGCCCCGCATGATGGCCGCCGCGCAGTTCGGCATCACCCTGTGCTCCCTCACCCTGGGAGCCGTCGCCGAACCCACCGTCGCCCGGCTCCTGGAGCCCGTCTTCCACGCCCTCCACGTGCCGCAGGGCCTCGTCCACCCCCTCGGCTACGCCCTCGCGCTCGCCGCGGTGGTCTTCCTGCACCTGGTCATCGGCGAAATGCTCCCCAAGAACCTCGCCATGGCCGCCCCCGAGAAGACCGCCCTGTGGCTCAGCCCCGGACTGGTCGCCTTCGCCCGCCTGTGCGGGCCGGTCACGACCGCGCTCGGCGCCTGCGCCACGCTCGTCCTGCGGCTCTTCAAGGTCGAGCCCAAGGACGAGGTCGAGGCCGTCTGCAACCGCGCCCAGCTCGGCCGCCTCGTCGAGGACTCCCGGCAGGCCGGGCTCCTGGAACCGGGCGAGCAGGAACGGCTGGAGGACGCCCTCGAACTGGGCAGCCGCCCCGTCACCGACGTCCTCCTCGCCCGGGACCGCATCGTCACCGTCGGCCCCTCGGCCACCCCGCGGCAGATCGAGCAGCTGACCGTGCGCACCGGCTACTCCCGCTTCCCCGTCCGCGCCGCCAGCGGAGCCTTCATGGGCTACCTGCACGTCAAGGACGTACTGGACCTGGAGGACCGGGAACGGGCCGTGCCCCAGCGGGTCTGGCGCCGCATGACCACCCTGTCCGCGACCCTCCCGCTCGACGACGCGCTGAGCGTCATGCGCCGGGACGCCACCCACCTGGCCCAGGTCGCGGACGCCGCAGGACGCGTGCTCGGCCTCGTCGCGATGGAGGACGTCCTGGAGAAGCTGGTCGGCGAAGTACGCGACCCCGCACACCGCACCGCGCCCGCGGCCCGCCGCCCGGAGCCCCGCCTCGAGCACCGCCCGGAGCGTGCGGAACACAGCTCCGAGGGTGCCCTGACCGGCTGACGGAGCCGCCCGCCGCAGCGCCGCGGCCCGCCCCACGGCCACCCGCGGCGCCACCGCCCGCAGCCGCCCCCGCTCACAGCGGCGGCGACTCCGGGCGGTCCTGCGGACCCCGGCCCGACAGCACCTCCCCGTACGCCTGCATCAGGTCCGCAAGCCGCAGCGTCGCCAGGTCGTCCCGCGAGGGCTCGCCCGCGAAGCCCGCCAGCCGCAGGTCCCGGTAGGCGCAGCTCTTCTCGTACAGCGTGCGCAGGAAACGGCCGTTGCCCAGCTCGTCGATCCAGCCCTGGTCCACCACGTGACCGCTGATGCTGCGCAGCTCCTCCAGCGCCTCCTCGTCCCAGCGGTCCCCGTTCGCGTCCGCCACCACACCGCCGATCGCGGTCAGCTCCAGCGGCCGGTAACTCGGGAAGTCCACCCGGGTGGTGAACCGCGAGGACAGCCCCGGATTGGCGGCCAGCAGCCGGTCCATCCCGGCCGGATAGCCCGCCAGGATCACCACCAGGTGGTCCCGGTTGTCCTCCGCCCGCTTCAGCAGCACCTGCAGGGCCTCGTCCCCGTACGCGTCGCCCTTGCTGTAACCCGAGTTGGACAGGCTGTACGCCTCGTCGACGAACAGCACCCCGCCGATCGCCGAATCGATCAGCTCGTTCGCCTTCACCGCCGTCTGCCCCAGGAACTCGCCCACCAGGTCCGCCCGCTGGGCCTCCACGAGGTGGTCGCCGCCCAGCAGACCCAGCGCGTAGAAGACCCGGCCCAGGATCCGCGCCACCGTCGTCTTGCCCGTACCCGACGGACCGGAGAACACGAAGTGCCGTTTCGGCGGCTGCACCGGCAGCCCCTGCCCGGCGCGCAGCCGCGCCATGTGCAGCTGCGCCGACAGCGCCTTCACCTGCCGCTTGACGGGCTCCAGACCCACCATCCGCTCCAGCTCCGCCAGCGCCTCGGCGAGCGCCGCCGGATCGGCCGGACCGGCCGGCAGCCCCGCCGGCGTGACCTGCGGGGGGACAGGTGCCTTCCGCCGCGTGCCCCCGCCCCGCCCGGCCGGGGGCACCCCGGGCGAACCCGGGCCGTAGCGCGGATCCGGCGGCTCGGCCGCCGCCAGCGGATCCCCCTCCGGCTGGCCGTCCGCGGCGGTGTCCGGGACCGGCCCGCCGCCCAGGGCCACCGCCGCGAAGTCCCCGCCCGCCGGGGACGGACCGTGCCCACCCCACGCCCCGTAGCCCGTGAACCCCGCCGGACCGGCCAGCCCGGCCATGCCGTCGGTGTCGTCACCGTCCTCGATGGCCGTCAGCCGGGCCGCCGTGTCCATGAACGACGGGTCCACCCGGTGCACCGCCCGGTACAGCGGCAGCGCCGCCGCACTGCGCCCGGTGCCCTCGTGCGCCCGCGCCAGCCAGTACCGCAGCTCCTTGCGCTGCGGCTGCTCGCTGCGGCACCGCATCAGCGCCGCCGACAGCAGCGGCTCCGCCTGCCCGTACATCTCCAGCCGGACCCGGGCCATCCCGCCGAACAGCCCCGCCTCGATCCCCAGCAGCGGATCGTCCACCAGCGGCTCGGTGTGCCGCACCAACTGCTCCCAGTCCTTGACCAGGTACGCCCGGCAGGCGTGCAGGAACCGGACCTGCGGATCGGTGTCCACCGGCGGCAGCGCGGCCAGCGCCTGGTCCAGCTCCGGCACGTGGCGGCCGTCGAGCCAGTGCGAGGCGTGCGCCAGCAGGAGGTCCCGCCTGCTCTCCAGCACCGGCTGCACCCACCAGCCCAGCCAGTACCAGGAGTTCAGCGTCCGCCGGTGCCTGGCCCGCTGCTCGCCGAAACGGTCCCGGTGCGCGTACATGCGCACTAAGGCGTTGGCGGTGTCCACCCGGAGCGCGTGCAGACCCAGCCAGGCGTCGGCCATCGCGGGATCGAGTCGTACGGCCGCCCGGAACTCCTCCTCGGCCTGCGGGTAGGCGCCCATGGTGCAGGCGTCGACCCCGCGCAGCCAGGCGAGTTCGGCCGGGGCGTGGGTGCTGCCCGGCATGCCGAAATCCATCACGTCCCCCACAAGCCTGCCCCCGTGGTGCGCGGCAACCCCCGCGTCGAGCACGGGAGTTGTCCGGAGCCCCGACTGGCGTCGCTGAAATCAGGGCTGCATCGTACCTGCGGTTTCGCACCTTACGTAGGGGGCGACGGCCCGGGTTCGGACGCCGCCGCCCAGCCCGTCACGTGACTCAGGGTGAGGAAACGGGGGGCGATCCACCCCGCCGGACACCGGCGGCCCCGGCGTTTTCGGGGGCAGAGCGAAGCCCCCGATCACGGGGGAACGATCGGGGGCTCCGCATCCGCGGCAGCCGGTGACGGCGCCGCATTCAGAACGTAAGGCCGCCGCCCGGCCCCGGTCAAGCACGCCGGCGGAGGCCCGGTGGGGCCCGGGTCCAGGCCCGCTCAGGCCCGGGGGAGGTCGTCACCGTCGGTGACGGAACGGGTGGTTCCCGCCGTCGCACCGGCCCCGGAAGACCACTCGTATCCCGTACCGCTCTGCCGCACCAAGGTGTCCGCGAAGGGGCGCGAAGGGTCATCCGAGAAGTGCGCGCGCTCCGCGCGCTCCCATCCGTCCCAGAAGCCGGACAGTTCCCGCCCGTCCCGCTCCCGTCCGCGCCCCCAGGACCGCTCGCGCGGGGTCTCCATCCACAGCAGCCGCGCCAGGTGCGGGCGCAGCGCCCGCCGCCCGGCCCCGACCCCCTCGACGAGGAGCACCGGCGCCGGCTCCAGCACCCGCTCCGCACCGAAGCGCCGCTCCACCCAGTCGTACGGGGCCCAGTGCGCGGGCCGCCCCGCGGCGAGCGGCTCCAGCACCTGGGCGCGCAGCCGCTCCTGCCAGCCGAACAGCTCCTCGTGGGTGGCCACGTCGTCCAGGTGCAGCACCGGGGCCCCGCCCAGGGCCTCGCCGAGCCGCCCGGCGAAGGTGCTCTTGCCCGAGCCGGCGTGCCCGTCGATGCCGATCAGCCGGACCGGACCGAGGGACGGGGGCAGCGCGGCGAGCTCCCGCGCGAGGGAATCGAGTGACCGGTGCGGCTCCACCCCGCCACCCTACGGCCGGACCGGTCGTCACCCACGACACGAGCACGCGGCTTCGGCCCCCGGCCGCCGGGAACTGGAAGGGTGAAGCCACCGATGCACCGACCCACCCCTGGGGGAAGCCCGCGATGACCGCACCCACACCGCGCAGGGCCGTACTCGTCGCCGCACTCGCGGCCGCCACCGCCGCCACCGTCTCCGGGGGCAGCGCCTCCGCGGCGGCCCCGCCCGCCCCCCGCGGCCCGGGCCGCACCGTCGACAACCGGTTCTGGTACGCGTACGAGCACTGGCTCGCCGGCCGCCACCAGGGCACCCACGCCGTCCCCGGCACCCGCCCCGGCCTGGAGATCAGGACCCCGGCCGGCCGCACCGAGTACGCCGACCCGCACACCGGGAGGAGGAGCACCTGGGAGTACGCCGCCTGGACCTCACCCGTGCACCGCTCCACCGTGCCCGCCACCGAGGCCATCGCCTCCTGGAACGCCCGGACCCCCGCGGGCACCTGGATCCAGACCGAACTGCGCGGCACCTACACCGACGGCACCACCACCCCCTGGTACGTCATGGGCCGCTGGGCCTCCGCCGACACGGACATCCGCCGCACCTCCGTGGACGGCCAGACCGACGGCCGCTCCACCTTCTGGACCGACACCCTGGCCGTCGACGCCCCCACGAGCGGCCTGCGCCTCACCGACTGGCAGCTGCGCCTCACCCTGTACCGCAGGCCCGGCGCCACCGACGGGCCCACCGTCCGGCTGGCCGGAGCCATGGCCTCCGACGTCCCGGACCGCTTCACCGTCCCCGCCTCCACGCCCTCCGGCCAGGCCCACGAGCTGGCTGTCCCGCGCTATTCGCAGGAGGTCCACGCCGGCCGCTACCCCCAGTACGACAACGGCGGCGAAGCCTGGTGCAGCCCCACCTCCTCCCAGATGGTCGTCGAGTACTGGGGGTGCAGGGCAGCCGCCTCCGACCTGGCCTGGGTCGACCCGGACTACTCCGACCCGCAGGTGTGCCACGCCGCGCGCTCCACCTACGACGCCGCCTACCAGGGCTGCGGGAACTGGCCCTTCAACGCCGCCTACGCCGCCACCTACAGCCGGCTCGCCGCAGTGGTCACCCGCCTCACCTCCCTCACCGACCTGGAGGTCCTGGTCCGGGCCGGGATCCCCGCCATCACCACCCAGTCCTTCCGGACCGAGGAGCTCACCGGCGCCGGCTACGGCACCGCGGGCCACCTGATGACCGTCATCGGCTTCACCGCCGCCGGAGACGTGGTCGCCAACGACCCGAACTCGCCCGACAACGCGGCCGTCCGCCGCGTCTACAAGCGCCGCGAGTTCGAGAACATCTGGCTGCGCACCAAGCGCTACAACGCGGCGGGCAAGGTCGCCTCGGGCAGCGGAGGCGTCTGCTACCTCTACGCGCCCGCCGCGCCGAGCCCCGTCCAGGCCGCGGCGCTGGCGGCGGTCGGACTGATCTGACCCCGACGACTCCTGTCCGTCGACCGAAATCCGGATATACAGAACATGCTGGGGTAAATGGCAGATAAAGGCTTCTCGTAGGAGGCGGCCCGCCATGACCACCCATCCCAGCATCGAGCACCACCCCGACCTCGCCGAGATGCGCTCCCGGTTCGAGCGGGTGACCAGCACTCCCGCCGCGCAGGCCGTGGAGGCACTGGCCCTGGTCACGGGCCTGTACCTGGCAGCCTCGCCCTGGATCGCCGGGTTCAGCGTCCTGACCCCGCTCGCCGTCAACAACCTGATAGCCGGATTGGCGTTCTGCCTGTGCATGGGCGGCCTGGGTTCCGCTTACGAACGCACCCATGCCATGGCCTGGACGGCGGTCGCCCTCGGTGCGTGGACGATCATCGCCCCCTGGGCCATCGCCGGTGAGATGGACACGACCCGCACCGTGGTCAACAACGTGATCACCGGCCTCGTCGCCCTGTGCCTGGGCCTCGCCATGGCGGCGATGGCCCGACGCAACCGGGAGACCCGCGTCTGACCCGGGACACCGGACCCGCCGCCGGGCCCCGACCGCACCGGAACCCCGGAGCGGCCGGGGCCCGGCGACGTGACGCGTGCCACCAGTGACCCTCGTCATCTACCGCGAAGGCCGCGAACGCTGGCACATTGGACGCCATGACCGCGACGACTGCCGCCCCGACCGCCCGCGCCCGCAACCTCGTCCGTACCGGGGGCCCCACGGAGGATTCCTCCTGGCTGGAACACGTCCTGGGCTGGACCCTCGTGGTCGTCGTGGCCATGTTCGTCACCCAGGTCGGCTGGCTGTAACCCGCAGACCGCCGGTGACGATCACGCCGGAGGTGACCGGTGCCCGCTCGGCACGGACCTGCGGCAGGAAGACGAACGGCGGGACGACCGGGGGAGCGGGCAGCCCCCGGGGCTGAAGGTGACGCACATCCGCCCCTCGTTGCAGCCGCCGGACCTCGTCAGGTACGAGGTCACGTCTCCCCCCGGTTCCAGGGACAGGGCGCCGCACCGAGCCCGTACTCGTCCCCGCCGTCACGGGTGCGCAGCCGGTGGTCGCGCAGCGAGGCCGCACGCACCCTGAGCACCAGCACCCTCAGCGGCCTCCCGCCGTGGCCCCTCGGAAACACCCGCCGTCCGGGCCGACGCTCAGCCTCATGCCCTTGAGCCCGAGGTTGCCGCCCGTCGCGGACCGGCCGTGCGACGTCACCCGCCACGTCGATGTTTCCGGCCCGGAGGCCGAACCTCCCCGGCTCGCCCCGACCCCGTCCACCTGGTGACTGTCCCCCCGTACGTCGTCCGGTGCGCAGGGGGAAGCGCGGAGCGAGCTCGACGCGCAGGTCTGCCATACTTCGGGGCATCCCGTGGCAGTTCGAGGCTAGGGCTGACTTTGAATCACAGTCAACAGCGCGGTGCAACCGGCCGATCGCAGGTCCGCAGAGCCGAACTCATCGCCACCGGGCGCACCTTGTTCGCCGACACCTCGTACGACGCGCTCTCCATGGACGACATCGCCAAGCAGGCGGGCGTCGCCAAGGGGCTGATCTACTACTACTTCAAGAGCAAACGCGGGTACTACCTCGCCATCGTCGAGGACTCCGTCGCCGAACTCGTCGCCCGCGCCGGCGGGGACACCGACCTGCCGGCCGCCGAGCGGGTGCGCCGCACCGTCGACGGCTACCTCCACTACGCCGAGCACCACCACGCCGCCTACCGGACCATCGTCACCGGAGGCGTCGGATCCGACGCCGAGGTCCTGGCCATCCGCGACGCCGTCCGCGAGGAACTGGTCGCCACCATCGCCGAAGGCGCGTACGGACGCCGCACCGTCCCGCCGGTCGCCCGGCTGGCGCTCGTCGGCTGGCTCTCCTCGGTCGAGGGGATCACCCTGGAGTGGATCGGCGCCCCCGGCGTCGGCCCGGCCGACCCGGCCGCCGACCGGCCCGGCCGGGCCCGGCTCGGAGCCCTGCTCGTGCGCCAGCTGCGCGCGACCTTGACGGTCATCGAGGAGTTCGTCCCGGAGTGCCCCGCTCCGCCCGTCCCGGGGGAAGCAGCCCGGCCATAGGGACGATCTTGCACCGGTGACGGGAGGCGCCTGATCAGGCATACTCAACCCGCCGCAGCCACTGAACAGGCCCTTCCGCGACCCGGGAGGGCACCATCGGCTGTAAGAGCACCGAGACCCGGCGCCGCGTCCCACACCTCACGCGTCGCCGCCGTGCCCGATCAGGGAGGAGAGCGCCGCCATGACTGACCGCGCCCCGCAGCCGGTGGACCGTCAGCTGCCCACCGAGGAGTCCCGGGACCTCCTCGCCCTCGTACGCGAGATCGCCCAGCGGGAGATCCGCCCCCGGGCCGCCGAGGAAGAGGACTCCGGCCGGTTCCCCCGCGAGATCTTCACCCTGCTGTCCGAGGCCGGCCTGCTCGGCCTCCCGTACGCGGGCGAGTACGGCGGCGGCGAGCAGCCGTACGAGGTCTACCTCCAGGTCCTCGAGGAGCTCGCCGCGGCCCGCCTGACCGTCGGCCTCGGCGTCAGCGTCCATTCGCTCGCCTGCCACGGCCTGGCCGGCTACGGCACCAAGGAGCAGCAGGGCGCCCACCTGCCCGCGATGCTCGGCGGCGGCCTGCTCGGCGCCTACTGCCTCTCCGAGCCGGCCGCCGGCTCCGACGCCGCCTCGCTGACCACCAAGGCGGAGCGCGACGGCGAGGACTGGATCATCACGGGCACCAAGGCCTGGATCACCCACGGCGGAGTCGCCGACTTCTACACCGTCCTCGCGCGCACCGGCGTAGCCGGCCCCAAGGGGATCACCGCCTTCCTGGTCCCCGGGGACGCCCCGGGCCTGACCGCCGCCGTGCCCGAGAAGAAGATGGGCATGAAGGGCTCGCCCACCGCCCAGCTGCACTTCGACGGCGTACGGGTACCCGACGCGCGCCGCATCGGCGAGGAGGGCCAGGGCTTCACCATCGCCCTCGCCGCCCTGGACGCGGGCCGCCTCGGCATCGCCGCCTGCGCCATCGGCGTCGCCCAGGCCGCGCTCGACGAGGCCGTGACGTACGCCCTGGACCGCAAGCAGTTCGGACACCCGATCGCGGACTTCCAGGGGCTGCGCTTCATGCTGGCCGACATGGCCACCAAGATCGAAGCGGGCCGGGCCCTCTACCTGGCCGCGGCGCGGCTGCGCGACGCGGGCAAGCCCTTCTCCCGGCAGGCCGCCATGGCCAAGCTGTTCTGCACCGACGCGGCCATGGCGGTCACCACGGACGCGGTCCAGATCCTCGGCGGCTACGGCTACACGGCGGACTTCCCCGTCGAGCGGCTCATGCGCGAGGCGAAGGTGCTCCAGATCGTGGAGGGGACCAACCAGATCCAGCGCATGGTCATCGCCCGCCACCTGGCTGGCCCGGAAACCCGCTGACCGTACCCCGCGGCGCCTGGTAGAGCCCGCTGCCGCCGGCGGGCCAGACCGGGGACCCGGTCAGGCGCGACCACTCCGGATCCCGCCGGCCGGGCAGCGTACGCCCGTCATCGGCCCAGCGGGCCAGCAGCGCACGGTAGATGGGCGGATCGGGGGCCTGGCCCTGCTGGCCGGGATCGCGCTGAACCGATTCTTCGTAACCCGGCTGCACCGGGCGGCGCCGCCGGCCCGTTGAAGACTGAAGCATCGTCATGCCCGGCCAACGCCCCACCCCAGCACGGGGTAATCGCCCCCCACCCCCGCCCATCCGTTCGACAGCTCCCCGGGGTGGGGGTGGGGGGTGGGGGTTGGGCTTCGGGGGGCTGTTACCCCTTCTCGGGATCAGGGAGGGTTTGGGGGTTTCCCGCCAGTCCTATCGTCTCTCCGTGGCGGGGCGGGCGGTCAAGGGCGCTCCTTCGTCGCGTCGCTTCGCGATGGCCTTCGGCCCCCCTTGACCG
>NZ_JBHXRK010000016.1:0-190078 GCF_042716875.1 Streptomyces sp. NPDC058646 | reverse complement strand
GGTGAGCGTCTTTTTGGGGGGTTCCCGTCGGGCCTGTCTTTCCGTGGCGGGGCGGGCGGTCAAGGGTGGCCGAAGGCCATCGCGAAGCGACGCGAACGCAGTGAGCGCCCTTGAGGGCCCGCCCCGCCACGGAGAGACGATAGGACTGGCGGGAAACCCCCAAACCCTCCCTGATCCCGCCAAGGGGTAACAGCCCCCCCGAAGCCCAACCCCACCCCCCTCAGCAGGCCGGTCCCGGGCGCGCCTCGGCCGTGGCTCGCAGGAGGTCCCGTACGAGGTCGAAGTCGACCTTGGCCGGGTTGCGGAAGCGGAGGCAGGCCTTGCCCATGTCGTAGGGGGCCAGGCGGTCCGCGAAGGCCTCGCGGACGTCCGTACGCATCAGGTAGAAGGAGATGTACTGCTTCTGGTTCGCCCAGGCGATCTCCCCGGCCTCCGCGCCCGGCCGCACGTACACGGGCATGCCGTAGGCGATGACCTCCTCGAAGCCCGTCAGCTCCGCCGCGCACAGCTCGCGCAGCCGGACCAGGGCCGGGCGGCGGGCGTCGGGGACTCCGGCGAGGTAGGCGTCGACGGTGACGGGGTTCATCCGGCGGGCTGCTTCCTGATCTGGGACCGGACCGCACCCATGCTGGCCGCGATCACGAGGGCGATGGCCAGTGCGTCGAGGGCGGACAGGGCCTGCTGGAGGACGAGGAAGCCCGCGGTGGCGGCGATGGCCGGCTCCAGGCTCATCAGGATGGCGAAGGTCGGGGCGGGGATCCGGCGCAGCGCGAGCAGTTCCAGCGTGTAGGGCAGTACGGAGGACAGTACGGCCACGCCGACGCCCAGGGCGAGGGTGCTCGGGACCAGCAGGTCGGAGCCGGCTTCGACGATGCCCAGCGGGAGCGAGAGCACCGCGGCCACGGCCATGGCCAGGGCCAGGCCGTCCGCCTGCGGGAAGCGGCGGCCGGTCCGGGCGCTGTACACGATGTACGCGGCCCACATCGCGCCCGCGCCGAGCGCGAAGGCCGCGCCCGCCGGGTCGAGGGAGCCGAAGCCCGAGCCGCCGCCGTGCCCGGACAGCAGCACGACGCCGCCGAGGGCCAGCCCCGCCCAGAGCAGGTTGACCAGCCGCCGCGAGACGATCACCGACAGGGCGAGCGGCCCGAGGACCTCCAGGGTCACGGCCGGACCGAGCGGGATGCGGTCCACGGCCTGGTAGAAGAGGCCGTTCATGCCGGCCATGGTGACGCCGAAGACGAGGACCGTGCCCCAGTCGGCCCGGGTGTAGCCGCGCACCTTGGGCCGGCACAGGAGGAGCAGGACGAGCGCGGCGGCGGCGAGGCGCAGCGTGACCACGCCGGCCGCGCCGGCCCGCGGCATGATCATGACCGCGAGGGCGGCGCCGAACTGCACCGAGATCCCCGCCGAGATCACCAGCGCTACCGGGCCGAGTCCGCGGCTGCCGCCCACGCGGAGCGGAACGGGGGCTTCCGCGGAAGGGGCGGCGGTCGTCGAGGGTGAGGAGGGTGCGGGCATTTATCCAGATTAAGGGGTGGGTAAGGGCCATAGCCCCGTGTTTTGCCTTACATGTTCGCTACGGTCAGCTCTCCGGCAGCCCCTCCGCGAGGAGTTCCGCCAGGTGGCGGGCCCGGCGGCCGCCGCCGAGCTGGGCGATCTGGGTCCGGCAGGAGAACCCGTCCGCCTGGACCAGGGCGTCCCGCGGAGCCGCCCGCAGGGACGGGAGCAGCTGCTCCTCCGCGCACGCCACCGAGACCTCGTGGTGGCCGGGCTCGAAGCCGAAGTTGCCCGCCAGGCCGCAGCAGCCGCCGCTGAGGGCACCGGCCAGGCCGGCGCGCTCGCGCAGCCGCCGGTCGGCGGCGTCGCCGAGGACGGCGTGCTGGTGGCAATGGGTCTGACCGACGACGGCCCGGTCCAGGCGCGGGGGCCGCCAGGCGGGGGCGTACTCCTCCAGGGTCTCGGCGAAGGTCCGTACGGCCGCCGCGAGGCGCCCCGCGCGGGGGTCGTCGGGCAGCAGGGCGGGCAGGTCGGCGCGCAGGGCCGCCGCGCAGCTCGGTTCCAGGACGAGCACGGGGCCGGGGTGCTCGCCGAGCGCATCGAGGCCGTCCAAGGTGTCCAGGGTGCGGCGCAGGACCTTGCGGGCGCGGTCGAGGCGGCCGGTGGAGACGTAGGTCAGGCCGCAGCACACCCCGGCGGGCGGGACCGTCACGCGGAGGCCGGCCGCGTGGAGCACCCGTACCGCGGCGCGGCCGGTCGCGGGGCTCAGGTACTGCGTGAAGGTGTCGGGCCAGAGCGTGACGACCGCCCCGGCCGGGTCCGGTCCGCCGGGCGGCACCTGCCCGAACCTCGCCGGACCCTGCGGGCGGCTCCCGGGTTCGGGGACCCCCAGCCGCACCGGCAGAGCCGGTCCCCGCCCCGGCTGCGCCCCCGCCCGCCACCATGCGGTGAACGTCCGGGCGGCCAGTTCCGGCAGGCTGTGGGTGCGCTCGCGGGGCAGGCCCGGTAGCGGGAGGTGGCGGGCCAGGGCGTTGGCTGCGCGGGCGGCCCGGAGGGACGTGACGAGGCGGAGCCAGCCCGGCAGGCCGCCCAGCGTGTAGTGGGACAGCGGGCGGATGCGGCCCGCCCAGTGGCGGTGCAGGAACTCCGCCTTGTACGCGGCCATGTCCACGCCCACCGGGCAGTCGCTGCGGCAGCCCTTGCAGCCCAGGCACAGGTCCAGCGCCTCGGCCACCTCCGCCGAGCGCCAGCCGTCGGTGACCACCTCCCCGGCCAGCATCTCGTGCAGCAGCCGGGCCCGGCCGCGCGTGGAGTGCCGCTCCTCGCCGGTGACCCGGTAGGAGGGGCACATCACCCCCGGCCCGCCCGGCTCGGTCGTACGGCACTTCGCGACCCCCACGCACCGCGCGATCTCGCCGGCGAAGGAGGTCGGCGGGAGCACCGCGAAGCGCAGGTTCTCGTCGAGCCGCGCCGGCCGGACCAGCATCCCGGGGTTCATCCCGCCCGCCGGATCCCACACGTCCTTGTACGCGCCGAAGAGCGCGACGACCTCGGGCCCGTACATCTTCGGCAGCAGCTCCGCGCGGGCCTGCCCGTCGCCGTGCTCCCCCGACAGCGAGCCGCCGTGCGCGACCACCAGGTCGGCCAGCTCCTCCGAGAAGGACCGGAAGCGGGCCAGCCCCGGCGCGGAGACCAGGTCGAAGTCGATGCGTACGTGGACGCAGCCCTCGCCGAAGTGCCCGTACGGGGACCCGCGCAGCCCGTGCGCCGCCAGCAGTGCCCGGAACTCCCGCAGGTACGCGCCCAGCCGGGCGGGCGGCACCGCGCAGTCCTCCCATCCCGGCCAGGCCATCGAACCGTCGGGCATCCGCGTCGCCGTCCCGGCCGCGTCCTCGCGGATGCGCCACAGCGCCCGCTGCCCCGCCGGGTCGGTGACGACGAGCGCGTCCAGTGGGTCGGCGTCCCGTACGAGCGACCTCGCCGCGCCCTCGTCCGGCATCTCCACGAACAGCCAGGCGCCGCCCCGGGGCAGCCCCGCGGCCCCGCGCACCAGGTCCTGCGCCATCCCCTCCACCGTCAGCGGGCGGTGCCCGAGCAGTCCGGCCGCCGCGTCGGCGGCCGCGCTCTCGTCGGCGTACCCGAGCACCGCGAGCACGGGCGCGCGCGGCAGCTCCACCAGGCGTACGACGGCCTCGGTGACGACCCCGAGGGTTCCTTCGCTCCCGCAGAACGCCCGGGCCGCTTCCACGCCCCGCTCGGGGAGCAGCGCGTCGAGGCCTCCGTAGCCGGAGATGCGGCGGGAGAAGCCGGGCGGCATCCCGGTGCGCAGCAGCCCCAGGTTCCCCTCGACCAGGGCGCGCAGTCCGGCGGGGGTGCCCGCCCAGCCGGTGGAGACGCGGTACGGGGTGCCGCCGTACGCGGTCACGGCCAGCTCGGCGACGTTGTCCGCGGTGGTTCCCCAGGCGACCGAGTGGGCCCCGCAGGCGTTGTTGCCGATCATGCCGCCGAGGGTGCAGCGGGCGTGGGTGGAGGGGTCGGGTCCGAAGGTCAGCCCGTACGGCCGTACCGCGTCGCGCAGCCGGTCGAGGACGAGCCCCGGCTGGACGACGGCGGTGCGGGCCCCGGGGTCCACCGACACCAGGGCGTTCATGTGCCGGGTGAGGTCGAGGACCACGCCGGTGCCGGTGGCCTGGCCCGCGATGGAGGTGCCGCCGCCGCGCGGGACGACGGGGACCCCGGCCTCGGCGCACACCCGCAGCGCGGCGGCCACGTCCCCGGCGTCGCGCGGGGCGACCACGCCGGCCGGGACGCGGCGGTAGTTCGAGGCGTCCATGGTCACCAGGGCCCGCGCGGCGGCACCGAAGTCCACCTCCCCGCGCAGTTCCGTCCGCAATGTCCGTTCGAGTTCCCCGGGAGCCGTCACGGGCCCAGCCTCCCACCGCCGCCGTTCGTCTCATCGGGTGGACGCGCCTCCGGACCGCGGTCCGGGACCCGATACGCTCCGCTCGTGGCTGAGATCCAGATTCCCGCTGACATCAAGCCCGCCGACGGACGCTTCGGCGCGGGCCCCTCCAAGGTGCGGACCGAGGCGCTGGACGCCCTCGCCGCCACCGGTACCTCCCTGCTCGGAACCTCGCACCGCCAGGCCCCGGTCAAGAACCTGGTCGGCTCGGTGCGTCAGGGTGTCCGGGACCTCTTCTCCCTCCCCGAGGGCTACGAGGTGATCCTGGGCAACGGCGGCTCCACCGCCTTCTGGGACATCGCGACCGCCGGTCTGATCGAGCAGAAGTCCCAGCACCTCACCTTCGGCGAGTTCTCCTCGAAGTTCGCCAAGGCCGCGAAGCTCGCGCCGTGGCTGGACGAGCCGTCGGTGATCTCCTCCGAGCCGGGTACGCACCCCGAGCCGGTCGCCGAGGCGGGCGTGGACGTGTACGCGTACACCCACAACGAGACCTCGACGGGTGTCGCGGCGCCGATCAGGCGCGTCGCTGGCGCCGACGCCGGTTCGCTCGTCCTGGTGGACGCGACCTCGGGCGCCGGCGGTCTGCCGGTGGACATCACCGAGACGGACGTCTACTACTTCGCCCCGCAGAAGTCCTTCGCGTCCGAAGGCGGCCTGTGGCTGGCCGCGTTCTCCCCGGCCGCCCTGGAGCGTGCGCAGCGCGTGCACGACTCGGGCCGGCACATCCCGGAGTTCTTCTCGCTGCCGACGGCGATCGACAACTCGCTGAAGAACCAGACGTACAACACCCCGGCGCTGTCGACGCTCTTCCTGCTGGACCAGCAGCTGGAGTGGATGAACAGCCAGGGCGGCCTGGAGTTCACCACCGGTCGTACGGCGGCCAGTGCGCGTCACCTGTACGGCTGGGCGGAGGCGTCGAAGTACGCGACCCCGTTCGTCGTGGACGCCGACAAGCGGTCCTCCGTCATCGGCACGATCGACTTCTCGGACGACATCGACGCGGCGGCCGTCGCGAAGGTGCTGCGCGCCAACGGCATCGTGGACACCGAGCCGTACCGCAAGCTGGGCCGCAACCAGCTGCGCGTCGCGATGTTCCCGGCGATCGACCCGGCGGACGTGCAGGCGCTGACCGCGTGCGTCGACTACGTGATCGAGAAGCTCTGACGGGTCGTCGCCCCACCTGATCGTCGGTGTGGGGCGAGGAGTGGTTCATGCAGGCGCCCGGCCGGGGTTTCCCCGGCCGGGCGTTCTGCGTGGGCGGCCGCTCGGCCGGACTGTGCCGCAGCGGGCCGGGCCTCCCCTTACCGGACGGGCGGATCCCCAGCCGCCGGTAAGGTCACGCTGATTGTCTTTTTGTGTGAACGGGGAGGGCTCATGACCATGAAGAACACCAGGCCGGGGGGCCGGGCAGGCGGCGCACCCAGACGGGCGCTGTCGCTCGTCCTGGCTGCGGGCACGGTGACGACGGCGCTGATCGCCCTGGCGCCCGCGTCGGCCGCCGCCGGCACCGTAGGAACCACCACTGCGGGCAGCACGGTGCTCGGCGCCGTGGAGAGCTGGACCCGGGTCTCGAAGAAGCACCCGAACTCCGCCTACTGGAAGTCCGCCGACCCGCTGCGCGCCGGCAACGAGGGCGGCTCCCAGGGCCTGTCCCGCTCCTTCCTCCAGCTCGGCACCGCGAACCTCAAGGGCGCCGACGTCACCGCCGCCACCCTGCGCGTGCGCAACACCGCCGCCGCCACCTGCACGGCCAGGCCCGTCGAACTGTGGAGCGTGGGCCCGGTCTCGGCGACGACGACCTGGAAGAACCAGCCCGCCAAGGGCGCGAAGCTCGCCACGGTCAGCGCCGCCAAGGGCCGCCCCGGCTGCGCCGCCGGGGACCTGGAGTTCGACGTCACCGCCCTCCTCAAGGACGTCGCGGCCACGAACCGGACCGCCGTCACCGTCGGCCTCTTCGCCGCCGACGAGAACGACACCTCCGCGTGGAAGCGCTTCGACCCGAAGAGCGCCGTCCTGGAGATCTCCGTCGCCCCCGCCGTCCCCGTCACCCCCGCACCGGTCGTCTCGGGGCTGGGCACCGACCCCGCCACCGCATGCGCCGGCGGCCTCATCGGGATCACACAGGTCAAGCTGTTCGCCACCGTCGACAGCCCGGGGACCGGCCGGCCGTCCGCCGAGTTCCAGATCTTCCGGGCCGACACCGGCGCCCTCGTACGGGCCGTCTCCGTGCAGGCGGACACGAACCGGACCGCCACCCTGGCCGTCCCCGACTCCGACCTGCCCACCGGCGACTACACCTGGAACGTGCGTGGCGTCGCCGACGGCGCACCGGCCTCCGCCTGGTCGCCGAGCTGCGCCTTCTCGGTGGACCGCACACGCCCCGGCACGCCCCCGGTGATCAGCTCGGCCGAGTTCCCCTCCGCGGACAACGGGCAGCCCGAGCAGACCGGCACCGCCCGCACCCCCGGCACCTTCGCCTTCGCGGGCGGCGGCGAGACGGACCTCGCGGAGATCGTCTACTGGACGGACGCCGACCAGACCCGCCGCTCCGTGGCCCCCGGCGGCAGCGCCGTCATCACCCCGCTGAGCGCCGGCCCGCAGAGCGTCCACGCCTACAGCGTGGACGAGGCGGGCAACCGCTCCGACACCGCCGACTACCTCTTCATCGCGAACCGCGCCCCGAAGCCCGACGCGGTCGGAGACCTCAACGGCGACGGGCACCGCGACCTGTGGACCCTCGACGCGGCCGGCCGCCTCCTGTTCCGCGCGGGCAAGGGGGACGGCACCTTCGCCGCCCCCACCGGCACGGGAGTGACCCTGGACGCCGGCTCGCAGATCGTGGCGAGCGGGGACTGGGGCCAGGACGGCTACAACGACCTGGTGGTACTGGCTCCCGGTGACGGGGGCCGGAAGCTGTGGGTCTACCCGAACACCGGTCTCGGGGCGGTCGACACCCTCAACCGCTTCGACCTCTCCGTCCTCGACGAGGCCAACGCCCACTGGGCGGACGCGGACCACGTGGCCCCCGCCGGTGACGTCGACGGCGACGGCGCGCCCGACCTGCTGGTGCGGCAGGGCGCCCAGCTGTGGCTGTACCACGGCAGCGCCACGGGCATGGTGGACTGGGTCGCGCCCGTCGCCGTGGGCGGCTCGGGCGGCGCGAGCTGGGAGGGCCTCACCGTCGTCGCCCCGGGCGACACCGACGGTGACGGCCTCGCCGACCTGTGGGTGCGCGACGACGCCACCGGCGAGATCCTCGCCGTGCGCGGGAGCGCGGGCGCCGACGGCACGCTCGACACCGCCCGCTGGGGCTCCGGCCCCCGCACCGCGATCGGCTCCGGGCTGACCCGCGCGGCCTACCCGACGCTCGGCACCTCCGGCGACCTCACCGGCGACGCACGCGCCGACCTGACGGCCACCACCGCCGACGGCGCCGCCGTGTACTTCCGCGCCACCGCCACCGGCATCGAGAACACCCCGGTCGTCCTGGACTGACCGGATCCACCCGCGCAGTGGTTCATGCAGGCGCTCGGCCGGGGTCTCCCGGCCGAGCGTTCTGCGTGGCGACTCTTCTGCCGCCGGCCGGCCCCCGCCGGCCCCGATCTCCTTCACGGCCGCCGCGTCCCGCCGCGCGTACCGGGCCGGGGCCGGGGAGTTCATCCGCTTCCACCACCGGTCCCCGGGCGCCGCCGGGTTGGCGTCGGCGCGGCCGGCCGGCTCGCCGGGTGCTCCGTCGTATCCCGCGGTGCGGCTGCGCCCACCCTCCGACGTGGTCGTGTTCGCCCACCTCACGGGCGGGGCGCAGGCCGCCACGCGATACCTTCAGGAGGTTCGGGGCAGGTTCGAGGGCCCGGCATTCCTGAAGGCGGCACAGCATGGAGGCAGCGGCGTGAGCGTGCGAGTGACGGCGGCCCAGAGCGGCGTGGACCCCTTCGGCACGGCCCGGCTCCGGCGCGGGGTGCTCGACGCCTGGGGCGCGGGCCCGGCCCGGTTCCGCGAGGACGCCAACGCCGAGGAGGACCTGGCGCTCGGCGGCTACCGGGACCGGCTCGTCGTCGAGCTGGCGCAGAACGCCGCCGACGCCGCCGCCCGCGCCGGGGTGCCGGGCCGGCTGCGGCTCACCCTGCACGCGGGCGGGGGCGGCCCCGCGGTGCTGGCCGTCGCCAACACCGGTTCCCCGCTGGACGCGACGGGCGTGGAATCGCTGAGCACCCTGCGGGCCTCCGCCAAGCGGGAGCCCGTCGTCGCGGGCCCCGCGGGGGCCCCGGGCGCCGGCCAGAGCGTCGGCCGCTTCGGCGTCGGCTTCGCCGCGGTCCTCGCGGTCTGCGACGAACCCGCCGTACTGGGCCGCCACGGCGGGGTCCGCTGGTCCCTGGCCGAGGCCCGGGAACTGGCCCGCGGCGCCGCCGTCGGCAGCCCCGGTCTCGGCGACGAACTGCGCCGCCGCGACGGCCACGTCCCGCTGCTGCGGCTGCCGTTGCCCGCCGAGGGCACCGCCCCCGACGGCTACGACACGGTCGTCGTCCTTCCCCTGCGCGACGCCGCGGCCGAGGACCTCGTCGAGCGGCTGCTGGCGGGCATCGACGACGCCCTGCTGCTCACCCTGCCGGGGCTGCGCGAGATCGTCGTGGAGACGCCCGGTGCACCCGCCCGGACCCTGCTCCGCCGCGACGAGGGCGCGTACACCGTCGTCGAGGACTCCCTGACGGGCACCAACCGCTGGCGGACCGTCCGCCACGGCGGCCCCATCGACAAGGCCCTGCTCGCCGACCGGCCGGTCGAGGAGCGGCTGCGGCCCGCCTGGGCGGTGTCCTGGTCCGTGCCCGTGGACGGCGACGGCGCCCCGCTGCACCCGGCCACCGCCGCCGTGGTGCACGCCCCGACCCCCACCGACGAGCCGCTGGGCATCCCCGCGCTGCTCATCGCGACCCTGCCGCTGGACACCACCCGCCGCCACCCGGCGCCGGGGCCGCTGACCGACTTCCTCGTGGAGCGCGCCGCCGACGCGTACGCCGAACTCCTCGGCGCCTGGGACCCGGTGACCACCGCCCTGGTGGACCTGGTCCCCG
This sequence comes from Streptomyces sp. NPDC058646, assembly GCF_042716875.1. Lineage (NCBI taxonomy): Bacteria > Bacillati > Actinomycetota > Actinomycetes > Kitasatosporales > Streptomycetaceae > Streptomyces > Streptomyces sp. NPDC058646. Next base: position 180,550 of record NZ_JBHXRK010000016.1, on the reverse strand, counting down.
GCCCGCTCGGCAAGGGCGAGCTGGACGGCTCCCTGCGCGCCGCGATCCTGCGGCGGCTGCCCCGTACGGCGTTCCTCGCCCCGGCCGCGCTGCCCGAGCACGCCGAGGAGCGGGCCGCGCTGCGCCCCTTCGAGGCCGAGGTCGTGGAGGGCGCGGGCGCGGACACCGTACGGGTCCTCGCCGAGGTCCTGCCGACGCTGCTGCCGGCCGGCCTGGAGCGCCGCCCCGAACTGCGCGTCCTGGGGGTGGGCCGGCTCCCGCTGGGGGACGCCATCGAGCGGATCGCGGGCATCGAGCGGACCCCCGACTGGTGGCACCGGCTCTACGACAGCCTCGCCGGGGTGGACCCCGACCGGCTGTCCGGGCTGCCGGTGCCGCTCGCCGACGGCCGTACCGCCATCGGTCCCCGCCACCTGCTGCTGCCGGACGCAGGGGCGCCCGCGGAGGCGAACGCGCACCTGGCCCGGCTGGGTCTGAAGGTGGCCCATCCCGACGCGGCGCACCCGCTGCTGGAGCGGCTCGGCGCCCTGCCGGCGACCCCGCGCGCGGTCCTGACGACGCCGCAGGTGCGGGCGGCCGTCGCGGCCTCGCTGGACGCGGGTGACTTCTGGGACGAGGACGCCCTGGACCCGGAGGAACTGGCCGAGGTGGTCCTCGGTCTGGTCCGCGACGCCGAACTGGCTCCGGGCGACGAGCCCTGGCTGGGCGCGCTGGCTCTCCCCGACGAGGACGGCGAGCCGACGCCGGCCGGTGAGCTGCTGATGCCCGGTTCGCCCCTGGCGTCGGTGATCCGGGAGGACGAGGTCCCGTACGTGGACGCGGAACTGGCCGAGCGCTGGGGGGCGGGCCCGCTGACGGCCTGCGGGGTGCTGGCCGGGTTCCAGCTGGTGCGCGCCACCGACCTCGTCCTGGACCCCGACGAACTGGAGCCGCGCGAGGGGGACTTCGCGGAACCGGACGACGCGGGACTGCTGGACGCGGTGGACGTGTGGTGCGAGGACGTACTGGACCAGCTGCCGGAGCTGCCCGTGCCGCCGGTGGCGACCGAGCTGGTGGCCGTGCGCGACCTCGACCTGGTCGACGACGACTGCTGGCCCCAGGCGCTGGCGATGCTCGCGCAGCCCCCGCTGCGCGACGCGCTGACCCAGCCGGTGCGGATCCTGCTGCCGGACGGCACGACCCAGTCGGTGCGCCCGTACACCGCCTGGTGGCTGCGTGACCACCCGGTGCTCGACGGCCGCCGTCCGGCGGGCCTGCGCGCGGCGGGCGGTGACCCGCTGCTGGAGGGCCTGTACACGTCCGCGGACGCCACCGGTTTCGAGGACGAGCAGGTCCTGCGGGCCCTGGGCGTACGGACCACCGTGGCGGCCCTGCTGGACGAACCCGGCGGCGCAGCCGAGCTGCTGGGCCGTCTCGCCGACCCGGACCGGGAGGTGACGGGCCGCCAGCTGCACGGGCTGTACGGGGCGCTGGCCGACCTGGATCCGGAGCAGGTGACCCTGCCGGACGACCTGCGGGCCGTGGTGGACGGGGAGGTCGTCGTGGTGGACGCGGCGGACGCGGTGATCGCCGACGCCCCGGACCTGCTTCCGCTGACGGCGGGCCTGCCCCTGCTCCCGGTCGCGCCGTCCCGCGCGGCGGACCTCGCGGAGCTGCTCCAGGTCCGGCGCCTCTCGGAGACGGTCCCGGCGGAGGTCACCACTCCGGGCGAGGAGCACGAGGTGCCGGAGCCGGTGCTGCTGCTGCTGGGTCCGTCGGCCCCGCTGACGTACGTGGAGCACGAGGAGCTGATCGCGGGCGGTGTCGAGCTGGACTGGCGCCGCACCCCCGACGGCGTCCTCCACGCGGCCACCCTGGAGGGCGTGGCGGCGGGCCTGTCCTGGTCGGCGGGGCAGTGGCCGCGGCGCTTCGAGGTCGCGGCCCTGCTGGAGGACCCGTCCCGGACGGCGGAGTTGGCCCGGGACCGCTGGTTCGACTAGGCCGTCATCCCCTACGGGGTGGCCGCGGGGGTGAGGAGGGCGTCGGCGACGGCCGTGCGGGCGTAGAGCACCGAGCGGCCGTTGCGGTGCGCGGTGACCAGACCTGCGTTGCGCAGGGCCGTCAGGTGCTGGGACACCCCGGCGGCGGACAGCCCGCAGCTGCGGGCGAGCTGGGTGGTGGACGCGGGGGTGTCGAGTTCGGCCAGCAGCTGCGCACGGGAGCGGCCGATGACCGCGGCGACCGCGTCCGCGGAGGCGCCGGCCGTCCTGGGCTCCCACAGCGTGCCGATCCCGCGGGCCGGATAGGCCAGTTGGGGCGGTTCGGGTGCCACCGAGCGGGTCAGTACGCGGGGCCAGGCGAAGGCCGAGGGCACCAGCAGCAGGCCGGAGCCGGTCTGGTCCCGGGTCAGCGCGCAGTGCCTGCGGACCACGCGCAGGGTTCCGGCGTCCCAGCTGACGGTCTCGTGCAGCTCGTTGAGGACGTGAGCGGAGCCGTGCTCGGCGACCTGCCGGGCGCGGTGGAACAGGTCGGCCTCCAGCAGCTGCCGGATGCGGTGCCAGTAGGGGCCGATCGCCAGCTCCCAGTACGTCTCGATCTCGGCGGCGACCTTCTCCAGCGCGGCCCCGGGTTCCTCGTCGAGGAGCCGCAGCCGGGGGGCGGGAGCGGACTTGAGGCGCAGGGTGGCGAGGTCCGCCCGGACCTGCTCCGGGGTGCTGCGGCGGATGGCGTCCAGCTCGGCGGGGAGTGCGGGGAACGGCCCGGCCGGGGTCGGGTTGAGGAAGTCCGCGATGTAGCCGGAGCCCGGGATCAGCGCGGCGAGCCAGCCGCGGTCCAGGCCGGCGCGCAGCAGCCGGGGGCGCACCTGCGCGGCCCAGCGGCGGTGCAGCGGGGGCGCGCCGGCCTCCTGGAGGAGGCGGAAGCTGGTGACGACCTCCCACATCGGGGAGACGGCGAACCTGGTCTGTGCCAGGTCCGCCGCGGAGAAACTCAGGCCCATCTCCATGTCCACGCCCCCCGTGGTCCGTTGGATTCGGTCTGAGCTTAATCAATTCGGGGTCGGTGGGGTAAGGGCGCACGCTCCTCGCATGCCCTCCCCCTTCCGCGGACTCCCGCCCACCGTCTGGACCCTCTTCGCCGGCACGATCGTCAACCGGCTCGGCCACCTCGTCACCCCGTTCCTGGTGTTCCTGCTGGCCGACCGGGGGGTCACCGGCGCCGAGACCTCGTACGTCCTCGGCGCGCTGGGCGCGGGCAACCTGCTGGGCCCGGTGCTCGGCGGGGTGCTCGCCGACCGGATGGGCCGCCGCCCGACGATGCTGATCGGACTGGTCGGGGCCGCGGCGGCGCAGGGCGCGCTGTTCCTGGCACCGGGGGTGTGGACGATGGCGGCGGCCGCGCTGCTGCTCAGCGCCGCCTCGGCGACGGTCGGCCCCGCCGCGTACGCGCTGCTGGCGGACTCGGTGGATGCGCAGCGGCGGCAGCGGGCGTACGCGCTGTTCGGCTGGGGCGTCAACATCGGTACGGCCGTCGCCGGGGTGCTCGGCGGTTTCCTGGCGGCGCACGGGTACTGGCTGCTCTTCGCGGTCGACGCCGGGACCGTGCTGGTCTACGCCGCGGTGGTGGCGGCCCGGCTGCGCGAGCCGGAGCGGGCAGCGGCCGCGGCGGGCGAGGACGCGGGCGTGGGGTACGGGGTCGTGCTGCGCGACCGGCTGATGCTCCTGCTGCTCCCGCTCTTCGGCGTCCAGCTGTTCGTGTACTCGCTGACCGAGGTCGCGCTGCCGCTGGCCGTCCGCGACAGCGGGCTCTCGCCGGCCGTCTACGGCTCGCTGGCCGCGGTCAACGCGGTGCTGGTGGTGGGGCTCCAGCCGTTCGTGACGGCCCGGCTCGCGAAGCTTCCGCAGATGTCGGTCCAGGCCGCGGGCAGTGCGCTGATCGCCGTCGGGGTGGCCCTGACGGGCCTCGCCGAGGGCATCACCGGCTACGTGGTGTCCGTGGCCGTCTGGTCGCTCGGTGAGGTCGTCGTCGCCGGGATCGCGGCCTCGGTGGTCGCGGGCCTCGCCCCGGCCCATGCCCGCGGCCGCTACCAGGGCGCCTTCAGCTGGACCTGGGGCGTGGCCCGCTTCGCCGCCCTCACGCTGGGCGTGAGCGTCTACACCGGGCTCGGGGCGGCGGCCCTGTGGTGGATCGCCCTGGGGGCCGGCCTCGCCACGGCGGCGGTCACCCTGACGCTGCGCGGCCGCGTAGCCGCCCGCGAGGAGCACGTGCTCGCGGCCTGACGGCCCGTGCCGCCCGGGCCCTGTACAGGGGTCAGGGCCCGGGCGGCACGCTCGGCGGCATCCCCGGCCGGCGGCCGGGGATGCCGCTTCATGCCGGGAACCTGCGGTCCACCCAGCGGAAGGTGAACTCGATCAGGGTGGCCGCACCCGCGGCGACGGCCACCGCGATCCACGGCATGGTCGTGCCCTCCAGCTTGAGCTGGAAGAAGTCCTGGAGCCACGGCACGACCAGGACGACCAGGAACGCAAGGCCCATCGCGCCGACGAGCCCCACCCGCCACCAGGTGTACGGGCGGGCGATGATCGCCAGGACCCACATCGAGGTCAGGAACAGGGTGAGGGTCGCCGCGCTGGTCTCGGCCTTCAGGGCGTCCGGGCCGGTGTAGTGGTGCCGGGCGACCAGGTAGGTCACGAAGGTGGCGGTCGCCGCGAGCACGCCGCCGGGGATCGCGTACCGCATCACCCGCTTCACGAAGTGCGGTTTCGCGCGTTCCTTGTTCGGGGCGAGCGCGAGGAAGAAGGCGGGGATGCCGATGGTGAGGGTGGAGAGCAGCGTCAGGTGGCGGGGCAGGAAGGGGTACTCCACCTGCGAGCAGACCACCAGGACGGCGAGCAGGACCGAGTAGACCGTCTTCGTGAGGAAGAGGGTGGCCACGCGCGTGATGTTGCCGATGACGCGGCGGCCCTCCGCGACCACCGAGGGGAGCGTCGAGAAGCTGTTGTTGAGCAGGACGATCTGCGCGACCGCGCGCGTGGCCTCGGAGCCGGAGCCCATGCTCACGCCGATGTCGGCGTCCTTGAGGGCCAGCACGTCGTTGACGCCGTCGCCGGTCATCGCGACGGTGTGGCCCCTGGACTGGAGGGCGCCGACCATGTCCCGCTTCTGCTGCGGGGTGACCCGTCCGAAGACGGAGTTCTCGTCGAGGACCTCCGCCATGGCGGCCCGGTCGGTCGGCAGCTTGCGGGCGTCGACGGTGCTCTCCGCGCCGGGCAGGCCCAGCTTGCCCGCGACGGCGCCGACGGAGACGGCGTTGTCGCCGGAGATGACCTTCGCCTTGACGCCCTGGTCCTCGAAGTAGCGCAGCGTGTCGGCGGCGTCGGGGCGCAGCCGCTGTTCGAGGACGACCAGGGCGGTGGGCCTGACGCCGGTGGCGACGTCCTCGTCGTCGAGTTCGCGGGCCGAGCGGGCCAGGAGCAGGACGCGCAGGCCCTGTTCGTTGAGGTCGTTGATCTCGTCGAGGGCCTGGTCGCCGGCCGGGAGGAGCACGTCGGGGGCGCCGAGCAGCCAGGTGTTGTTCTCGCCGTCGCCCTCGCTGAAGCTGGCGCCGCTGTACTTGCGGGCGGAGGAGAACGGCAGGGACTCGGTGCAGCGCCATTCCGCGCTGTCCGGGTAGGCGTCGATGATCGCCTGGAGGCTGGCGTTGGGGCGCGGGTCGGACTCGCCGAGCGCGCCGAGCACCTTCTTGACGTACGCGGTGTCCGTGCCGCCGAGCGGGCGCAGCTCGGTGACGTCCATGCCGCCCTCGGTGAGGGTGCCGGTCTTGTCGAGGCAGACCACGTCGACCCGGGCGAGCCCCTCGATGGCGGGCAGCTCCTGGACCAGGCACTGCTTGCGGCCGAGCCGGATGACGCCGATCGCGAAGGCGACGGAGGTGAGGAGCACGAGGCCCTCGGGGATCATCGGGACGATGCCGCCGACGGTCCGCGCGATGGAGTCCTTGAGATTGTTGTCCTTGACGATCAACTGGCTGATGATCAGGCCGATCGAGGTCGGGATCATCATCCAGGTGACGTACTTGAGGATGGTGGAGATGCCCGAGCGCAGCTCGGAGTGGACGAGGGTGAAGCGGGAGGCCTCTTCGGCGAGCTGGGCGGCGTAGGCCTCGCGGCCGACCTTGGTGGCGGTGAAGGCGCCGCCGCCCGCGACCACGAAGGAGCCGGACATGACCTGGTCGCCGGGCTTCTTCAGGACGGGGTCGGCCTCGCCGGTGAGGAGGGACTCGTCGATCTCGAGGCCGTCGGCCTCCCCGACGGATCCGTCGACGACGACCCTGTCGCCGGGCCCGAGTTCGAGGACGTCGCCGAGGACGATCTCGGAGGTGGAGATCTCGGCCGTCCTGCCGTCGCGGCGGACGCTGGGTTTGGCCTCGCCGATGACGGCGAGACCGTCGAGGGTCTTCTTGGCGCGCAGTTCCTGGATGATCCCGATGCCGGTGTTCGCGAGGATCACGAAGCCGAAGAGGCTGTCCTGGATCGGGGCGACGATGAGCATGATCACCCAGAGCACGCCGATGATGGCGTTGAACCGGGTGAAGACGTTGCCGCGGACGATGTCGGCGGTGGAGCGGCTGCTGCGGACGGGGACGTCGTTGACGTCGCCGCGGGCCACGCGTTCGGCGACCTCGGCGGTGCTCAGCCCGCCCGGCCTGAATTTCGGTGCGGGCGGCTTCACCGGGTGTACGGGGTCCAGCTCGGCCCCTGCGTCGATGGCGGTCGTGGCGGCTCCGCCCCCCGGCTCCGGCCCATCGGATTCGATCTTCGCCCGCTGCGTCATGCCTTCGACGGTAAGCGGGGTTCGAGCGGTTCACCCCCGGAGGGGCCTGAAGATCCGACTTCGGGATGACCCGGATCGTTCCCTGGTAGCCGACGGCCGCCGGCCGTTCGCCGGTGCGGGTCCGCTTCCCGGGGCTCCGCCCCGGACCGGGCGCCTCGAACGCCGGGCGGGGGCCGGTTCGCGCTATGCCCCGTCGGACCGCCCGGGCTCCTCGGCCGGCGCGGCCTGCTCCGCCTGCCCGGCCTGCCCCGCCGGCGCGGCCTGCTCCGCCTGCTCGGCGGCGTGGCGCTTGAGGGCCGCGTCCCGGCCGCGGACGTACCAGATGCCGATCAGCCCGAGGAAGGCGCCGGCCGCGCAGGTCCACACCCACCACAGCCGGCCGTGGTCGGCGAACCACCCGTAGAAGGGGAGCTGGACCAGGAAGAGGACGAACCAGATGATCGTGCCGCCGGTGACGGTCGCGACCACCGGGCCCTCAAGGGGCTCGGGCGCCTCGTGCTTCGCAGTCCATTTCGCCATGCGGCCAAGTCTAGGCCCGCCGTTTTCGGGTCTACGCGCGGAGATGGACGTCCCTTCGCTCATGTGTTCATACTGAAACGGTGTGGGCGCGGCCCATTTTCTTCGTATGAACCACCCAATGAGGACCGTATGAGCACCCCGGCCCCCGCCCCCGCAGCCACCTCCCCGGAGCCCGCGCCGCCGCACGCCTCCGCCCTGGACCGCTGGTTCAAGGTGTCCCAGCGCGGCTCCACCATGGCCCGCGAGGTCCGCGGCGGACTGGCGACCTTCTTCGCGATGGCGTACATCATCGTGCTGAACCCGATCATCCTGGGCAGCGCGAAGGACATGTACGGGCACCAGCTGGACGGCGGCCAGCTCGTCACCGCCACCGTGCTGACGGCCGCGTTCTCCACCCTCCTGATGGGCGTGATCGGCAACGTCCCGATCGCGCTGGCCGCCGGCCTCGGCGTCAACACCGTGGTGGCCCTCCAGCTCGCCCCGCGCATGAGCTGGGCCGACGCGATGGGCATGGTGGTCCTGGCCGGCTTCGTGGTGATGCTGCTCGTCGCCACCGGCCTGCGCGAGCGGGTCATGAACGCCGTTCCGGTGGGCCTGCGCAAGGGCATCGCGATCGGCATCGGCCTGTTCATCATGCTCATCGGCCTGGTCGACTCGGGCTTCGTCTCCCGCATCCCGGACGCCGCGCACACCACGGTCCCGCTCCAGCTCGGCGGCAACGGCCACCTCCAGGGCTGGCCCGTGCTGATCTTCGTCGTCGGCGTGCTGCTGACCCTGGCCCTGCTGATCCGCAAGGTGCCGGGCGCGATCCTGATCTCCATCGTGGTCATGACCGTGATCGCGGTCGCCGTCCAGCTGATCACCCAGCTGCCGGGCGAGGCCTGGGGCCTGACCGTCCCCGAATGGCCGGGCAACCCGGTGGCGGCGCCCGACTTCGGGCTCGTCGGCCAGGTCAGCCTGTTCGGCGGCTTCGAGAAGGTCGGGATGCTGACCGGCGTCCTCTTCGTCTTCACCGTGCTGCTGTCGTGCTTCTTCGACGCGATGGGCACCATCCTCGGCGTCGGCGACGAGGCCAAGCTGATCGACAGGGACGGCAACTTCCCCGGCATCAACAAGGTCCTGCTGGTCGACGGCCTGGCCGTCGCCTCGGGCGGCGCGACCTCCTCCTCGGCCACCACCTGCTTCGTGGAGTCCACGGCCGGGGTCGGCGAGGGGGCCCGTACCGGACTGGCGAACGTCGTGACGGGCGGCCTCTTCGCCGTGGCGCTGTTCCTCACCCCGCTCGCCACCATGGTCCCCTCCCAGGCGGCCACCCCCGCGCTCGTGGCGGTGGGCTTCCTGATCCTGGCGGGCTCGGTCAAGGACATCGACTGGAGCGACTTCACCATCGCCGTCCCGGCCTTCCTGGCCATGGTGATGATGCCCTTCACCTACTCGATCACCAACGGCATCGGCATCGGCTTCGTGAGCTTCTGCGCGCTGCGCCTGGCGACGGGGCGGGGCCGCGAGGTCCCGGTGGCCATGTACGTCGTGTCGGCGGTGTTCGTCTTCTACTACGCGATGCCGGCCCTCGGCCTCACGTGAGCCCGTAGAACTTCTCTGTCTCGTCGACGGCCGCCTTGAAGCGCTCGTCGAAGTCATCGCGGATGAGCGTCCGGACCACGTAGTCCTGGACGCTCATTCCGCGTTTGGCGGCATGAGTCCGGAGCCGCTCGAGGAGCTCCCCGTCTATGCGCATGCTCAGCACATGTGTCCCCATGCCGAAAGAGTCGGGGCAGCGGGTGCGGACGCGTGTCACTTTCGGCCGCTGACTCACCCGTACGAGTGACGCGATATACCCGGTGTTCTTTAGGGAGGGTAATGAGTTACTCTAAGGACATGCATGACCTCTCCCATGGTGGCGACGCCGCCGCCGTGAACGACCTCCGCTCCGCCGTCATGCGACTGGGCCGCCGGCTCAAGCACCAGCGCGTCGACGAATCGCTGAGCCCGACCGAGATGTCGGTCCTCGGCACCCTCGCACGGTGCGGCCACGCCACCCCCGGTGAGCTGGCCCGGCGCGAGCACGTCCAGCCGCCGTCGATGACACGCATCGTCGCGCTGCTGGAGGCCAAGGGACTGGTCACGCTGGAACCGCACCCCGACGACCGCCGCCAGAAGGTGGTCCGCCAGACGGAGGAGGCCGAAGCGATGCTCGAAGAGAGCCGCCGCAAGCGCAACGCCTTCCTGGCCGGGCTCGCGGCCGAGCTGACCGAGGACGAGTGGGCCAAGCTGCGCGCAGCCGCACCCGTCCTGGAGAAGCTCGCCCACCTGTAGGAACGACACCAGGAGGCGAACGCCCTTGAGTACGGGAAACGGAGCAGACTCCGCACCCGGCCACACATCCACCCTCACTACCGCAGCACCCGCGGGCAAGAACGCGAAGAACTCGATGTTCAGCTCGCTGAAGATACGGAACTACCGGCTCTTCGCGACCGGCCAGGTGGTCTCCAACACGGGCACCTGGATGCAGCGCATCGCCCAGGACTGGCTGGTGCTCTCCCTGACCGGCTCGGCCTCCGCCGTCGGCATCACCATCGCCCTCCAGTTCCTGCCGATGCTGATGTTCGGCCTCTACGGAGGCGTCCTCGCCGACCGGCTGCCCAAACGGCCCCCGCTGCTCGCCACCCAGGGTGCGATGGGCCTCACCGGCATCGCCCTCGCCGTGCTCACCCTGGCGGGACACGTCCAGGTCTGGCACGTCTACCTCGCCGCCTTCCTGCTCGGCCTCGTCACCGTGGTCGACAACCCGGCGCGGCAGACCTTCGTCGCCGAGATGGTCGGCACGGACCAGGTGGCCAACGCCGTCAGCCTGAACTCGGCGAACTTCCAGTCCGCACGGCTGGTCGGCCCGGCGATCGCCGGCGTGCTCATCACCGCCGTCGGCTCCGGCTGGGCCTTCCTGCTGAACGGCCTCTCCTTCGCCGCGCCCCTCGTGAGCCTGCTGCTGATGCGGACGGACGAACTGCACCCGGTCGCACCCCGGCCCCGAGCCAAGGGGCAGCTGCGCGAGGGCCTGCAGTACGTCGCGCGCCGCCCGGAGCTGGTCTGGCCGATCGTGCTGGTCGGCTTCATCGGCACCTTCGGGTTCAACTTCCCGATCTGGCTGTCGGCCTTCGTCGAGGAGGTCTTCCACGGCGACGCGGGCACCTACGGGCTCTTCAACACCCTGATCGCGGCCGGCTCCCTGGCGGGCGCCCTGCTCGCCGCCCGGCGCGGACACTCCCGGCTGCGGCTGCTGGTCTCCGCGGCCGCGCTGTTCTCGGTCCTGCTGCTGGTGACGGCCTTCGCCCCCGGCTTCTGGCTGTTCGCCGCGCTGCTCGTGCCGATCGGGATCTTCGGGCTGACGGTCAACGTCACCGCCAACTCCAGCGTCCAGATGGCCACCGCCCCCGAGATGCGGGGCCGCGTCATGGCGCTGTTCATGATGGTGTTCACCGGCGGTACCCCGCTGGGGGCCCCGCTGCTGGGCTGGATCACCGACACCTACGGCGCCCGGGCGGGCATGGCCGCGGGCGGCCTGATCTCCCTGGCCGCCTCCGTGGTGATCGCGGTGGTGCTGGCGCGCGTCGGCAACCTGCGCCTGCGGGTCGGCCGCCGCGGGCTGACCTTCGTCCCGGCCGCACGCAAGCCCGAACTGGTGGCCGCGGCCTGACGGTGCGGGTCCTCTCCTGGGGATTCGGCTGATGCCGCCGGCCGGGCGGACCAGCCCGCCGGCGGACACCGTTCAGCCTCGCCCGGGGCCCCTCCCAGCGATAGCTGGGGGAGATCGAGGCGCGGGGGTGCGGGGGCAGAGTCCCCGGCAGCGGCGCCGCGCCCGGCACCCACCGCTAGGCTCGGCCGCATGAGACTGTTCGCAGCGGTGCTGCCCCCCGAGGCTGCCCTCGCCCAGCTGGCCGCGGCCGTACGCCCGCTGCGCGACGACCGGCTGCGCTGGACCGGGGAGGCGGGCTGGCACTTCACGCTCGCCTTCATGGGGGAGGTGCGCGAGGAGCTGCTGCCGGAGCTGCACGCCCGGCTGGCCCGGGCCGCCGCCCGTACCGCGCCCTTCGCGCTGCGCCTGCACGGCGCCGGTCACTTCGGCGACCGGGCCCTGTGGGCGGGCGCCGCCGGGGACCTCGACGCGATGCGGCGGCTGGCCGAACGGGCCGATGCCGCCGCCCGGCGGGCCGGCGTACCCATGGACCAGCACCGCCGCTACACCCCGCACCTCACCCTGGCCCGCAGCCGCGACGGCGCGGACCTGCGGCCGTACGTGGAAGGCCTCGGCTCCTACGAGGGCACCTCCTGGCAGGTCGGCGAGCTGAGCCTGGTGCGGAGCAACCTGCCCGCGAGCGGAGTGCCCGGGGAGCAACCGCGCTACGAGGCCGTCGGGGTCTGGCCGCTGGAGGGCTGACGCGCGGAGCGGCCCGTCCTGCAGGGACGGGCCGCTCCTTCGTCATGCGCCGCGACTACCAGCCGCCGGTACCGATCTCCTTGCGGGCACCCAGCTCACCGCCGCCGACCCCCGGGTAGAGGAACAGCTTGCCGGTCGAGTTCTGGACCGCGATCAGGTCGTCCGACAGGTTGGAGTTCAGCAGGTCGCCGCCGATGAGGTCGGACATGCCGTTCCAGCCGCCCGAGCCGATCTCGATGCGCGGGCTCAGGTAGCCCTTGTCGCCGGGGTACATGAACAGCTTGCCGGTGGACTCCTCCACCGCGACGAGGTCCTGGCGGCCGCTGTTGTTCAGGTCCATGCCCGTCAGGTTCGACATGCCGTTCCAGCCGCCGGAGCCGATCATGACCCGGCTGCCGCCGGACGCTATGGTCCCGGCCGCGCTGCCCTTGTACATCCACAGCTTGCCGGTGGAGGCCTCCACGCCCACGACGTCGATCACGTTGTCGCCGTTGAGGTCGGCCGAGGCCAGGTCGGTCATGCCGGCGGTGCCGCCGCCACCGCCGGGGCCGCTGGGCTTCCGTTCCGTCCGCGGCCTGAAGCGGCCACCCCGTTCGGCACGTAGCCCCGGCGGAGCGGGGCACGGTGGAGACATGTACCTCGTCCACGCCCGCTTGCGCGCGGCGCCTCCCCACGAACTCCCCGACGATCTGCGCGAGGCCGTCCGGGCGGGTCTGGACCCCGCCGACCAGGTCGAGCACCTGGCCGTGCACCCGCAGCGGGCCGGACACTTCACCCTCGGCTTCTATCTGCTCGACGACTCCCTGGAGGCGGCCGAGCGGCATGCGGAATCGGTCTGCCGACGCCTGCTCGGAACCCGGGTGCTCCCCGCCGCCCGCCTGCTGGACGTCGGCGTCCCACTCATGCCGCTGTCCCTGTCGGACACGGGGACCGGCTGACGACCGGGCTCTGTCCGCAACCGTCCAGGGACGGTTTGGGCCGGCGGAGATCCCTTCTCCGCCCGGCCGGGGGCGGCTTGGCTGTGTCTCACCGGAAAGGGCCGACGCCACCGCGGGACGCGGGACCACCGGGAGCCACCAGCCGCACATGCCCCAGGGCACTTCGAAGGGGAAACCGGACCTCATGAGCATCACCCGTATCGTCCAGGCCGCCGCGGTCGTCGCCCTCACCCTCGTCGTCGGGACCCCGGCCCTCGCCTCCGCCGCCTCCCTGCCCACCGCGAAGCCCCCGGTCGCCGCCACCCACGACATGAGCTGGCAGTAACCGCTCCGGGCCGCCCCCGGCGCCGGCCCGGCCGGGCGGGCCGTGATCCACGGCACACCGGCAGCGCGCCCCGGGCACGGCACAGCCCCTGCGTCCACGATGCAGGGGCTGCCGCGTTAGTCTCGACGGGTGGATCCCAAGACCAGAAACCGTGTCATGGCCGGCGTGCTCGTGCTGATGTTCTTCGTCGTCGCCGTGGCGGCCGCCGTCGGACAGTAGCCCCGCCGGTCACCGGACCGCCGCCGGGCCCGCTACCAGGCGAACGCCTCCGGCGAGGGACCCGGCCCGGGGAAGATCTCGTCGAGGCCCGCCAGGACCTCCTCGGAGAGCTCCAGCTCCACCGCCCGCAGCGCCGAGTCCAGCTGGTCCTGCGTGCGCGGGCCGACGATCGGCCCCGTCACCCCGGGACGCGTCAGCAGCCAGGCCAGCGCCACCTCGCCCGGCTCCAGCCCGTGCTTGTCCAGCAGGTCCTCGTACGCCTGCACCTGTGCCCGGACCGTGCTGTTGGACAGCGCGTCCGCCGAGCGGCCGCTCGCCGTACGGCCCGAGTCCGCGGACTTGCGGATCGCCCCGCCGAGCAGGCCGCCGTGCAGCGGCGACCACGGGATGACCCCGAGCCCGTACGCCTCGGCGGCCGGGACGACCTCCATCTCCGCGCGCCGCTCGGCGAGGTTGTAGAGGCACTGCTCGCTGACCAGGCCGAGCCGGCCGTGGCGCGCCGCCGTCTCGTTGGCCTGGGCGATCTTCCAGCCGGGGAAGTTGGACGAGCCGGCGTAGAGGATCTTCCCCTGCTGGACCAGTACCTCGACGGCCTGCCAGATCTCCTCGAAGGGGGTCAGCCGGTCCACGTGGTGGAACTGGTAGAGGTCGATGTAGTCGGTCTGGAGCCGCTTGAGGCTCGCGTCGACGGCCCGGCGGATGTTCAGCGCCGACAGCCGGTCCTCGTTGGGCCAGGTCTCGCTCCCGCGGGACATCGAGCCGTAGACCTTGGTGGCGAGGACCGTCTTCTCCCGGCGGCCGCCGCCCTGGGCGAACCAGGTGCCGATGATCTCCTCGGTGCGGCCCTTGTTCTCACCCCATCCGTAGACGTTGGCGGTGTCGACGAAGTTGATGCCGGCGCCGAGGGCCGCGTCCAGGATGGCGTGGCTCTCGGGTTCCGAGGTCTGGGGGCCGAAGTTCATGGTGCCGAGTACGAGTCGGCTGACCTTGAGGCCCGTGCGTCCGAGCTGTGTGTACTTCATGGAGGACAAGCCAACTGCCTGGAGTCCACTCCAGGCAAGACCGCATCGTGAAGGGCGTGTTACGGCGCCGGCTGCGGCCGGTAGGGGCCCCCGATCCCCCAGGCCTGGTGGAGGACCGCCGCGAACTCCCCCGCCAGCCGGTGCTCCCCGGAGGCGTTGGGGTGGGTCCCGTCGTAGGTGTCGTGGTGGATGTCGTACGAGGCCGGGCGGGCGGCCAGCAGGATCGGCGAGGCGGCGGTGGTCAGGTCGGCGACCGCCTTCGCCAGGAGTTCGTTGAAGCGGGTGACCTCGTCCGCGAAGGGCGCGTCCACCTCGGCGCGGACGTTCGGTATGACCGGGAGGAACACCATCCGGACGTCCGGGCGGGCGGCGCGCGCCCCCTCGACGAAGCGGCGGACGTTGTCGGCGGTCTGGTCGGCGCGGGTGTAGAAGCCGAGGTCGATCAGGCCGAGGGAGACCAGCAGCACCTCGGCGCCGCAGGCGCGTACGGCGGGGCCGACGAGGGGGGCCATGTGCTGCCAGCCCTCGCCCCAGCCGGCCAGGTGGCGGCGGGCGGGCTCCGGGAAGGCCGGGTCGGCGTAGGCGTGGCTGACGGGCGCGTCGGCGCCGGTGTCGTACAGCTCGTGGCGCGGGCCGACGATCTCGTGGGGGCCGTCGGGGGTGGCGCTCAGGTGCTGCCACATCCGGTAGCGCCAGGTCCAGTCACCGGCGCGTCCGATGGTCATGGAGTCGCCGACGAACATGAAACGCATCCGGTCATCATCGCGGATCACGGGGCGGGCACCCCTGTGATGCCGGACACGCGGCGCGGGCTGGCAAGCTGGGGAGATGCGTCTGCTGTCGTTGCCGTCCGCCGTTGTCGCCGCCGTCGCCGTCGCCGTCCTGCCGCCGGGTGCGGCGTCGGCGGCGGAGGGCCCCGGCGCGGCGTCGTTCACCATCACCGATCCCCGGATCAAGGAGTCGAGCGGGCTCGCCGCCAGCCGCATCCACCCGGGGGTGTACTGGACCCACAACGACAGCGACGACGGCCCGTACGTCTACGCGGTGGACTCGGCGACCGGGAGGACGGTGGCCCGCGTGACGCTGACGGGGGTCGGTACGCCCCGCGACGTGGAGGCGATCTCCCTGGGCCCGGACGGGCAGTTGTACGTCGGCGACATCGGCGACAACCTGGACGGGAGCTGGGACCACGTGTGGATCTACCGCTTCCAGGAGCCGAAGCAGCTCGGCGACACCACCGTCAAGGCGACCCGGTTCACGGTGAAGTACGCGGACGGGCCGCGCAACGCGGAGGCGCTGATGGTGCATCCGGTCACGGGCCGGGTGTACATCGCCAGCAAGAGCGAGGAGAAGGGCGGGCTGTACGAGGGCCCTGCGGAGCTGTCGGCGGGCGCGCCGAACGTGTTCCGGCGGGTCGCCGGCCTGCCGTGGGTGACGGACGGGGCGTTCTCCCCGGACGGCGGGCACCTCGCGCTGCGCGGGTACTTCTTCGCGAAGGCGTACCCCTGGAAGGACGGGCTGCCGCAGGGCGCGGGCGAGCGGGTGGACGCGCCGTGGCAGGGCCAGGCGGAGTCGGTGACCTGGACGGCGGACGGCTCGGCGCTGATGTTCGGCGCGGAGGGCGGTTCCAGCCGGGTGATCGCGGTCCCTGCGGGACCGGCCCCGGCGGCCTCCCCGACGCCCGGGGCGGCGAAGCCGGGCTCCCCGCCGGACCCCGCTCCCGCCGCGCAGTCGCCGGCTCCGGAGGGCAGCTTCACCAAGGGCGCCCTCGTCCTGGCGGGGGGCACGGTGCTGGTCGTCGCCGCCAAGCGGCTGTTCCGGCGCCGGGCCCCGAAGTAGCGGTCCGGCCCCGGCCTCAGCGTCCTGCGGCGACCGCCGCCGCCAGGAAGGTCCAGCCGTCGAGCTTCGTCTCGCCCCGCTCCTGCGGTTGCCACCCGCCGGCCAGCGCCGCGTCGAGCAGGACCCGTACGGTGCCCGGCTCGTGCAGGTTCAGGGCGCCGGCGCCGACCTCGCCGACCTCGCCCGAACCCGTGGTGAAGCCCGACACGTACCGGCCGGGACCCTCGTCGAAGACGAAGCGCAGCAGGCCGCCGCTGCCCGGCGGGTGGGAGTTCAGGGTGAGGGTCTTGCGGCAGCCGCCGCCCTCCAGCACCTGGTGGCCGTGGCGGACCGTCCACAGGTAGGTGCGCCCGTCGGCGACGAGCCGGCGGGGACGGTGCTTCTTGCGGGGCATGCGGCCGACCCTAACCCCCGGGCCGGGTCCTGCCGGGGGTCAGGCCGAGTCGACCAGGGAGGAACGGGAGCGGGGTGCTCCGTCCGCCGCGTCCGCCGTGGCCGGCACCCGCGGGAAGGTCAGCCACAGCGCCACCGCCATGCCGAGGACGGCGGTGAGCGAGGCGAGGGTGTAGGCCAGGCACACCCGGGTGGCGGCATCGCCGGGCATCAGGGTGACGCCCAGCAGGACCACGGTGGCCACGGCCCAGGACAGCAGCTGCAGGCTGTGCTTGTGCAGGACCATCAGGGCCTGGCCGAGGACCATGGCCAGCATGTAGAAGAGGGTGCCGGCGGAGATCCAGAAGAACACCGCCTGGCCGAGTCCGTCCTCGGCCTTGAACAGCACCTGGATCAGCCAGGGCCCGAGCAGGGTGGCGGGCACACCGCCGGCCACGCCGAGCGCGGTGACCACCAGGCAGGTGCGGCCCAGAAGCCTGGAGAAGCCCGCCCGGTCACCGGCCGCGGCCGCCGCGGACAGCCCGGACAGCAGCGAGGCCTGGAGCGAGCCGAAGACGAACAGCGGCACGCGCGCCAGCACGATGACGTTCAGCAGGCCGGCGACGAGCGCCGCCTCGGCGGGGGCCAGCAGCTTGGTGCTGACGACGGCGGCGTTGACGACCACCTGCGCGAGCAAGGTCGAGGCGATCAGCGGGCCGAGGCCGCCGAGCAGCCCCCTCCAGCTCTCGGCCGGCCCGGGCCCGAGGCCCCGCAGGACGGGGCGCAGGGTGACCAGGACCGCGAGGAGCGGCGCGAGCGTGAGGATCAGCGCGAACGCCAGCGGGGAGCGGACGCCCGCCAGGGCGAAGGCCACGGCGGCGCCGATGCGCAGGACGCCGTCGATGCCCAGCTGCCAGCCGAAGGGCGCGAAGTGGCCGAGTCCGGCCAGGACGCCGCGGGTCACGTTGCTCGCGGCCAGGGTGACGAAGGCCAGCGCGAGCGCCAGGACCATGTCGGAGCGGCCGTCGAAGAAGGTGTCGGCGAGCGGGCGGGCGGCGACGGCCATGCCGCCGAGCAGCAGGCCGCACATGGCGACGGTGAGGACCGTCACACGGCGCAGCACGCCGGAGACCCCCTGGCCGCCGACCCGGTGCGCGGCGACGATCCGGGTGAGCTCCTGCTCGACGGGGAAGAAGAGGCCGATGCCGACCGCCATGAGGATCGTCCACACGACGGACAGCGCGGCCATGCCCTCGGTGTCGAGGCTGTGGCCCGCCGCCATCAGGTGCACGTACGAGGCCGCACCGAGCACGACCGTGCCGCCGATCACCAGCAGGGTGCCCGGCGGCAGGGTGTTGGACAGCCTCGCCAGCGGCGACCTCTTCAGGGGCGCCGCCGCATCCGACGTGTTCACGACTGCTGGGCGGCCCTCACCTTGAGCGGCTCCCACCAGGCGCGGTTCTCGCGGTACCAGTCGATGGTGGCCTTGATGCCGTCCTCGAAGGTGATCTGCGGCGCGTAGCCCAGCTCTTCGCTGATCTTGCTGATGTCGATGGAGTAGCGCAGGTCGTGGCCCTTGCGGTCCTCGACCCGGTCGACCATCTCCCAGCCGACGCCGGCGGCGTCCAGCAGGACGCCGGTGAGCTCCTTGTTCGTCAGCTCGGTGCCGCCGCCGATGTTGTAGACCTCACCGGCGCGGCCCTTGCGCAGGACGAGGTCGATGCCGCGGCAGTGGTCGGAGACGTGCAGCCAGTCGCGGACGTTGCCGCCGTCGCCGTACAGCGGGACGTGCTTGCCGTCCATGAGGTTCGACACGAACAGCGGGATGACCTTCTCGGGGAACTGGTACGGCCCGTAGTTGTTGGAGCAGCGCGTCACCACGACGTCCATGCCGTGGGTCCGGTGGTAGGCCAGCGCCAGCAGGTCGGAGGAGGCCTTCGAGGCGGAGTACGGGGAGTTCGGCGCGAGCGGCCACTCCTCGGTCCAGGAGCCCTCGGTGATGGAGCCGTACACCTCGTCGGTGGAGACGTGGACGAAGCGGCCGACCCCGTGCTTGCGGGCCGCGTCGAGCAGCACCTGGGTGCCGACGACGTTCGTCATCACGAAGGGGCCGGCGCCCGCGATGGAGCGGTCCACGTGGGACTCCGCCGCGAAGTGCACGACGGCGTCGTGGCCGGCCATCACCTGGTCGACGGCGTCGACGTCGCAGATGTCACCGCGGACGAAGGTGTAGCCGGGGTGACCTGCGACGGGGGCGAGGTTCTCCTCGACGCCGGAGTAGGTCAGCTTGTCGAGGACCGTGACCTGGGCGGCGGGGTCCTGCGACAGGAGGGAACGGACGAACTGCGAGCCGATGAAACCGGCGCCACCGGTCACGAGAATGCGCATAGTGCGTTCAGCTTACTGTGCGACCACCGGCGGGCTCACTGCGCGGTCGGCGGGCGGCCCTCGCGGGTTACCTCACCCGAAGGGACGCAACGTATGGTGGCGTCCATGCGTGGAATTCTCCTTGCGGGCGGCACCGGCTCCCGCCTCTGGCCCTTGACCCGAGCCGTGTCGAAGCAGCTGCTCCCCGTCTTCGACAAGCCCATGATCTACTACCCGCTCTCCACGCTGGTCATGGCGGGGATCCGCGAGATCCTCATCATCACCACCCCCCAGGACCAGGAGCAGTTCCAGCGGCTGCTCGGCGACGGTTCGCAGCTCGGCCTGGACCTCCAGTACGCCGTGCAGGAGCGCCCCGAAGGCATCGCGCAGGCCTTCGTGCTCGGCGCCGACTTCATCGGTGACGAGCCGGTCGCCCTGATCCTCGGCGACAACATCTTCCACGGCAGTGGCCTCGGCACCCGCCTCGCGCAGCGCAAGGACCCCAAGGGCGGCATGGTCTTCGCCTACCCGGTGGCGGACCCGACCGCGTACGGCGTCGTCGAGTTCGACGAGGACGGCCAGGTCATCTCCATCGAGGAGAAGCCGGAGAAGCCGAAGTCCCGCTACGCGGTGCCCGGCCTGTACTTCTACGACAACCGCGTGGTGGAGATCGCCCGCACCATCGAGCCCAGCGCGCGCGGCGAGCTGGAGATAACCGCGGTGAACGACGCCTACCTGCGGTCCGGCGAGCTCCAGGTGACGGTCCTGGACCGCGGTACCGCCTGGCTGGACACCGGCACCTTCGTCTCCATGGTCCAGGCCTCCGAGTTCGTGCGCGTGATCGAGGAGCGCCAGGGCTTCAAGATCGGCTGCATCGAGGAGACCGCCTGGCGGTCCGGTTTCGTGAGCGACGACCAGCTCCGCGAGCTCGCCGAGCCGCTGCTCAAGAGCGGGTACGGCGAGTACCTGCTGGAGCTGCTCGACGGGGAGAACGGCCGATGAAGTTCCGCGAGCTCTCCATCGAGGGCGCCTGGGAGATCACCCCGGTCCAGCACGGCGACCCGCGCGGGCTGTTCATGGAGTGGTACCGCTTCGACCACCTCGCCGAGGCCGTCGGACACCCGCTGCGCCTGGCGCAGGGCAACCTGTCGGTGTCGGCGAAGGACGTCGTGCGCGGCATCCACTTCGCCGACGTCCCGCCCGGCCAGGCCAAGTACGTGACCTGCGTGCGCGGCGCCGTCCTCGACGTGATCGTCGACCTGCGCGTGGGCTCGCCCACCTTCGGCACCTACGAGTTCGTGCGCCTCGACGACGTGGACCGCCGCGCGGTCTACATCTCGGAGGGGCTGGGCCACGGCTTCTGCGCGCTGAGCGACGACGCGACGCTGTCGTACCTGTGCTCGGAGACCTTCAACCCGTCCGCCGAGCACTCCGTGCACCCGCTCGACCCCGATCTGGCGATCGACTGGCCGTCCGGCGCCGCCTCGCAGCTGTCGGCCCGCGACGCGGCCGCGCCCTCGCTCGCCGAGGCCCTCGCGTCCGGTCTGCTGCCCGACTACGACGCCTGCCTGCGCCACCGCCGGTCGCTGAGCGACGGCAGCTGAGCCCCGTCCCGTCCCTCCCGAAACCCCTGGTGCGCCGCCCATGACAACTCTCGACATCATGCTGCCCTACTACGGCGACGTGGCCCTGATGCAGGCCGCCGTACGCAGCATCCTGGCCCAGAGCGACCCCGAGTGGCGGCTGGTGGTGGTCGACGACGGCAAGGAGCCGGACGTCCCGGGCTGGTTCGCGGAGCTGGACGACCCGCGGGTCTCGTACCAGCGCAACGAGCAGAACCTCGGCGTCACGGGCAACTACCGCAAGTGCCTGGGCCTGGTCCGCGAAGAGCACTTCGTGATGATGGGCACCGACGACATCATGCTGCCGAACTACGTGGCCACCGTGCGGGCCGCCCTCGCCCGGCACCCCGGCGTCGGCATGGTCCAGCCCGGTGTCCAGGTGATCGACGGCAACGGCAAGCCCACCGAGGGACTGGTCGACCAGTCCAAGAAGCGGCTGTACGCACCCCGCGTCAAGGGTGAGCTGCTGATGGGCGGCGAGCAGCTCGCCACCAGCCTGCTGCGCGGGAACTGGCTGTACTTCCCGTCCATCTGCTGGCGCACCGAAGCGGTCCGCAAGGCGGGCCTGCGGGACAACCTGGAGGTCACGCAGGACCTCGCGCTGGAGATCGACCTGATCCAGGCCGGCGAGCGGATGCTGATCTCCGACACCCTGTGCTTCCAGTACCGCAGGCACGCGGTCAGCATCTCCTCCCAGCAGGCCTTCACCGGCCGGCGCTTCGAGGAGGCCAACCGCTTCTTCATGGACGTCGCGGACCGGCTGGACGCGCAGGGCTGGACGAAGGCCGCCAAGGCCTCCCGGCTGCACCTGTCCTCCCGGATCCACGCGGCGACGATGCTGCCCGGCGCCCTGAAGAACAAGCAGAGCGAGGGTGCCCGCACCCTGCTGCGGCACGTCGTCGGCAACGACCACCGCTGACCGGACGCCGCGCGGCCCCGCGCCGCGCGCCCCGTCCGCCCACCCCTGCGACCCCCGGGAGCCCCCGCCCATGTCCGTCACCAGCCCGTCCCTGCCCCGCGTGGCCGTCCTCGGGGCCACCGGCTTCATCGGCCGCAGGCTGTGCGCCACCCTGCACGAGCGCGGCCACGGCCTGCTGGCCGTCGCCCGCAAGCAGCCGGCCGTCGCACTGCCCGGCGAGTTCGCCGCCTTCGACCTCACCGTCGACGCGCCGGCCGAGCTGGCGGAGCTGTTCACCGCGCACCGCGTCGACGTCGTCGTCAACGCGGCCGGCGGCATGTGGGGGCTGACGGACGAGCAGATGGTCCCCGCCAACCTCGGCATGGTCAGCCGGCTGCTGGAGACCCTCGACGCGATGGCGACGCCGCCGCGGCTCGTGCAGATCGGCACCGTGCACGAGTACGGGCTCTTCCCGGTCGGCGAGACCTGGACCGAGGACTCCCCCGCACGGCCCTCGACGGTCTACGGGCAGCTCAAGCTCCAGGCCACCGAGCTGATCGCCTCGGCCGTCCGTGACGACGGCCTGGACGCCGTCGTCCTGCGCCTGGGCAACGTCGTCGGGGCCGGGCAGCCCGCGCACAGCCTGCTCGGCGTCATGGCCGGCAAGCTGGCCGAGGCGCGGGCCGCCGGTACCGTCGCCGAACTGTCCCTGATGCCGCTGACCGCGCAGCGCGAGTTCCTCCACCTCCAGGACGGGGTCGACGCCATGGTCGCCGCCCTCGCCCCGGCGGGCCCCTGCCCGCCCGTCCTCAACCTCGGCCTGGGCCGGGCGACCTCCGCCCGTGAACTGGTCGAGCTGCTGATCGAGGAGAGCGGCGTGCCCACGCGGATCACCGAGGTCCCCGCCCCGGACGGCACCGGCCCCGAGACCGAATGGCACCAGCTGGACATCGGCGCCACCGAGCGCGCCCTGGACTGGAAGCCGGTCCGCAGCCTGCGCGACGCCGTCGCCGAGCTGTGGACGGCCGCCTCCGCGGACCGGGACTGACCTCCCGGTCCGCCGGACCGAATCCGGGCACGCGCCAGGAGCACGGCGCCGCCCGTCGGTAGGATCCCGCGAGGCCCCCGTAGGCCCCCACGCCGAGCCGGCCTCCCGGCGCTACCCCCTCCCAGGAAGCCTGACCCCCTATGTCTCGCAGAGCACCCGTCCTGCCCGGCCACCGCGGAACCCTCGCCGAGCTGTACTCCTCGCGGGCCAACAGCTTCGGCGTGCTGAGACTGGTCCTCGCCTCGTCGGTCGTGCTCTCGCACGTGTGGCCGCTCGGCTGGGGCCCGCTGGACCCGCTGTGGCGCTGGAGCGGGGAGCAGACCGACGTCGGGAAGATGGCGGTGATCGGCTTCTTCGTCCTGTCCGGCTTCATGATCACGGGCAGTGGGGCGCGGTCCACCTCCGGCCGCTACGCCTGGCACCGGGCCCTGCGCATCCTGCCGGGCCTGTGGGGCTCGCTGCTCGTGTCCTCGCTGCTGATCCTGCCCGCGCTGTACTACTGGCTGCACGGCTCGGTGAACGGCTACTGGAACCACGCCGAGGGTCCGTTCAGCTACCTCAAGGGCATGTGGAACACCTCCATCAGCACCCACTGGGACATATCCGGGGTGGTGGCCGAAGGAAAGGCCCGCGGGACCAACTTCGACGGGAGCGTCAACGGCGCCCTGTGGTCGCTGAAGTACGAGATCTTCTGCTACGTCATGGTGGGCCTGCTGGCCGCCGGCGGAGTCCTGCGCCGGGCCCGCAGGTTCGTCCCGCTGCTGGCCGGGGCCCTGGGCCTGCTGATCCTGCGGGACTGGCTCACCGCCCCCTCCCTGCGCGGCATCCCCGGTGACATGGCGTCGGCCGTGCAAGTGCCGCTGCTGGGCAGCATGTCGGTGCACTTCGTCGTCCACCTGTGCTTCGTGTTCCTGATCGGGGCCTGCTTCCAGCTGTACCGCGACCGGCTCCCGATCCACGACGGACTGGCCGCGCTGTGCGCCGTCGTCCTCGGCGCCACCCTGCTCTTCGGCGGCGTCTTCGTCTTCGGCTACCCCGCCTTCGCCTACCTGCTGCTCTGGCTCGCGGTGCGGCTGCCGAGCCCCTTCCAGAAGGTCGGCCGCAAGCGCGACTACTCGTACGGCATCTACATCTACGGATTCACCGTCGAACAGGCGCTGGCCCTGATGGGCTACGCCAAGTACGGCAAGCCCGTCTTCCTGCTGCTGGCGATGGCCGGCACGGTGGCCCTGGCGGCCCTGTCCTGGCACCTGGTCGAGTCGCCCGCGATGAAGCTGAAGAACTGGACGCCCTGGTTCGTACGGAAGCTGCAGCGCGGCCCGGCCGCCACCGCCCCGGAGCAGCCCGCCGCCACGGCACCCGTCCCGGCGCCCGGCGAGGCGAAGCCGGAGCAGTCCTCCACGGTCTCCGCCTGACCCGCACCCGTACCCGTACCGTCACGACCGCGCCCGCCCGGGTCCTGCCCGGGCGGGCGCGGTCGTACGCGGGGGCGGTGCCTCAGGAGTGGCCGAGGTCCGCGGCCTGGAGGTCCGAGACCGGGACCGAGCCGGTGTCGGGGGCCGGGCGCAGCGGGAACTCGTCCGTGGCCATGGAGTCGAGCACCGGCGGCGCGGGGCGCAGCGGCGCGGGCATGACGGCGGCCTCGGAGTGGCCGCCGCAGCCGTACGACAGGGAGACCAGGCGGCCGTCGGCCGGGCTGAACTCGTTGGCGCAGACGCCGAAGGCCTGGCCGAGCGAGCCGCCGATCGCGACGAGGAAGCCGCAGGACACACACGAGGCGGGTGCCGCCTGCGCCATCGGGGTCTTCGCCCCGAACGAATCGTCCCAGCGGTCGGCGGCACTGTGCAGCCCGTACCGGGACAGGACGCGTGCGCGCCGCATGCCGAGTTCCTCGGCGACGGAGGTGATGGAGCCGCGCACCGGGACCACGGTGCGGTCGGTGACGTCGGCGTCCTCCGCCTCGACCAGTTCGGCCATCTCGGGGGAGACCACGGAGTTCGGCGGCGGGGCGTCCTCGCCCGACCAGCCCGGCTCCAGCCGCAGGTCCTCGGCGTCGGTGGGCAGCAGGTCGCCGGGGCCCATGTCGCCGGGGCGCAGCCGTTCGCTCCACGGCACCCACTCGGGGGCGAGCAGGGCGTCGTCGCCGGGCAGCAGCACCGTTTCGTCGAGGGTGACGTTCTTCGCGCGGGAGGCGCGGGTCACGGTGACGGCCCAGCGCCAGCCCCGGTAGCCGGGTTCCTTGCACTCGAAGTAGTGGGTGACGACCCGGTCGCCCTCCGCCACGACGGAGGAGTGCTCGCCCACCACTCCGGGGAAGGCGGCCTCCTCGGCCGCCGCACGGGCGAGTTCTACCGCCTCGACACACAGGCGGTCGGGGGTACGCGGGGTACGGCTTCGCGTCGTCGCAGCACTCACTGGTCTCGTTCTCTCCTACGCCGTCTCACGTGTGCGCCGTCCGTACTGTCGTCCACAACGACCCGTCGGTGCTGTCCGTACGTGGCGCGGGCGGAGCGGACCAGAGGGCCGCGTCGACGTCCGCACCCGATCGGCCTCGGGCGCACCTGCCTGCGATTCCATTCTGCGGGATCACGAAGAGGCGCGCGGCCAAGAGCAACCGCCGGTGGCGCGCTACGCACGCTACCTCCTCCGAAGCCCTGCGCCCACATGCAAGGTCCGATTCGCGGAACGAACGGGCACCCGGCGGGCACCGTCCGGGTACCGGACCGTGGCCGGCCGGACGCCCGCGACGCGCCGGGAGGGGTCCGCGCGGGCCCTGTGGGGCACTATGGCGAGGTGGCACCCGTACGGTCGTCCGTCGACGGCCCGGGACCGGCCAGGAGGGCCGGCCGGGCTCTGGGGCGTGCCCTGCACCTGCCCATCACCGGTACGGCGCGGGGGATCCGGCGGGCCACGCACGCGCACGGGGCCGGCGAGTCCGGACTCGGCAAACTGATCGAGCTGCACGCCATCAACGGCGCCGGCGACGTCATGATCACGGTGGCGCTGGCCTCGACGGTCTTCTTCTCCGTCCCCACGGACGAGGCCCGCGGCCGGGTCGCGCTGTACTTGGCGATCACGATGGCGCCCTTCACCCTGCTGGCCCCGGTGATCGGGCCGCTGCTGGACCGGCTGCCGCACGGGCGGCGGGCCGCGATGGCGGCCGCGATGCTGGCCCGGGCGCTGCTGGCGGTGATGATGTCGGGCGCGGTGGCGACGGGCGGGCTGGAGCTCTATCCGGCGGCGCTGGGCGTCCTGGTGGCGTCGAAGGCGTACGGGGTGGTCAGAAGCGCCGTGGTGCCACGTCTTCTTCCGCCTAACTTCTCACTCGTCAAGGCGAACTCCCGGGTCACGCTGGCCGGTCTGCTCGCCACGGGCGCGGCGGCGCCGGTCGGGGCCGGTCTGCACGCGATAGGGCCGCAGTGGCCGTTGTACGGGGCCTGCGTGGTCTTCCTGTGCGGCACCTTCGCCGCCTTCACGCTGCCGCACAAGGTGGACGAGGCCAAGGGCGAGCGCCGGGCCCGGCTCTCCACGCACGAGGCGCACTCGAAGCGGCCCGGCCTGCGCACGGTCAGCCGCTCGGTGCTGTGCGGTCTCCTGGCGAACGCCTCGATGCGCGCGCTGTCCGGCTTCCTGATCTTCTTCCTGGCGTTCCTGCTGCGCGAGCACCCCCTGGGGGGACAGAGCGCGGCGGTGTCGCTGGGCATCGTGGGCGTCTCGGCGGGCGTCGGCAACGCGTGCGGGACGGCGGTGGGCGCGTGGCTGCGGGCGCGGGCCCCGGAGGCCATCGTCGCCTCGGTGCTGTCGGTGACCCTCGGCGTGGCGATCCTGGCGGCGGTCCTCTTCAGCGGCCTCTTCATGGCCGTGCTGGCGGCCACGGCGGGCTTCTGCCAGGCCCTGGCGAAGCTCTCGCTGGACGCGATGATCCAGCGGGACGTCCCGGAGGCCGTGCGCACCTCCGCCTTCGCCCGTTCGGAGACGCTGCTCCAGGTGGCCTGGGTGCTGGGCGGCGCGATCGGCATCGCCCTGCCGCTGAACGGCGTCCTGGGCATGGTCGTCGCCGCGGCCGTGGTGGCCCTGGGCACGACGATGGCCATCCGCGGCTTCCTCTCGGCCCCCCACCCCCACCACCCGGGCACCCCCCGCCCCCGAGTCGCCTGACCCGCCCCCGGCACGGCCTGATCACCCCCTCCCGCGAGGCGGACGACCGGCCCCGCCCAGACCGGATCCCCCCGGAGAGAGCCGACCGGCCCCACCGGGGCCCCACCCAGCCCCGCCGCCGATCGAGGCGCGGGGTCCGGGGCGGAGCCCCGCGCAACGGCACCGCAGCCCGACCCCCCGGCCAGCCCGAATCGGGCCCCACCCGGGCCCCACCCAGCCCCGCCGCAGCCCGACCCACCGGCCAGCCCGAATCCAACCCCACCCGGGCACCATCCAGCCCCGCCGGCGATTGAGGCGCGGGGTCCGGGGCGGAGCCCCGTGCAACGGCGCCGCACCCGCCCCGCGGCAGGCCGACCCACCGGCCCCACCCCGGCCGAATCCAGCCCCCCCCCGGCGATCCAGGGGGCGGAGCCCCGGGGAGCGGCGCCGCGCAGGCCGGCCCCGGCCCCGGCCGAGCCCGATGCCGCCGGGACACGGCCGGTGGGACCCCGTGCAGCGGCGCAGCCCAAGGGCCCGATAGCCTTCGGCTCATGACCGCACCGCTTTTCTCGGGTAGGGCCCGCCGCAGCGTCGCGGCCCTCGGAGCCGTGTCCGCCGGCCTCCTCCTCCTCTCGGCCTGCGACAAGCCGACTCCACTGGCGACCGTGACCGTCGGCACCTCCTCGGTGTCCGCCGAGTCCGCCTGTCACGACCGCACCGAGCTCTCCACGGACAAGGTCCAGGAGTGCCTCGGCGGCCTGAAGGACGCCAAGACCATCGACTACACCCGCGGCGACACGCTGCGCCTCGGCGTGGAGCCGGAGGTCGTCGAGGACGGCAAGAAGTGGCAGGCGGTCCTCGACGGACAGCCGATCACCGAGCCCTCCTCGAACACCTACCGCAGCTTCCCCGGCGCGGACGTCTTCGCGACCGGCGGCCAGGGCGAGGCCCCCGCCTCGAAGAAGCTGGCCATCGTCCAGGTGGCCGAGGACGGCAAGCCCCTCTCCGTCTGGTCCTTCAACCTCAAGCTCAAGTAACCGGGCGGCACCCGTGCGCGTGCTCGTCGTGACCGCGGTGACGGCGGAGGCAGACTCCGTCCTCACCGGTCTCACCCCTCATCCGGACTCTCCCGGTCCTGAGCCGCGCACGCTTCCCGGCGGGTACCTCATCACCCGGCGGGACCTCCCGGGCATCGCCTTCGACGTGCTCGCCGCCGGCGTCGGGCCGGCGGCCGCCGCCGCCGGCACCGCCACCGCCCTGGCCCTCGCCGACCACTCGCTCGTCGTCTCCGCGGGCATCGGCGGCGGGTTCGCCCCCGCCGCGCCCGTCGGCTCCCTCGTGGTCGCGGACGCGATCGTCGCCGCCGACCTGGGCGCCGAGACCCCCGAGGGCTTCCTGGACGTCCAGGCCCTCGGCTTCGGGCGCAGCGTGCACCTGCCGCCCGCTGAGCTCGCCGCCCGCGCCGCCGAGGTCACCGGCGCGCTCCTCGCGCCCGTCCTCACCGTCTCCACAGTCACCGGGACCGCCGGCGGGGCCGCCGGGCTCCTCGCCCGGCATCCGATGGCCGGCGCCGAGGCCATGGAGGGCTTCGGGGTCGCCGAGGCGGCTGCCGCGCACGGGCTGCCCGTGCTGGAACTCCGGGCCGTGTCCAATGCCGTGGGTCCGCGCGACCGCGCCGCCTGGCGGATCGGCGACGCGCTCGCCGCGCTCGCCGACGGCTTCCGCGTGCTGGGACCCGTACTCGCGAACTGGGGAGAACGCCATGAGCACCGGTGACACCGCCGACCGCGACCCGCTGAGGATCGCGTACTCGCCCTGCCCGAACGACACGTTCGTCTTCGACGCCTGGGCGCACGGCCGCGTCCCGGGCGCGCCCGGCCTCGACGTCACCTTCGCCGACATCGACCTCACCAACGGCATGGCCGAGCGCGGCGAACTGGACGTCCTGAAGGTCTCGTACGCCGTCCTGCCCTGGGTGCTGGAGGAGTACGCGCTGCTGCCCTGCGGCGGTGCCCTGGGGCGCGGCTGCGGCCCGCTGGTGCTGACCCGTGAGCCGGGCACGGACCTGGCGGGGGCCACCGTCGCCGTGCCCGGCGAACGCTCCACCGCCTACCTGCTGTTCCGGCTGTGGGCCGCGGACGTGCTGCCCGAGGGCATCGGCAAGGTGGTCGTGCTGCCGTTCCACGAGATCATGCCGGCGGTGCGCGACGGCCGGGTGGACGCCGGACTGGTCATCCACGAGGCCCGGTTCACCTACCAGGACTACGGACTGCACTGCCTGGCCGACATGGGCGAGCACTGGGAGTCCACGACGGGTCTGCCGATCCCGCTCGGCGCGATCATCGCCCGGCGGGCGCTGGGCGCGGAGCGGCTGCGCGCCCTGGCGGAGGCGGCCCGGACGTCGGTGCGGATGGCCTGGGACGACCCGGAGGCCTCCCGCCCGTACGTGCGGGCCCACGCCCAGGAGCTGGACCCGGCCGTCGCCGACCAGCACATCGGGCTCTACGTCAACGAGTTCACCGCGGACCTCGGTGAGGACGGCTATGCGGCGGTGCGGGGGCTGCTGACCCGGGCCGCGGCCGAGGGGCTGGTGCCGGCGGTGGCGCCGGGCGCGCTGGACTTCCCGTAGCCCTGAAGGCGTACGGGGACGGGGCCGCCCCGCCGCTCACGGGGAGCG
Source organism: Streptomyces sp. NPDC058646 (assembly GCF_042716875.1). Classification (NCBI taxonomy): domain Bacteria; kingdom Bacillati; phylum Actinomycetota; class Actinomycetes; order Kitasatosporales; family Streptomycetaceae; genus Streptomyces; species Streptomyces sp. NPDC058646. The sequence goes on along the minus strand of NZ_JBHXRK010000016.1, from coordinate 151,322 downwards.
GCGGGGCGGCTTCGTGGCCCGTGCGGTCAGACGTCGAGCTGGTCGGCCACCGCGCGCAGCAGGCCGGCGATCTTCGCGCCGTGCACCTTGTCGGGGTAGCGGCCGCGCTCCAGCATCGGCGTGATGTTCTCCAGCAGGGTCGTCAGGTCCTGCACGATCGAGGCGAGCTCGTCGGGCTTGCGGCGCTGGGCGGCCGCGACGGACGGGGCCGGGTCCAGCACCGTCACCGAGAGCGCCTGGTCCCCGCGCTGGCCTGCGACGACACCGAACTCGACGCGCTGGCCGGGCTTGAGGGAGTCGACGCCGCTGGGGAGCACCGACGAGTGGACGAAGACGTCGCCGCCGTCGTCGCGGGAGAGGAAGCCGAAGCCCTTCTCGCTGTTGAACCACTTGACCTTGCCGGTGGGCAAAGCACGCACCCCGTCTCACATACCCGAAACCGAACCAACATGTCTCAGCAGGTCAGGGTATCCGTGTACCAGGGCCGTGACTGCCTGCTCCCGCTGTGAAGAGTCTCCCCTCACAAGCACCCCGTCAAGCATGGCCGAAGCCCCTCTGCCCGGATCTCGTCCCCTGGGGGTACCTCGGGTGCGGGGGCCTCCGCCGCACCGCGACCGGTCCCCGGTGCGGCGGGAACTACCCTGGTGCGGTGACTGACACTTCTCACGCCGACGAACCGCGCCCCGGCGACGCACTGGTCAAGGCCGGCGGCATCGTGTTCATCGCGGGCGCCGTGGCCACGCTCGCGACGATGGCCCCGCTGTTCCTGGACATCGACCCGTTCCCGTCGTACGCGTGGGCCGTGTGCATGCTCATGGGCGTCGGCTTCGCCGTCTCGGCGGCGGGCGTGCTCCGCTCGGCCGCGGCGCAGCGCCGCGCGGCCCGGGAGTCGCAGGCCTGACCCGGCCGGGCCGTCAGGCCGCCTGCCCGGCCACGTACCGGTCGAGCCACTGCGGCAGCGCGGTCAGGTCCGGGAGGACCACGTCGGCGCCGGCGGCCAGCAGTTCCGGCTCCGGGCACGGACCGGTCGGCACCGCCACCGACAGCGCACCGGCCGTACGGGCCCCGCGGACGTCGCCCACGTGGTCGCCCACGTAGACCTGCGACCCGTACTCGCGCAGCGCACCGGCCTTGGCCTCCGCCCAGAGCCAGCCGATGACGGCGTCGGGCTCGATGCCGAGGTGCTTCAGGTGCAGCCGGGCGTTGGGCTCGTGCTTGGCGGTGACGACGATGGCCCGGCCGCCGAGCGCCTGGACGGCCTCGATCGCCTCGCGGGCACCCGGCATCGCCGGGGTCGGCTCGATGGCGTGTGCGGGGTAGATCTCCCGGTAGCGGTCAGCCACGGCCGGGATGTCGGCCTCCGGGAACCAGTACGCGAGTTCCTCGTCCAGCGGCGGGCCGAGCCGCGTGACCGCCTCGTCCGCGTCGATGAACGTGCCCGTCTCGGCCGACAGGGCCAGGTACGCGGCCCTGATGCCCGGGCGCGAATCGATGAGGGTCATGTCGAGGTCGAAGCCGACGGTGAGGTTCATACCGGCCATTGTGCCGAGGCGTGCCGCCGGGAGGGGAACACCGGCTGAGGTCCGCCTTACCGGATCGTGAAATACGTGACATTCCGGCCTCCTTCGGGGCGGTGCCGCCCACAGGGCGAGACCCCCGGATCCGTGCTCAACCTTTTCCGTGCGGCAGCACTCAGGACCGGGGTGAGAGACACGATGTGAAGGGGAGGGCGGATGCCGCCAGGCACCGAGCACGACTTCGAGGCCTTTGCCCGGGCCAGTCAGCGAAGGCTGTACCGGACCGCGTACCTGCTGTGCGGGAACGCCGACAGTGCCCGCGATCTGACCCAGACGACGCTCGCGAAACTGTTCCAGCACTGGCGGCGGGTGTCCGCCGCCGACCATCCCGAGGCGTACGCCAGGACCGTCCTGACCCGCACCTTCCTCGCCGAGCGAAGACGGCGGCTGCGGGACCTGCTGGCCCACACGCACGCCGCACCGCCGCCCCCGTCCGAGCACGCCGAGCTGCGGGTCACCCTGCTCGCCGCACTGGCCTCGCTTCCGCCGCGGGCCCGGGCCGTGGTCGTCCTGCGCTACTGGGAGGACCTGAGCACCGAGCGGGTCGCCCAGCTGCTGCGGTGCAGCGAGGGAACGGTCAAGAGCCAGTGCTCGCGCTCCCTGGCCAAGCTGCGCACGCAGCTCGGCGAGGACCACATCTACGCCACCGAGAGCTGAGGAGACGTCATGGGCACCAACGAACACCTCACGGACGAGGACCGGGCCGTCCTGCTCCTGCGGGAGGCGATGGAACGCACGGCCGGGGAACTGCCCCCGCTGCCCGACCTGGCGGGCCCGGCCCGCGCCCAGGGGCGGCGCCGCACGGCCCGCCTGCGGGCGGCGATCGGCGGCGGGGTGCTGGCCGTCGCCGTGCTCGGCGTGGCCGGGGCCGCCGCGCTGCCGGGCGGCGCCGGCACGGCCGACGGCGTCACCGAGGCGGCCGCGTCCCCGTCGGCCTCCGCGCCGGCGCAGGCCTCACCGTCCGCTTCCGGTCCGCCGCCGCCGGTCCACATCGAACCGTCCCCGGGCGAGTCCTCGATGGCGCAGCTGCCGCCCGCCGAGCGGATCCGGCAGGAGAACTTCCAGGACCAGGCCGTCACCGTGCTCCAGGACCTGCTGCCCGAGGCGGTCGGTACCGTGCAGCGGACCGATCTCACGGTGCGTCAGTACCAGGCCACGAAGGACGGCAACACGTTCGTCGTCATCTTCTCGGTACGGCCCGCGAGCGGGAGGGGCGACGGCCGGCGGACCTGCATCGAGGTCAAGGGGCAGACCTGCAAGAAGGCCACCCTGCCCGGCGGCATCGAGGCCACCGCGGCGACCTCGCCCGAGGACGGCGGCCTCATCGCGTCCCGGGTCTCCTTCCGCTACGGCGCCAGCGACGTCCTGCTGTCCGTCCGCCCCGACACCGGCACCACGGTCTCGGCGCCCGTCACCAAGGAGCAGATGCTGGCGGTGGCCCAGGACCCCGCCTTCCTCGGCCTGGTCAGGACGGCCGACAGCCGCCCGATGGAGGAGCAGCAGACCGTCGTCCAAGGCGGCTGAACGGGACGGCGGGGCGGGAGCGGGGCGGGCCTGCCGGCCCGGGGGTCAGCGGCGGCGGGCCCGCCACACGAGGTAGGCCGCGGAGGCCAGGCCCGCGCCCCGCAGGAGCCACGGCCACATGCCCGTCAGGGCCCCGCTCAGCTCGTCCTCGGCCAGGGTCTCGCCCCACTTGCCGTTCATCCGCCCCCACAGCCACACCCCCGCCCCCGCGACGACCAGGCCCGGCGGACCGAAGACGGCCCACTTGCGTTCGGCGGGGGCCAGCAGCCGCGAGGCGTACGGGAGCAGCCAGCCGACCACCAGCAGCAGCCAGGAGCCGCTGACCACGCCGGCGACGAGGACGGCCGCCGCCAGCAGCAGGAACGCATTCGGCCGGGGCCGGGCCGCGGCCGGGGCGGGGGCCTGCGGTGCGGGCTTCGCCTCCTGCGCCTGCTGCCGCGCCCGCCGCCGCTCGCGCAGGAACCGTACGAGGGTCCGCCCGCGCTCCCCCGCCGTGGCAGGAGCCGCCGCCGGCCCGGCCGGGGCGGGCTTCGCCGCGTCCTCCTCCGGCCGCCCCTCCTCGTACAGGTCCGGGATCTCGATGCCGCCGGCGAAGCCCTCCACCTGCGGGCCCGCCCCGTACGGGCCGGGGGCGACGCGCCACCAGTCGGGTCCGTCCCCGCCGGAGGGCCCGAGTTCGTCCAGCCCGGCCAGGTGCGGCGGCACGTTCACCGGCTCCGCCGCCGCAGCCGGCTCCGCCGCGCTCCTGCGGCGCAGGCGGCCCGGGCCCCGCTGGGTGGGCACGGCCGGGACGGAAACGGCCGGGGAAGCGGGCTCCGCCGCCGACGGGGTACCGGCGGCCCCCAGGGTGTCCAGGACCTCCTCGGGCGTACCGATCCGGTCCAGGATGCGGCGTACGGCGGCCGCGGTCTCCGGTTCGTACTTGGCGCGCCGACGGTCGATCTCGTCCCGCAACCCCGCCACCAGCCGCATCCGGTCGCCGGAGGACAGCTGCCGCCGCTGCGCCAAGTCCCCGACGCGGCTCAGATATTCGTAGACCAGATGGTCGCTCTCGATGCCCATGCCCCGGCTCCTCCCGTACCGCCTGCCGGAACCGTAGCGCGTGCGCCCGTGGAGCGGTCCCGGGCACAGCGGATACCGTTGGCCGGATGGGGACCGGCCGACTGACCGGCCGACGCGACCAGGAGGCGACTGTGCCTGAGGCAAGCACTGCTGCGGGAGGCGCTGCGGGAAGTGCCGGGACGAGCGCGGGCCGAAGTACGGCCGGGGCCACGGGCCAAGGCGCCCCCCGCTCCCTCGCCGAGGCCCTGCGCTCCCGCGACGACGCGGCCCTCGCCGCCCTGCTGCGGGCCCGCCCGGACCTGATCAGCCCGGTCCCGGGCGACGTGACCCAGCTGGCCACCCGCGCCGGGACCCGGGCCTCGGTCGTGCGGGCCCTGGACCGCCTCGACCGGTTCGCGCTGCAGACCGCCGAGGCCCTGGCGGTCGCCCCCGAGCCCTGCCCGTACCCCGTGCTGGAGGCGCTGCTCACCGGCCACCTCGGCGCGGACACCGGCGGCGGACCGGCCCGCGCCGCCCTCCCCCGCGCCCTGGAGACCCTGCGCGACCAGGCCCTGGTGTGGGGCGACGGGGACCGGCTGCGGCTGGTCCGCACGGCCCGCGAACTGCTCGCGCCCTCGGCCCAGCGCCCCTCCCCGACCGGCCTCGGGCCCACCGTCGCCGAGGCCACGGCCGGGATGTCGCCGACCCGGATCCAGGAGATCGTGGTGGCCGCCGGGCTGCCCGCCACCCACGACCCGGTGTCCGCGGTGGCCGCGCTGACCGCCCTGTTCACCGACCCGGAGCGGATGTCCGCCCTGCTGGACGAGGCCCCGGCGGAGGCCCACCAGGTGCTGGGGCGGCTCGTGTGGGGCCCGCCCTACGGGGAGGTGACCCCCCACCCCACGCCGCCGGTGCGCTGGCTGCGCGACCGGGGCCTGCTGCTGCCCGCCACCGCGCGGACGGTCGTCCTGCCCCGCGAGGTGGCCCTGCACCTGCGCGGCGGTCTCGCGCACCGGGACACCGCGCCGGAGGCCCCGCCGGTGGCCCCGCACCGCGAGCACCGTCCACAGCTTGTGGACGCCAACGCCGCCGGGCAGGCGCTGGCCGCGCTGTCCACCGTCGAGGAGCTGGTGAAGTCCTGGGAGCACGCCGGTCCGCCGGTGCTGCGGGCGGGCGGGCTGTCCGTACGGGACCTGAAGCGGACCGCCGCCACGCTGGACACCACCGAGGCCTCCGCGTCCTTCTGGATCGAACTGGCCTACGCGGCCGGGCTGCTGGCCGGCGACGGGGAGGCCGACGAGCGGTACGCGCCCACCCCCGCCTTCGACGACTGGTGCGAACTCCCGCCCGCCGAACGGTGGTCGGCGCTGGTCGCGGCCTGGCTGCCGGCCACCCGCGCGCCGGGCCTGGTCGGCGAACAGGACGCCAAGGGCCGCACCCTGTCCACGCTCGGTGCCGACCTGGACCGTTCCGCGGCCCCCGAGGTGCGCCGCCGCGTCCTGGAACTCCTCTCCGACCTGCCGGAGGGCGCCTCCGCCGACCCGGACGTGCTGATGGAACGGCTCGCCTGGGAGCGGCCCGTACGCGGGACGAGCGACCTGCGCGCCCGCCTCGCGCACTGGGCCCTGGCCGAGGCGGAGGTCCTCGGCGTCACCGGCCGCGGCGCGCTCAGCGCCTTCGGCCGGGCCCTGCTGGAACACCGCGACCCGGCGCCGCTGCTGGCCCCGATGCTGCCGGAGCCGGTGGACCACGTGCTGCTCCAGGCCGACCTGACGGCCGTGGCGCCCGGCCCGCTGCGCCGCCCGCTCGGGGACACCCTGGCGGTGCTCGCCGACGTGGAGTCCAAGGGCGGGGCGACGGTGTACCGCTTCACGCCCGCGTCGGTACGGCGCGCCCTGGACGCCGGGCACGCCGCCGCCGACCTGCACGCCTTCCTCAAGGAGCACAGCCGCACCCCGGTCCCGCAGCCGCTGGCCTACCTGATCGACGACGTGGCCCGGCGGCACGGGCACCTGCGGGTCGGCGCGGCCTCCTCGTACGTCCGCTGCGACGACGACTCCGTGCTGGGCGAGATCCTCGCCGACAAGCGGTCGGCCGGGCTGGGGCTGCGCCGCCTCGCGCCGACGGTGCTGGCCGCGCAGGCCGAACCGGCCGTCCTGCTCGACGGGCTGCGGGCCATGGGGTACGCGCCGGCCGCGGAGTCCCGTACCGGTGACGTCGTGGTGTCCCGGGCCGACGCACACCGCACTCCGGCCCGCTCTGCCCCCGTCCCGGTCCCGGACGGCCCGCCGGTACCGGACGCGACGCTGCTGGCGGCGGCCGTACGGGCGATCCGGGCGGGCGATCTGGCGGCGACGGTCGTCCGCAAGGAGCCCGCGGCGTCGACGGGCGCCCCGGGCGAACTCCCGCGCACGAGCGCGGCGGAGACCCTGGCGACCGTCCAGGCGGCCGCGCTGACCGGGACCGCGGTGTGGATCGGCTACGTGAACGCGGAGGGCGCGGCGAGCCAGCGGGTCATCGCCCCGGTACGGGTGGAGGGCGGCTTCGTCACCGGCTACGACCACACGGCCGACGAGGTCCGCACCTACGCCCTGCACCGGATCACGGGGGTCGCCGAACTGGCGGAGGAACACCTCTGACACCGGCGTGCCCGAGCGATGCGCCGGGTTCGGTGCCGGCCGACGCCGGTCCCGGGGCACCTCCCGGCGGTCGCTGAGCAGCGGGGGCCGGGCGCCCCGGCGCGGCGCCGCACCCGCCGGAAAACAGCTGGCGAGCCGGGCCCGCCGCCCCCGACCCTTGACCCATGCCAGAACAGCCGCCCACCCGCCGGATCCGCGCCGCGCACACGGCCACCACGATCACCGTCTACCAGGCGTACGCCCCCCGCCTGGGCGAACCGGCGGCCCGCGACGGCCGCTTCCCGCCCGCCTGGAAACGGGACCGGATGACGTGGATCAAGCCCTCGTTCCTGTGGATGATGTACCGCTGCGGCTGGGCCACCAAGGCCGAGCAGGAGACCGTCCTGGCGGTCGAGATCACCCGCGAGGGCTTCGACGGTGCCCTGCGCGGCGCCTGCCTCTCCCACTACGCCCCCGGCGTCCACGAGGACCGGCAGGCCTGGCAGCAGGCCCTGCGCACGGCCCCGGTCCGCGTCCAGTGGGACCCGGAGCGCGACCTCCGCCTGAACCCGCTGCCGCACCGCTCGCTCCAGCTCGGCCTGTCCGGGCCCGCCTCGCGGGCGTACGCCGACGCGTGGACCGTCTCCATCCGCGACGTCACTCCGCTGGCCCGCGAGATCCACGGCCTGCTCCGGGCCGGCGACGACGCGGCGGCCCGCGCCCTGCTGCCGGTGGAGACCCCGTACCCCGCGGGCCCGCTGCCTCACCTCGGCGCGTAGTCGATCCGTCCGGCCTCGAAGGGCCACACCTCGCGCAGCCAGCGGCTGACCGTCCGGTACAGGGCCGCGTCGAGCGGCGCCCGGTCGGCCCGCACCCACGAGCTGACCTGGACCCGGCCGGGCGCCGCCCTGGACGGGTGGATGTAGAGGCACCCGATGACCTCGTCACCGTCCAGCATGCTGTACGTGAACGCCGTCCGCGCCTCGAAGTCCCGCGCGTGGCGCACCAGGTCGGCCCGGTTGGCCTCCGGGGACATGCCCTCCGGCGGCGGCCAGTTCCCCCCGCCGAAGCCGGGCGTGGCCCGGATGTGGGCGATGCTCCCGCTCCAGGCGGCGAGGTCGCGCTCGTTGTGCCGCTCCCCGAGCGGCTCCAGCCGGAAGCCGTCCGCTTCGAGGGTCCGCGGCACCTCGAAGCCGGCCGGCACGAAGGTCTGCTGATCATCGTTCATGCCGGGACGGTACGGGCCCGTTCCGCCAGCGTCAGCAGCTTTTCCACCGGCCACTGGTCGTCGACGTGCTTCCCGTACCCGGCGGCCACCACCCGGCCGTCCGGCGCGATCAGGAAGTCCGCGGGCAGGCCGAACCGCCCGCCGGGCTGGGACCGCGACGGCAGCTTTCCCCGGCCGCGCACCACCTCGGCCGTGGCGGCGGCCCCGGAGCGCAGGATCGGCCACCAGGCGCGCGGGCTCAGCAGCGAGCGGTAGGACGCCTCGACGCCGAACTCCGCGTACAGCCGTTTGCCGGGGTCGGCGACCACCGCGAACGGCAGCCCGGCCACGTGCTCGCGCAGTTCCCCGGCGTCGGAGTGGAAGACGACGACCTCCCGGATCCCGGCCGCCTCGATCTCGGCGTGCCGCCGCACCACCGAGCGCAGGTGCAGGTGGCAGACCGGGCAGCCGGCGAACCGGCGGAACTGCAGGTGCACGAGGTGCTCGGGGTCCGGGACGGCGACGGGAGCACCGTCCACGACGGCGGTGAGCGCGCGGGGACGGACGACGGAACCGGTGACCAGCTGCACAAGGGCCTCCTCGGTGGGCGCAGGCCGTACACCTACCCCGGTCGCCCCACGCATCATGCGCCGCGCCGACCGGCTGCGGACCCCGCCGGAGCACACCCCGCCGAGCGGCGTGTTCCCAGCCCCAGCGCCCGTACGGCACCATGGAGGTTTGACCTGAAGGAAACGGGGCGCCGCGCGTGAATGGTCCACTCATCGTCCAGAGCGACAAAACCCTCCTGCTCGAAGTCGATCACGAGCTCGCCGGAGCCGCCCGGCGCGCCATCGCTCCCTTCGCCGAGCTGGAGCGGGCCCCCGAGCACATCCACACCTACCGGATCACCCCGCTCGGCCTGTGGAACGCCCGGGCCGCCGGGCACGATGCCGAGCAGGTCGTCGACGCGCTCGTCGAGTACTCCCGCTACCCCGTCCCGCACGCGCTGCTCGTCGACGTCGCCGAGACCATGGCGCGCTACGGCCGCCTCACCCTCTCCAAGCACCCCGTGCACGGGCTGGTGCTGACCAGCACCGACCGGCCGGTGCTGGAGGAGATCCTGCGGTCCAAGCGGATCATCCCGCTCGTCGGGGCGCGCCTGGACCCCGACACGGTGGCGGTGCACCCCTCGGAGCGCGGGCAGATCAAGCAGACCCTGCTCAAGCTGGGCTGGCCGGCCGAGGACCTCGCCGGGTACGTGGACGGCGAGGCGCACCAGATCGACCTGGCCGAGGACGGCTGGGCCCTGCGCCCCTACCAGCAGCAGGCCGTCGAGGGCTTCTGGCACGGCGGCTCCGGTGTGGTCGTTCTGCCCTGCGGCGCGGGCAAGACGCTGGTGGGCGCCGGGGCGATGGCCATGGCGAAGGCGACCACGCTGATCCTCGTCACGAACACGGTCTCGGCCCGCCAGTGGAAGCACGAGCTGGTCAAGCGGACCTCGCTGACGGAGGAGGAGATCGGCGAGTACTCCGGCACCCGCAAGGAGATCCGGCCCGTCACCATCGCGACGTACCAGGTCCTGACGACGAAGCGGAAGGGCATCTACCCGCACCTGGAGCTCTTCGACTCCCGGGACTGGGGTCTGATCGTCTACGACGAGGTGCACCTGCTGCCCGCGCCGGTGTTCAAGTTCACCGCCGATCTCCAGGCCCGCCGCCGCCTCGGCCTGACGGCCACCCTCGTCCGGGAGGACGGCCGCGAGTCGGACGTCTTCTCCCTCATCGGGCCGAAGCGCTTCGATGCGCCGTGGAAGGAGATCGAGGCGCAGGGCTACATCGCGCCCGCCGACTGCGTCGAGGTCCGCGTCAATCTGACCGAGGCGGAGCGGCTCGCGTACGCGACCGCCGAGACGGAGGAGAAGTACCGCTTCTGCGCGACCACCGCGACCAAGCGGAAGGTCACCGAGGCGCTCGTCGCCAAGCACCAGGGCGAACAGACCCTCGTCATCGGGCAGTACATCGACCAGCTCGACGAGCTGGGCGAGCACCTGGACGCTCCCGTCATCAAGGGCGAGACCTCCAACGCCCAGCGCGAGAAGCTCTTCAACGCCTTCCGCGAGGGCGAGATCAGCGTGCTGGTCGTCTCGAAGGTCGCGAACTTCTCCATCGACCTGCCCGAGGCCACCGTCGCCATCCAGGTGTCCGGCACCTTCGGCTCCCGCCAGGAGGAGGCGCAGCGTCTCGGCCGGGTGCTGCGGCCGAAGGCGGACGGGCACGAGGCGCGGTTCTACTCGGTCGTCGCGCGCGACACGATCGACCAGGACTTCGCGGCGCACCGCCAGCGCTTCCTCGCCGAACAGGGCTACGCCTACCGGATCATGGACGCCGACGAGCTGCTGGCCGAAGGCTGACGGTCCGCTCCGGGGGCGGCGGCGTCCCGGCGGGGGCGGGCCGTCCTGCGGGCCGCGGCGAGCAGGACGGCCAGCAGGGGGACGCCCCAGACCCACAGCCGGGGGCCAGTCCGCGAGCAGGGCGCGGCCGGTGGCGGGCAGCTGCCGGGCCCAGAAGTCCGCGGAGTCCTGCGGGAAGACCAGCAGGCCGAGCAGCGCGGTGGCGGCGAGGGCGGCCAGCGCCGTCAGCCCGGCCCGGGCGCGGCCGGTGAGCAGCAGGTACGCGGCGACGGCCGCCGAGGCCGGGGAGGCCCCGGCGGCGATGCCCACCGCGAAGCCCTTGCCGAGGGCGGCCCCGGGCCGGCCGAGGTCCCACACGGCCAGGCAGGCCAGGGCCAGGTCGATCCGGCCGGGCAGCGGGGCCTGGAGGAGGGGCTCCAGCCACAGCCCGGCGCTGGTCGCGGCCAGGACGGTCCCGGTGCGGGCAGGCAGTGCGGCGAGGCGGCAGGAGAGCAGGACCAGCAGGGCGAGCAGGGCGGCGTCGCCGAGGACGAAGACGGCGCGCAGCAGCACGGGCGGCAGCCAGGCGGCCGGCGTGAACAGGATCGCCGCGAACGGCGGGTAGGCGGGCGGCGGGCTCCACCCGGCGGTGGACAGCCCGTCGGCGACGGCGTCCGCCGCCGGGATCCGCAGGGCGATGCCGAGGACGCCGAGCACGAGCAGCAGACCCGTGACCAGTACGCCGGCTAGGGATGACGACGGAGGGCTGGTGGCGGTGGAGCGGGTCACGGCGCGACCCTAGTGGATCACTGGCGCGCCTCCGCCGGTTCAAGCCACGGACAGGCGGCCGGGCCGCTGCGGTGTACGGGGCCGGGCCCCGGGTCCGGCCTCAGCGGCGTATGACGCCCGCGTCCTCGGCGTACTCACCCAGCACGACGACGCTCACGGCGGCGGCCGCGAACACCTTCGCGGCGCGCAGGACGCCGCCGAAGCCGCTGTGGGCAGAGGACTCGGAGAGTGCGGTGGCGCCGCGCGGGCGGCCGCCCTGGATCGGGGTGAAGGGTGCGGTGCTCATGGATCCATGGTGCGTCCGGGCGATGCCCGGCACATCGCCCCGGGGACGGAACCCCGGGGCCTTCGACGTCCCCCTCCCGGCCGATGACTCCCCCTGGGGGCCCTACCCGGGTATGAGATGCCCCGTACGGAGGTCCCACGCGAAGAACCGTGCCGAGGTCCCGTACGCAGGCCCCGCACGAAGGGACTCCGGGCCCCCGTAATCCGTTCGCGCCGCCCCGCCGCGATGGCTAGAATCTCCGCTCTTGCCGCCTCCCGCCGCACGTACGGGGAGAGCCGCCCACCGGTCGGAAACCGGCGGGCCGTCTGTTTCGCACCCAGCAGCTGGAGGCAGTCCCGTGCCCGCGCACGCCCCCGACACCACGCCCCACGCCCCGGATCCGCTCGCCCGCGAACGCGCGCACCTCGCCGCCTCCCGCTCGGCGCTCCGCGCGATGCGCGAGGACGTCGAGTCCCTCGACATCCGCGACGTCACCGCGAACTGGGTCAACGCGATCGTCCTCCAGGCCCAGATCGACGACCGCATCAAGGCCCTCGCCGACCTCGCCCACACCCCGCTCTTCTTCGGCCGCCTGAACTACCTGCACGCACCGGGCGCCGACCTCGCCGAGGGGGCGGAGGGCGAGCAGTTCTACATCGGCCGCCGGCACGTCCACGACGCCGGCGGCGACCCGATGGTCATCGACTGGCGCGCGCCGGTCTCCCAGCCGTTCTACCGGGCCTCCAGGAACGACCCGCAGGACGTCGCGCTGCGCCGCCGCTTCGGCTACACGGGCGGTGAACTGACGGCGTACGAGGACGAGCACCTGTCCGACCCGGCCGAGGCCGCCGCCGTCAGCAAGCTGCTCCAGCAGGAGATCGAGCGGCCGCGCGTCGGCCCGATGCGGGACATCGTCGCGACGATCCAGCCCGAGCAGGACGAGATCGTCCGCTCCGGCCTGTCCGGTTCGGTGTGCGTCCAGGGCGGGCCCGGCACCGGGAAGACGGCCGTCGGCCTGCACCGCGTCGCCTACCTCCTCTACGCGCACCGCGACCGCCTGGCCCGCACCGGCACCCTGGTCATCGGGCCGAACCGTTCCTTCCTCCACTACATCGAGCAGGTCCTGCCCGCCCTGGGCGAGCTGGAGGTCCAGCAGGCCACCGTCGACGACCTGGTCGCGCGCGCGGGCCTGGAGGTGCGCGGCGCCGACCCGGCGGAGACCGCCGTGGTCAAGGGCGACGCGCGGATGGCGGAGGTGCTGCGCCGGGCGGTCCGCTCGCACGTCACGCTGCCCACCGAGGCGCTGATGGTGGTCCGCGGCTCCCGCCGCTGGCGCATCCCCGCGTACGAGCTGGAGGAGCTCGTCACGCAGCTCCTCGACCGGGACATCCGCTACGGCGCCGCCCGCGAGGCCCTCCCGCAGCGGATCGCGCACGCGGTGCTCGTACGGATGGAGCAGGCGGGCGAGGCGCCCGACGACCGGGTGCAGGACGCGGTGGCGCGGAGCGCGGCCGTCAAGGCGGCGGTGAAGGAGATGTGGCCGCCGGTCGAGCCGGCGAAGCTGGTCCTGCGCCTGCTCTCCGACCCCGACTTCCTCGCGCGGCACGCGGCGGACGTCCTGACGGCGGACGAGCAGAAGCTGCTGCAGTGGCCCAAGCCCTTCCGGAGCGTGAGGTCCGCGCAGTGGTCGGCGGCGGACCTGGTCCTGATCGACGAGGCCGCCGACCTGGTGGAGCGGACGCACTCGCTGGGGCACGTCGTCCTCGACGAGGCGCAGGACCTGTCGCCGATGCAGTACCGGGCGGTGGGGCGGCGCTGCACGACGGGCTCGGCGACGGTGCTGGGCGACCTGGCGCAGGGCACCACGCCGTGGGCCACCCGCAGCTGGGACGAGGCCCTGACGCACCTGGGGAAGCCGCAGGCGGTGGTGGAGGAGCTGACGGCGGGCTTCCGCGTGCCGCGCGAGGTGATCGCGTACGCCTCCCGCCTGCTGCCGTCGATCTCGCCGGGGCTGGCCCCGGTCTCCTCGGTCCGCGAGACCCCGGGGTCGCTGCGGATCGAGGAGGTCCCGGACCTGACGGCGGCGGTGGTCGCGGCGTGCCGGGACGCGCTGGTGCACGAGGGCTCGATCGGGCTGATCGCGGCGGACGCCCGCATCCCGGTCCTGGCGGAGGCCCTGGCGGCGGCGGGCCTGCCGTACCTGGCGCCGGGCGAGGAGACGACGGCCGAGTCCCGGCTGACGCTGGTGCCGGCGTCGCTGGCGAAGGGTCTGGAGTACGACTACGTGGTCCTGGACGAGCCCGCGGCGGTCGTCGACGGCGAACCGGACGAACGCACCGGCCTGCGCCGCCTCTACGTCTGCCTCACCCGAGCCGTCTCAGGCCTGACCCTCCTCCACAAGACCCCCCTCCCCCCAGCCCTGACCTGACCCCATCACCGCCAGGACCGCCCCGATCCGGCCCGCCGGTGATTGCGGCGCGGGGGTCCGGGGGCCGGCCCCGGCAACGGCGCCGCACCGTCGGGGCTCAGCCACTCCAGCCCCGCCGGGACGTGACGCGCGGGGTCGGCGCCAGGCCGGCGGCAGCGGCCCGGCTCAGGCCAGCGCCGCCCGCCAGTCCGCGACGGCCGCCGCGGAGACGGCCCGCCCCCACCCGTCGGGCCGCGCTGCCCCACCGATGTGGAAGGCGTCGATCCCCGCCGCCCGCAGCGCCGGCAGGTGCCCCAGCGTCAGGCCGCCGCCGACGAGGATCCGCGCCCCGTACCCCGGCTCACCCCGCCGCGCGGCCTCCGCGAGCAGCACCGGCAGGCCTTCGTCGACCCCGGCCGCCGAGCCCGCGGTCAGGTACGTGTCCAGCCCGGGCAGGTCCGCGAGCGCCTTGCGCAGCCCGTCGCGGTCGGCCGCGCGGTCGATCGCCCGGTGGAAGGTCCACCGGCAGCCGTCCAGCTCCGCCACGACCGCCTCGACGGCGTCGAGGTCGGGGCTGCCGTCCGGGTGCAGGAAACCGAGGACGAACTCGTCCGCACCCTCGGCCCGCAGCGCCCGCGCCTCCGCGGTGAGGACGGCGAGCTGCCCGGCGTCGCCCGCCGCGAACCCGTCGGCCTTGCGGAGCATCACGCGCAGCGGGATGTCGACCGCCGCCCTGATCGCCGCGAAGGTCTCGCGCGGCGGGGTGAGCCCGTCGGCGGCCATGTCGGTGACCAGTTCGAGTCGGTCCGCCCCACCGGCCTGGGCCGCGACCGCGTCCTCCGCGTCGAGGGCGATCACCTCCAGGAGCGCACGGTTGCTCATTCGATCCCATCCTTCGGAAAGCTGGCGAAAATAGGTCTAGTCCAATATCAGGGTACGGGCCGGTGCCGCGGCTCCACCAGCACCATCACGCCACCCCCACAATGTGCGCATGGACACAGGCACCCCGCACACCGACGCCACGGCCCTCCGCGCCCGCTGGGCGGACACCGTCGCCGCGGCCGGCGCCACCGCGGGCACCGACCCCGGCCCCTACGCCGACCGCCTCCTCACGGCCTGGGCGGAGCCGCAGCGCCGGTACCACACCACCGCGCACCTGACCCACGTCCTCCTGCGGATCGACCAGCTGGAGCAGTACGCCGCCGACCCCGCCGCCGTCCGGCTCGCCGCCTGGTTCCACGACGCCGTCTACCGCCCCGACCGCTCCGAGAACGAGGAGCGCAGCGCCGCCCTCGCCGAGCGCGCCCTGCCCGAGCTGGGCATCGGCCCCGCGCGCACCGCCGAGGTGGCCCGGCTGGTCCGGCTCACCGTCACCCACGACCCCGCCCCCGGCGACACCGACGGCGAGGTGCTCTGCGACGCCGACCTGGCGGTCCTGGCCGGCAGCCCGCAGGACTACGCCGCCTACGCCGCCGCCGTCCGCGACGAGTACGGGTTCGTCCCCGACGACGCCTTCCGCACCGGCCGCGCCGCCGTGCTGCGCGGGCTGCTCGGCCTGCCGCGGCTCTTCCGCACCCCCTACGGCGCCGCGCACTGGGAGGGCGCGGCCCGGACCAACCTCGCCACGGAGCTCGCCCTGCTGGATTCACAGCCCTGACACATCCGCGGGGAATGGGAGCTGTTTCGGGACGGTTGGTGAGATACATGCCCGAAGCCCCCGCACGCCCCCGCATGCCCGTCGCCGTCTACGTCCTCGGCCTGTCCGTCTTCGCACTGGGCACCAGCGAGTTCATGCTGTCCGGGCTGCTGCCGCCCATCGCCGAGGACATGGGCGTCACCATTCCGCAGGCGGGCCTGCTGATATCCGCCTTCGCCATCGGCATGGTCATCGGGGCTCCGCTGCTGGCCGTGGCCACCCTGCGGCTGCCGCGCCGCACCACCCTCGTCTCGCTCATCAGCCTCTTCGGCCTCGGGCAGGTCGCGGGCGCGCTGGCCCCCTCGTACGAGCTCCTCTTCGCCTCCCGCGTGGTCTCGGCCCTCGCCTGCGCCGGGTTCTGGGCCGTCGGCGCGGCCGTCGCCATCGCCATGGTCGAGCGCAACCAACGGGCCCGCGCCATGGCCGTCATGATCGGCGGCCTGTCCATCGCGAACGTCCTCGGCGTCCCCGCGGGGGCCTTCCTCGGCGAGCACCTGGGCTGGCGCTCCGCGTTCTGGTCGGTCGGCGCGGCCTCCGCCGTCGCCCTCGCCGGCATCCTCGTACTCGTCCCGAGGATCCCGCTGCCCGCCGAGAAGCCCCGCCTCGGGCGGGAGCTCGGCATCTACCGCGACCGCCAGGTGTGGCTGTCCGTCGTCATCACGGCGCTCGCCGCGGGCGGCGTCTTCTGCGCCTTCAGCTACCTGTCCCCGCTGCTGACGGACGTGGCGGGGCTGGACTCGCACTGGGTCCCGTGGATCCTCGGCCTCTTCGGCCTCGGCGCGCTCGCCGGCACCACCCTCGGCGGCCGGGTGGCCGACGCACACCTGTTCGGCGTGCTGCTGTGGGGCATCACCGCCTCGACGGTGTTCCTGACGGCGCTGGCCCTGCTCGCATCCGCGCAGGCGGCGGCGATCGCCCTGTCCTTCCTGCTCGGCTTCTCGGCCTTCTTCACCGCCCCGGCGCTCAACGCCCGCATGTTCAACGTCGCGGGCGCCGCCCCGACCCTCGCCGGAGCCACCACCACGGCCGCGTTCAACCTCGGCAACACCGGCGGCCCCTGGCTGGGCGGAACCGTCATCGACGCGGGCCTCGGCTTCTCCGCCACGGCCTGGGCGGGCGCCGCGATGACCCTCACCGCCCTCGGCCTCACCGCGGTCGCCCTGCGGCTGGACCGCCGCACACCGCCCCGCACGACCCGCGTGATCACCTCGCACACCCCCACCCCGGCCGGGACCCCCGAAAAGGTCTAGGTTCTCGTCGTCACAGTGGCGCCTACGCCGGGCGGCCCTTGGGCCGGCGCAGACCCGCCTCCGTGAGGCGGCGGACGAGTTCCTTGCTGCCGATCTCCACCGCCCCCGCCCCGACCGCGTCCGCGTACCGGTACGAGGGCACGTCGTAGTGGTCCCGCTCGAAGGCGCGCGGCGGGCAGCCGATGGAGGCCGCGAAGGCGTGCAGCTCCTCGTACGAGACGTCGCTGACCAGGTGCGACCACATGCGGCCGTGGCCGGGCCAGGTCGGCGGGTCGATGTAGACGGTCACCGGCCGAAGACCGGCCCGAGGGCGCCGACCGCGGCCACCTTCACGCCCGCCTCCGAGCACACCCAGTGCGGATCGGGCCCGAGTTCCGGCTCGACGTCCAGCGCGTGCGGGTCGCCGTGCGAGCAGACCGGGCACAGCGGCCAGCGCCCGTACTTCTCCAGCAGTGCGTCCTGCACGTCCTGGGCGACGAGTCCGGGGAGGTAGTCGACCCCCTCCGGCCACTGCTCCACCCACCACCGGCGGTGCGTGACCGAGTCCTCGACGAGGGAGACGACATCGGCATCGGCGACCTGGCCGGCGGCGAGGTCGGCGAGAACCAGTGCACGGGCGACATGCAGCGCCTGTTCCAGGGGGGTCGCGGGTTCCATGCGCCCATTGTGGACCCGTACGGCCCAACCGTCGAAGGTCGCTTCCCGCCGGTACTCATGGCTCCTTGACGCGCGGCCACCGCGAAAATAGCTTTCAGGCGTGAGCAAGAACACAAAAGAAACTTTCAGCACCGCCCGGGCCGCGCCCTCCCCCCGGACCGCACCCGCCTCCCCGGCCGCACCCGCACCGGCCCCCGCCGAGCTGCGTGCCCGCGTCCGCGCCCTCGCCCCCTCCATGACCCGCTCCGTGCAGGCCGTCGCCGAAGCCGTCGCCGCCGACCCGGCCGGCTGTTCCCGGCTGACCGTCTCCGACCTCGCCGCGCACACCGGCACCAGCGAGGCCACCGTCGTCCGCACCGCCCGCCTCCTCGGCTACCCGGGCTACCGCGACCTGCGCCTGGCGCTGGCCGCCCTCGCCGCCCAGCAGGAATCCGGCGCCGCCCCCGCCGTCACCGTCGACATAGCCGTCGACGACCCCCTCGCCGACGTCGTCGCCAAACTGGCCCACGAGGAGGCCCAGACCCTCGCCGACACCGCCGCGGGCCTCGACCTCGCCCAGCTGGCCGCCGCCGTCGCCGCCCTCGCGACCGCCCGCCGCATCGACGTCTACGGCGTCGGCGCCTCCGGCCTCGTCGCTCAGGACCTCGCCCAGAAGCTCCTGCGCATCGGCCTCGTCGCCCACGCCCACAGCGACCCCCACCTCGCCGTCACCGGCGCCGTCCAGCTGCGCCCCGGCGACGTGGCCGTCGCCGTGACCCACTCCGGCAGCACCGGCGACGTGATCGAACCCCTGCGCGCCGCCTTCGGGCGCGGCGCCACCACGATCGCCCTCACCGGCCGCCCGGGCGCCGCCGTCGCCCACTACGCCGACCTCGTCCTGGCCACCTCCGCCCCCCGCGAGAGCCGGCTGCGTCCGGCCGCCATGTCCAGCAGGACCAGCCAGCTCCTCGTCGTGGACTGCCTGTTCGTCGGCGTGGCGCAGCAGACCTACGAGACCGCCGCACCCGCCCTCGCCGCCTCGTACGAGGCCCTCGCCCCCCGCCACCACACTCCCGTACCGACCGGCAGGCGCAGCACCGGTCGCTGAGGGACGTCCTGAGGAGCCCGCCCATGACCGCCTACGCCGAACTCCGCGCCCAGCTGGAGACGCTGACCACCGAGGCCGTCCGCCCCGAACTCGCCGGGATCGACCGGCTGTCCACCCTCGACATCGCCCGCACGATGAACGCCGAGGACGCCACCGTCCCGGCCGCCGTCGCCGGATCCCTCCCGCAGATCGCCACCGCGATCGACGCGATCGCCGCCCGCATGGCCGGGGGCGGCCGGCTGGTCTACGCGGGCGCCGGAACCGCCGGCCGGATGGGCGTCCTCGACGCCAGCGAGTGCCCGCCCACCTTCAACACCGCCCCCACCGACGTCGTGGGCCTGATCGCGGGCGGCCCCTCGGCCATGGTCCGGGCCGTCGAGGGCGCCGAGGACTCCAAGGAGCTGGCGGCCGCCGACCTCACGGCGCTGGGGATCGGGCCCGCGGACACCGTCGTCGGCGTCTCCGCCTCCGGCCGCACCCCGTACGCGATCGGCGCCGTCGAGTTCGCCCGTACGCTCGGCGCGCTCACCGTCGGGCTGTCCTGCAACGCCGGGTCCGCGCTCGCCGCCTCCGCCGAGCACGGCATCGAGGTGGTCGTCGGGCCCGAACTGCTCGCCGGCTCCACCCGGCTGAAGGCCGGCACCGCCCAGAAGCTCGTCCTCAACCTCATCTCGACGATCACGATGATCCGGCTCGGGAAGACGTACGGGAACCTGATGGTCGACATGCGCTCCTCCAACGAGAAGCTGCACGCCCGCGCCCGCCGGATCGTGGCCACCGCCACCGGCGCGCCCGACGAGGAGATCGAGGCCGCGCTGGCCGCCACCGGCGGCGAGGTCAAGAACGCGATCCTCGTCGTCCTCGGCGGCGTCGACGGCCCGCGCGCCGCCGAACTGCTCGCCGCGGCGCAGGGCCACCTCCGCACCGCCCTCGCCGCCGCCCCGACCGCCGCCCCCACCCGGTCCAGCTGACCTCCGACCCAAGGCGACCTCCCATGCCCACGGACAAGAACCGCGCCACAGCCGCCGCGATCCTCCCCCTGGTCGGCGGCCCGGACAACGTCACCTCGATCGCGCACTGCATGACCCGGCTGCGCATCTCCCTCCGCGACCGGAGCCTGGTCCAGGACGAGGCCCTCAGGGCCCTGCCCGCGGTCCTGGGCGTGGTCGAGGACCTGGGGGCACCTCCCAGCGGCAGCTGGGGGATGTACCAGATCGTCCTGGGCCCGGGCGCCGTCGCCCGCGTGACCCCGGAGTTCGAGGCCCTGGTCGCGGAAGGCCGCTCGGCCGTACCCGCCGCAGCTCCCGTCACGGATGCGGTGACGGCCCCTTCCGCAGCGGCGTCCCCCGCGGACCCGGCCGCCCCCCACCCCGTCACCGCGGACGAACTCGCCGCCCAGGGCGCCGTGCTGAAGGAGGCCCGGAAGGCGAGGAACGCGACGCCCGTCAAACTGCTCCTGCGCCGCATCGCGAACGTCTTCGTCCCCCTGATCCCGGCGCTGATCGGCTGCGGCGTCATCGCGGGCCTGAACGGCCTGCTCGCCAACCTCGGCTGGCTGCCCGCCGTGGTCCCCGCCCTCGCCGCGATCGCCTCCGGCTTCATGTCGCTGATCGCGGTCTTCGTCGGCTACAACACGGCCAAGGAGTTCGGCGGCACACCCGTCCTCGGCGGCGCGGTCGCCGCCGTCATCGTCTTCCCCGGCGTCGCCAGGATCGACGCCTTCGGCCAGCAGCTCTCCCCCGGCCAGGGCGGCGTCCTGGGCGCCCTGGCGGCCGCCCTCCTCGCCGTCCAGGTCGAGAAGAGGTGCCGCAAGTGGGTCCCGGAGGCCCTGGACGTCCTGGTGACCCCCACCCTCACCGTCCTGGTCACCGGCCTCGTCACCCTCTTCGGCCTGATGTTCCTCGCCGGGGAGGTCTCCGCCGCCATCGGCACCTTCGCCAACTGGCTCCTCGCCACCGGCGGCGCCTTCGCCGGCCTCGTGCTGGGCGGCCTCTTCCTCCCCCTGGTGATGCTGGGCCTGCACCAGGCCCTCATCCCCCTGCACACCACGCTCATCGAGCAGTCCGGATACACCGTCCTGCTGCCCGTCCTCGCCATGGCGGGCGCGGGCCAGGTCGGCGCGGCCGTCGCCGTCTACTACCGGCTCCCCCGCAACGCCTCGATCCGCGCCACCGTCAAGTCCGCGCTCCCCGCCGGTTTCCTGGGCATCGGCGAACCGCTGATCTACGGGGTCTCCCTCCCCCTGGGCCGCCCCTTCGTCACCGCCTGCGTCGGCGGTGCGGCCGGCGGCGCCTTCGTGGGCCTCGCCCACCAGCTCGGCATCGCCTTCGGCTCCACCGCCATCGGCCCCTCGGGCTGGGCCCTCTTCCCCCTGCTGGACGGCACCTCGGGGCCGGTCGCCAGCCTCACCGTCTACGCGGGCGGCCTGGGCGTCGGCTACCTGGTGGGCTTCCTCGCCACCTACTTCTTCGGCTTCACCCACCAGATGCTGGCCGACCTCGACACCGACCCCGGCCCGGCCCCGGCCACCGGCCCCGCCAGGGAACCGGCCCTGAACTGACCGGCTCGGCCGTCCCGGGGCCGCGGCCGGACGAGGGGGGCCGGGTCAGTCCCCGAACAGCCGGACCGCCAGCGCGGAGCACGCACCCAGGAGCAGGACGAGCGTGTACGCGGCGAGGAGCCTGCGCCGCCCCCGTCGCAGGCTCCCGACCGCCGCAGCGATCCCGAACCCGGCCGCCGTCACACCGAGCACACCGAGTGCCACGGCCGTCCAGTACGCCCAGACGTGCTCCCCCAGGTACCGGACCAGCAACGACGCGGGGAGGAGCAGTACCAGCGCCGGCAGGCTGTCGGCGTGGCTCACCTCCTGCTCCACCGGCCCCGCTGTCCCCGAACGCTCCCCCACCTGGTCCCGCTCCACCACGTCCCCGCCCCCCGTCATCGATCCGCCCCCCCCTCCAGGACGCCCGGCCCGCCCGCGGGGTTGCCCCCACCGGGCCGGAGAGGGCTTCATCCCGGCCGCCGGTGCTGCGCGGCCGGGCGCGGCGTCTTCGCGTCACGCCCCGGCGGCCTCCCGCAGGAACCGGCCGAGGTCGCCCACGCCGTAGCCGAGCTTCGGGCCCCGCTCGGCCGCCATCAGCAGCAGCTGCCCCACGATCTCGGCTCCCCAGCCGTCCGTACCGTCCTCGGACCACTCCCACAGCCGGTCGACGCCGAGGCCGGTCATCAGCAGCCCGTGCCCCGTACGGATCTCCGCGCACACGTCCGCGACCGCGTCCAGCAGCCGCCCGCCCGGCCGGTCGCACCGCAGCCCCAGGGCCCCGCCGAAGTCCTCGACCGCACACCCCTGCGGCGGGTCCGCCTTGAGGCTCGCGTAGCGGGGGTCGTCGAACCCCGGATAGCCCTCCACCGGACAGTGCACCAGCGTGAACCGCTGCCGGCCGGGCGGTACGGGCGGCTGCGGGTCCCCCGCCGCCGGCCCGCGGTCCACGCGCGGAGCCAGGGCCGTCTCCAGACCGCGCAGCTTCCAGCCCAGCTCGAAGGCGAACTCCGCCGCCTCGACCGCCTCGTTCACGCGCCCGCCCGCTCGTGCAGTACGGCGGCCAGCCGGAGCGCGGTGTCCAGGTTGCAGCGGCCCAGATCGACCAGCGGCAGCCCGTACGAACCCGCCGCGGAGACCCGCTCCACGTCGAGCGAGGGGAAGAGCACCCCCACCCCCGCCAGGGACTCCCTCAGCTGTGCGACGGCCTCCTCGGCCGCCTGCATCCGCTCCTGTGGAGTGAGCACCATGACATGTCACCTTTCTACTCTGCGTATTCAACTTCTTCACTCAGCGTGGCGACGCGCTCGCTAACCTTTCAAGTGCGGATCCGCAACAACCCCGCATGTTTTAGGGAGTTGCCATGCCAGGAAAGAACCTCGACCCCTCCTCCTCACCCCGCGCCCTCCTCGGCGCCGAACTCCGCGTGGCGCGCGAGCGCGCCGGCAAGAGCCAGGCCGAGTTGGGCGAACCCCTCTTCGTCAGCGGCTCGTTCATCGGCCAGCTCGAAGCCGGTACGCGGCGCATGCACATCGAGTTCGCCCGCCAGATAGACGAGATCCTCCACACGGACGGCTTCTTCGCCCGCAACTGCGGGGCCCTGGCCAAATCCAAGTACCCGAACCACTTCGCCGAGGCGGCCGAAGCGGAGGCGGAGGCCAAGACGATCCGGGAATACGCACCCCTGGCACTGCCAGGGATGCTTCAGCCAGAGGCGTACGCCCGGGCGGTCTTCCTCGCCTACCAGCCAACGGCGACAGAGGAGGTCATCGCCGAGTTGGTGGCGAACCGGCTGGCCCGTGCCGCCCTCCTCAGTGATCCAACGACCCCTCTGTTTTGGTGTGTCCTCGACGAAGCCGTCCTTCGCAGAACGGTCGGCAGCAGGGCGGTAATGGCGGAGGCCATGTGCCACATCGCAGCCCTGATCCGCACTCGCCGAATCTTCGTCCAAGTACTGCCGTTCAGCGCAGGCGCACACTCATCGATGGGGGGCACCCTGAAGATGATGACCTTCGAGGATGCTCCTCCACTCGCGTACGTTCAAGGGAACGCAATCGGCGTACTGCTGGACGATCCGGCCACTGTCACCCGTCACTCGCTGACCTACGATCTCCTCACAGCCAGCGCCCTGTCACCCATCCAATCGCTGGCCATGATCGAGTCCGCGGCGGAGGATTACGCGCATGACGAGCATGTCTGAGTACGACCTGTCAGCGGCGAGTTGGCACAAGTCCAGTTACAGCGATGGAACCGGCGGTGACTGCCTGGAGATGGCCACCTGGCGGAAGTCCACCCACAGCGACGGCAGCGACGGCAACTGCCTCGAAGTCGCCGCCGGCCACCCCGACCTCGTCCCCGTAAGGGACTCCAAGCAGCCCGAAGGCCCGCACGTGGTGTTCCACGCACGGGCCTGGGCGACCTTCGTCGCGGCGCTCTGAGGGATCAGAGGCCGTCGGTGAACAGCTTGTCCGGGCTGTTGTCGCTGAGGTTCTGGACGACGTCCTTCGTGGACTCGTCGTCCAGGAAGTTCGCCACCTCGTTGGGCAGCGCGTTGGGGTGCTGCGCCTTGTAGAGGGTGGCGACCCCGGCGACGTGCGGCGCCGCCATGGACGTGCCGTTCAGGGAGACGCTGCCGCCGCCCCGCTTCGCGGAGACGATGTCCTGGCCCGGGGCGTAGATGTCGAGGCACTCGCCCCAGTTGGAGAAGTCGGTCTCCTCGTCGAACCGGTTCGTCGCCCCGACCGTCACCACGCGGGCGGCGGAGGCCGGCGAGATGGTGCAGGCGTCGACGTTCGCGTTGCCCGCCGCGACGACGGGCAGCACGCCCCGGTCGGACACGGCGGTCGCAGCGTTGTTGACGGCGTTCGACCGGGGGCCGCCCAGGGAGGCGTTCAGGACGGCGGGCTGCCGGGCGTTGCGGGCCACCCAGTCGAAGCCCGCGATGACGCCGGACAGGGAACCGGAGCCTTCGCAGTTGAGGACGCGGACGCTGACCAGGGTCGACTTCCGTGCCACGCCGAAGGTCGTGCCACCGACCGTGCCCGCGACGTGCGTGCCGTGGCCGTTGCAGTCCGCGCCGTTGCGGCCGTCACCGATCGCGTCGAAACCGGGCCGTGCACGACCACCGAAGTCCGGGTGGGTGTAGTCGATGCCGGTGTCGAGGATGTACGCCGTCGCGCCCTGGCCGCTGGTGTCGGCGCTGAAGTCGCCGTCCAGCGGCAGGCGCCGCTGGTCGATCCGGTCCAGGCCCCAGGAGGCGGCCGGCGACTTCGTCCCGACCCCGGCCGCGGGGACCGGCGGGGCGGTGACCGTCGCGTCCTCCTCCACCGCCAGCACGCCGCGCGTCACCCGGGCGGCCTTCAGCTGGTTCGCCGAGAGGGGGGTGGCGAATCCGTTGAGCGCCGCGGCGTAGGTGAACGTCGGCTTCACCCCCACCTCCGCAGCGAACGTCACCGGGTCGATGGACTTGTCGAGGGTGACGATGTAGCGGCCGGGGATGGCGTTCGCGGAGGTGATCAGCGGCGCCGGGGTGGGCTCCGGCGTGTCGGCGGAGGCCGAACCGGCCGCCACGGAGGTCATCGTGAGGATGGCGGCGGTTGTCAGGCGCGCGGCGAGCAGACGCATGGAGGGAACTCCCTGAAGTGCGTGTGGAACAGCGTGGGCGAGCCGCGCCCTCCACCGGCGGACGGCTCCTGGGGAGCGGCCCCTTCCTCCATCGGGTTCCGGCCGGAGAAGGCTTGAGCCACTGCCCCCCGGCTGGCCGACAGGGCGGGGTGCCGGCGGGAGGCGTGCCGGGGCGGTGCAGGGAGGATCGTTCCGGGCCACCGCCAGGGTGCAGCCCCGAACGAACGACCGCAGGAAGTTCACCCGTACGGGCGGCCCGGGGCCGGAGTCGTCAGGACCCGCCGGCGCCCGGGTGCCCGTACGCCCAGCGGGTCAGAGGCCGCCGGTGCGGAGCAGCTTGTTCGAGGTGCCCGGGCTGATGCTGGTCAGCAGGTCCTTGGTGGACTCGTTGTCGAGGAACTCGACGATGTCCTCCGGGGCCGCTGCGGGGTTCTTGGCCTTGTAGAGGACGGCGACACCGGCGACGTGCGGCGCGGCCATGGACGTGCCGTTCAGGGCCAGGCTGCCGCCGCCGAGCTTCGCGGAGACGATGGCCTCGCCGGGCGCGTAGAGGGAGACGCAGGTGCCGTGGTTGGAGAAGGAGGTCTCCTCGTCCCACTGGTTGCTCGCCGCGACGGTGAACACCTTGGTCGCGGATGCCGGCGAGACGGTGCAGGCGGACTCCGCGGAGTTGCCCGCCGCGATCACGGGCAGCACGCCGGCGTCGGTGACCGCGTTCGCGGCGTCGTTCAGCGCCTCGGACAGTTCGCCGCCCAGGGAACCGTTGAGCACGGCCGGCTGCTGGGCGTTCTTGGCCACCCAGTCCAGGCCCGCGATGATCCCGGAGTAGGTGCCCTTGCCGTCGCAGCCGAGGACGCGGACGCTGACCAGACCGGCCTTCTTCGCGACCCCGTACGTCTGGCCGGCGACCGTGCCGGCGACGTGCGTGCCGTGGCCCTGGCAGTCCTGACCGTTGCGCCCGTCGTTCATGGCGTCGAAGCCGAAGGCGGCACGGGTGGCGTCGGGCCCGCCGAACTCGGTGTGGGCGTAGTCGATGCCGGTGTCGAGGATGTACGCGGTCACCCCGGCGCCGTTGCCGTTGACGGTGAAGTTGCTGTCGAGCGGCAGCTTCTCCTGGTCGATCCGGTCCAGCCCCCACGAGCTCGACGGGGCACGGGTGCCCGGGGCGGTGCTCGGCCTCGGTACCGACTGGACCTCGGCGTCCTCCTCGACGGTCTTCACGCCCAGGCTGTTGCGGACGAGCGTCAGCTGGAGCGGGGTCAGCGGGACGGCGAAGCCGTTCAGCGCCGAGGTGTAGATGAACGACGCCTTCAGGCCCAGCCGCTGCACGACCTCCGCCGCGTCCTGGCCCTTCTCCAGGGTCACGATGTACTGGCCGGGCACCGCGTCGGCGGCGGTCTTCAGCGGCGCGGGGGTCGGCTCCGGAGCGGCTGCGGACGAGGAGGCGGTACCGGCGGCGACCGGGACCAGCGACGCGATGAGGGCGGCGGTGGCCACACGTGCGAGCGGGCGCATGGAAGGAACTCCCTGGCGGGGTGAACGGTCGACGTGGGTGAGCCGCCCCCGCGGCATCGAGTGCTCGTGCGGAGGCGGCCCTGACCTCCCATCGGTGCCACCTCCGGGTGGCTTGAACCACCGCCCCCACCTGGCCGATGCCCCGGCGCCCGCCTCTGCGCCCCCTGTCGCACAAGCTGCGGACAGGGTTATCCCCTGCGGCGTCAGGGCCGCGCCCGGATCCTTGCACGGGCGGCTGCCCCCGCAAGATCACCCGTACGGTCCTCGCCCACTCCAGGGGGGCGCACGGCGGGTGCGCTCTCCGTGCCCCCGCCACACCCCCGGCCGTCGTTGACCAGGCCTTCGGCGCATGATGGCCTCGCCCCATGCGCAACCGTCCGAGCCGGTCCCTGGCCGTCGCCGTCCTGGCCGCCGTCACCGCCCTGCCCGCGTCCGCTGCCGCTGCCGCCGGGCCCGCGTCCGGGTCCGTGTCGCGGCCGGCCGCCGACCACCCGACGTACATCGTCACCGTGCACCGCGGCCTCGACCCGGCCGCCGTCGCGGACGCGTACGGGATCACCCCGCTCCACGTCTACCGCGACGCGGCGAACGGCTTCGCCGCCCGCCTCTCCCCCGAGCAGGTCGAGGCGCTGCGGGCCACCGCCGTCGTGGAGTCCATCGAGCAGGACGGCACCGCGTCCGGCTCCGGGATCTTCTGAAACACCCGGGCGGGGACGGCGCCGCCGGCGGATCAGTGGGGGAAGTGCTCCGTCTCCAGCGCGACCGGGAACGGCTCGGGGAGCTTCAGCACCTCGCCGAAGGCCACCCGCTCGGTGTGCCGGTAGGCGCCGTTCGCGGGACCGGTGAACAGCGTGGCCGTGGGCCCGTGCTCGTCGAAGCGGTCGATCAGCAGGTAGACCGGAACCGGAGCATGGGCGTGGGCCCAGAGCTTCTTCTTCCGGTCGTCCTCGGCGTTGCCCCTGGAGGTGATCTCCACGACGAGCAGCGCCTCGGCCGCGTCCAGCGGATCACTGACGTCCGCGTCGACGCCTTCGACGAGTGCCGAAGGTGCGATCACCAAGTCCGGCATGTACAGCTTCCCCAGCGGGGCGATGTGGATGCCGAGGGTCTGATAGATCTCCCAGTCCGGTCGCAGTACGCCGTACAGCGCGCGTTGCACCCTGGCGGCGATCCCGTCGTGGTGTCGGTGGGGCGGGGGCACCAAGGTGATCCGTCCTCCGTCGATCTCGGCGCTCCAGCCCTCCGGCACGTCCAGCTCACGCCAGCTCTGCAGCAGGTACTCCCACGCACGGCCACCGGCGCTCCGGCCGGGTTCGACCACGGCTGCGGTCATCGCGGGTCCCCTCTCCTGTGGCCATGGCATGAACGTAGATCGACGGTTTCGCGGCCCGGGCCGCTTCCCTCAGCGTCCCACGATGGGGGGCGCACGCAGCTACCTCCGCGCCGACGACCGCCATCGCCCGCATCCGGAAGACGGCATCCGCTCCGCCCGGGGTGATGGCGGTGGCATCAACGGCGGCACTGGCGGCAACGACCAGCACCGGGACCAGCAGAGGAGTGCCGGCCCCGGTGCTCTTCGCCTAACCGCGGTACACCCGCAGCTGGGAGACCTCGTACGACATCTCCGTCTGCCCCGGACCGGGTGCGGGGTGGTACCTCCCGGCGGACACCGACAGGTTGACGATCAGGTACGCGTGCCAGGTGCGGCCCACGCCGCGGCGGTCGCTGTACACGCGCGCGCCGTTGACCCACCAGACGACCGAGTTGCGGCCGAACTCGACCTTCAGGTCCACCCAGGCGCCGGGCCGGACCGACGGGTCGCGGTGGTAGCGGTGCGCCTCGCGGACGTGGTTGGACAGCTCCAGCAGATCCGGGTTGTCGGGGTGGTACTCGAAGACGTCGATCTCCTGGCCGCCGTCCCGCCAGGTCCAGATCGCGGGCCAGGCGCCCGTCTCCACCGGCAGTCTGACCCGCGCCTCCAGCACGTCGCCGGTGCGCACCATGAACCCGTCCTCGCTGCCCTCGGTGGTGAGCAGCCCGGCGTCCCAGTTGCCGTCGGGGCGCAGCGTCGCGCGGAAGACACCGCTGCGGCTGTAGGCGGGGTCGGCGACGAGGTGGTCGAGCTTGTTGTCCCCCGGGTTGACCGGGCCGCCGTCGGGATAAGCCCAGGAACGGCCGGCGACCCACTGGTCGGAGGAGGCGAAGTCGGCGGTGAAGACGGGGGCGGGGCGGGGCCTGAAGGGGGCCAGGCCCCCGCCGGCCCGCGGGGCGAGGCGGCGGGACAGGCGCCGCAGCCATCCGAGCGTTTCCGAGACCATGCCTGTGCTGTGCCCGGCGGGAACCGGCTCAACCACCGGTTCTCGCCGAGAGTGATCGCACGACTGCGTTCAGTCGCCGCGGTGGTGCGCCGCGCGCACGAAGGCGCGGATCAGGTCGGGGGACTTCACCCCGCGCTCCCTTTCGACCCCGCTGGACACGTCCACGCCCCACGCGCCGGTGCTGCGCAGGGCCTCCCCGACGTTGTCCGGGGTGAGCCCGCCCGCGAGCAGCCAGTGCCCTTCGGGAGCGGTGAACTCCGCGGAGCCCCAGTTCCAGGGCTTGCCGGAGCCGGGGTCGGGGGCGTCGAGGAGCAGCAGGTCCTCGCCGTACTCGCCGCAGCGCTTTACGTGCCCGGCGGTGGCCCGCAGGAGGGTCCGGCCGGGGGCCCGCAGTTCCCCGTAGTACGCGGGCCCCTCGTCCCCGTGCAGTTGCACCCCGCGCACCCCGCTCTCCTCGGCGAGACGCCGCACCTCCTCCAGAGGCTGCCCGCGGAACACCCCGACGGTCAGCACCCCGGCGGGCACCCGCCCGCCCAGCTCGCGCGCCAGGCCGGCCCCGATCGTGCGGGGGCTGCCGGGCGCGAAGACGAACCCGACGGCGTCGGCCCCGGCCGCCACGGCCACGTCGACGTCGTGGGCGGTCTTCAGCCCGCAGATCTTGACGAAGGGTGCACTGCTCTCGCTCATGCCCCGAGTCAACCAAACCCGGGCCCCCACCGCCGCCCCGTCCCGAGTACCGGGCACGCGCCAAGCTCATCCGGGGGAAGATCGTCGTGTCACCGTGGTCCAAGCTGCGCTACTACCGCCCGATGCGCACGCTGCGCCGACAGCTTGAGCCCCACGCTCCCGAGAACCACGTGACGGACGTCGCGCCGTTCCTCTTCGAGTTCCCGTGGACGGGGCGGCCCTGTCGCTGGTCGCCGAGTTCACGTCGGTCTCCGCGAAGGACGCGGACTGGAACGAGAAGCTGGACGTCCACGGCCTGCTCGTCCCGGTCTACCTGGTCGTCGACCTGCAGGACGTGGAGATCACCTGCTTCCACGACCCGTCCCCGCACGGCTACCGCTCCCGTACGACGGTGTCCTTCGGCGAGGCGCTGCGCGTACCGGCTCCCTTCGGCTGCACCCTCGACACGGCGTTCTGAAGGGCGCGGCCCGGCGGCTTCCCGTACGGAGCGGGCCCGGTGGAACGCCCGAGGGCGGCACCCGCTCCGTCCGGAGTGGGTGCCGCCCTCGGTTCGAGAACAGCCGATCAGCCAGGGGCCGATCAGAAGTCCATGTCACCGCCCGGCATGCCGCCGCCCGCGGGGGCACCGGCCTTCTCGGGCTTGTCGGCGATGACGGCCTCGGTGGTGAGGAACAGCGCGGCGATCGACGCGGCGTTCTGCAGCGCGGAACGCGTGACCTTCGCCGGGTCGATGATGCCCTCGGCGATCATGTCGACGTATTCGCCGGTCGCGGCGTTCAGGCCCCAGCCCACGGTGAGGTTGCGGACCTTCTCCACGACGACGCCACCCTCGAGACCACCGTTGACGGCGATCTGCTTCAGCGGGGCCTCGAGCGCGAGCTTCACGGCGTTGGCGCCGGTCGCCTCGTCACCCGACAGGTCGAGCTTCTCGAAGACCGAGGAGGCCTGCAGCAGGGCCACGCCACCACCGGCGACGATGCCCTCCTCGACGGCCGCCTTCGCGTTGCGGACGGCGTCCTCGATGCGGTGCTTGCGCTCCTTGAGCTCGACCTCGGTCGCGGCACCGGCCTTGATGACGGCCACGCCGCCGGCCAGCTTCGCGAGGCGCTCCTGGAGCTTCTCGCGGTCGTAGTCCGAGTCGGAGTTCTCGATCTCGGCGCGGATCTGGTTGACGCGACCCTGGACCTGGTCGCTGTCGCCCGAACCGTCGACGATCGTGGTCTCGTCCTTGGTGATGACGACCTTGCGGGCGCGGCCGAGCAGGTCGAGACCGGCGTTCTCCAGCTTGAGGCCGACCTCCTCGGAGATGACGGTGCCACCGGTGAGGATGGCGATGTCGCCGAGCATGGCCTTGCGGCGGTCACCGAAGCCCGGGGCCTTGACGGCGACGGACTTGAAGGTGCCACGGATCTTGTTGACGACCAGGGTCGACAGGGCCTCGCCCTCGACGTCCTCGGCGATGATCAGCAGCGGCTTGCCGGACTGCATGACC
The DNA here is from genome assembly GCF_042716875.1 of Streptomyces sp. NPDC058646. Lineage (NCBI taxonomy): Bacteria > Bacillati > Actinomycetota > Actinomycetes > Kitasatosporales > Streptomycetaceae > Streptomyces > Streptomyces sp. NPDC058646. The sequence continues at coordinate 120,640 of NZ_JBHXRK010000016.1, read as the reverse complement.
TTCTCCAGGAGCGGCAGCAGGTCCTTGACCGAGCCGATCTTGGAGTTGACGATCAGGATGTACGGGTCGTCGAGCGACGCCTCCATACGCTCCATGTCGGTGGCGAAGTACGCCGAGATGTAGCCCTTGTCGAAGCGCATGCCCTCGGTGAGCTCGAGCTCCAGACCGAAGGTCTGCGACTCCTCGACGGTGATGACGCCTTCCTTGCCGACCTTGTCCATCGCCTCGGCGATGAGCTCGCCGATCTGGGTGTCGGCGGCGGAGATGGAAGCCGTGGAAGCGATCTGCTCCTTGGTCTCGACGTCCTTGGCCTGGGCGAGCAGGGCGGCGGAGACGGCCTCGACGGCCTTCTCGATACCACGCTTGAGGGCCATCGGGTTGGCGCCGGCGGCCACGTTGCGCAGGCCCTCGCGGACGAGCGCCTGGGCGAGCACGGTGGCGGTGGTCGTACCGTCGCCGGCGACGTCGTCCGTCTTCTTGGCGACTTCCTTGACCAGCTCGGCGCCGATCTTCTCGTACGGGTCCTCGAGCTCGATCTCCTTGGCGATGGAGACACCATCGTTGGTGATCGTGGGGGCGCCCCACTTCTTCTCAAGGACGACGTTGCGACCCTTGGGGCCAAGGGTGACCTTGACGGCGTCGGCGAGCTGGTTCATCCCACGCTCGAGACCGCGCCGGGCCTCCTCGTCGAACGCAATGATCTTGGCCATCTGAAGTGGTCCTCCCGGACAGGGGTGGATTGCTCCGGACCGCGCCCGCGCCCGCGACGGACGGCCTGCGTGCCCGGCGGTTCCTTCCCGCCGGACCTGCGGGCCTCACCGGCCCGGTCCTCGTTTTGGTAGCACTCTCGCTTGGAGAGTGCTAACGCCAATGATTAGCACTCGCCCCCCGCGAGTGCAAGCGGCTTCGGGCAACGCCGGGCGAGGAACCGGACAGGACAGGGGCCGACCGGCCACAACGCACGAGGGGCCCCCATCCCGTGTCCAGGATGTGGGCCCCTCGTACGTCGAACACAGTGCGTGGGCGGTCGATCGCGCCAGGACTAGCCGAGTGCGAGCTTGACCATGTCCGCCTGCGGACCCTTCTGGCCCTGCGAGATCTCGAACTCGACCCGCTGACCCTCTTCAAGGGTGCGGTACCCGTCCATCTGGATGGCGCTGTAGTGGACGAACACATCCGCACCACCGTCGACCGCGATGAAGCCGTAGCCCTTCTCCGCGTTGAACCACTTGACGGTGCCCTGAGCCATGCCTAACTCCCCTATTACTGGCCCTTGCGCAGGAACGCACTTCGCGGTCCCGGGTCATCACTTGCGTCGGAACGCGTCGACCGAGGCTGAATGTATCTGCGCGAGTGCTGTCTGCAACAGGTCAATCCCACGAGAATTCTGGACACCCAGAAACACAGAAATAAAGTGAAAATTTGCCATATCCCAGGGCAACTCGGGCCAGGCATATTGCGCCAAAGCCCCATACCGCACTTGCACATTGACCCGATGTCGACCCTCACGCGACCCGTTCATATGCGGCGGGCAAGAACAGCGGAGGGGACTTCCCCAACCCTACCGCGCCCAATCAAGCTGAATTGCCCCCTCCGCTTTTTAGCGGAGGGGGCAATTACGTTTTTGCGCGTCACCTACGGGAAGGTCAGCCGCCCGCGACGGCCGGGATGATCGAGACGCCGGCACCGTCCGGGGTCACGGCCTCCAGGCCGCCCTCGAACCGCACGTCGTCGTCGTTCACGTAGACGTTGACGAAGCGGCGCAGCTTGCCCTGGTCGTCCAGGACGCGCGCGGCGATGCCCGGGTGGTTCTTCTCCAGGGACTCGATGACCTCGGCCAGGTTGGCACCCTCGGCGGACACCTCGGCCCGGCCGCCGGTGTAGGTGCGCAGGATGGTGGGGATGCGGACGTTGACGCTCATGGCGCTACTGCCTTTCCGGGGAGCAGGAGGAGATGGTCAGGCCAGTCCGGCGGCGCGGAAGGCGTCCAGGCTCGGGCGGATGGTCGCGGTCTGGCCGCTGTCCGCGGCCACCGCCTCCAGGGTCTTGAGGCCGTCACCGGTGTTCAGGACGACGGTGGTCAGCGCCGGGTCGAGCTGCCCGTTCTCGATGAGCTTCTTCGTCACGCCGACGGTCACGCCGCCGGCGGTCTCGGCGAAGATGCCCTCGGTCTGCGCGAGGATCTTGATGGCCTCGACGACCTGCTCGTCGTTGACGTCCTCGACGAATCCGCCGGTGCGCCGCGCGATGTCCAGGACGTACGGGCCGTCCGCCGGGTTGCCGATGGCCAGCGACTTGGCGATGGTGTTCGGCTTCTGCGGGCGGACCACGTCGTGACCGGCCTTGAAGGCGGCCGACACCGGGGAGCAGCCCTCGGCCTGGGCGCCGAAGATCTTGTACGGCTTGTCCTCGACGAGGCCGAGCTTGATGAGCTCCTGCAGACCCTTGTCGATCTTCGTCAGCTGCGAGCCGGACGCGATCGGGATGACGATCTGGTCGGGCAGCTGCCAGCCGAGCTGCTCGCAGATCTCGTACGCGAGCGTCTTGGATCCCTCGCCGTAGTACGGGCGCAGGTTGACGTTGACGAAGCCCCAGCCCTCGCCCAGCGGGTCGCCGATGAGCTCGGAGCAGAAGCGGTTGACGTCGTCGTAGTTGCCCTCGATGCCGACCAGCTCGCCGCCGTACACGCCGGCCATGACGACCTTGCCCTGCTCCAGGTCGTGCGGGATGAACACGCAGGAGCGGAATCCGGCCCGGGCGGCAGCGGCGCCGACGGCGCCGGCCAGGTTGCCGGTGGAGGAGCAGGAGAGGGTCGTGAAGCCGAAGGCGCGGGCCGCCTCGACGGCGATGGCCACGACGCGGTCCTTGAAGGAGTGCGTCGGGTTGCCGGAGTCGTCCTTGACGTAGAGCTTGCCGGTGACACCCAGCTCCTTGGCCAGGTTGGCCGCGTCCACGAGCTTGGTGAAGCCGGGGTTCAGGCTGGGCTTGGAGGCCACGTCCGCGGGGACGGGCAGCAGCGGGGCGTAGCGCCAGATGTTGTTCGGGCCCGCCTCGATCGCGGCGCGCAGGGCCTCCGGGTCGCCGGTGGGGAGGTCGTAGGCGACTTCCAGCGGTCCGAAGCACTCGGCGCACGCGAAGATGGGGCCGAGTCCGAAGCGGGTGCCGCACTCGCGACAGGAAAGGCCGGTGGCAGGTCCGAGGTCGACAGAATCCTGGTCGGCAGAGGTGGCGACAGTCTGTGCAGCCATGATGGCGAGGCCCTTTCTCCTCATCTTCCCCATGGCGCACTTCGCCATGAGACGGAATTGGCACCTTCCCTAGCCGGGGACCTCGCAGATGTCGCTGACGTAGCGATCGCGAGACCGACTGGAGGGTTGCCGGGGCTTCAACGGGCCGTGTCCCTCTGCCCCTCTGGATGAGCGGTATGGCACCGGGCCGCGCGCTCTATGGCGCGCCCGGGCGTTTGTGCGCGAGGACCCCCGACATGCGATGGTCCTTCGCGTTGTTCAAGACTGTAACCGAAGGCCCCGGGTGGTTGAGACAGCCGTCCGAACCGCGAGATGGATCTCAATGGGGTCAAACCGCCGAACGGCAGGGAGTGCTGAAAGTGCTGGAAGAGGTGGAGCGCTGGCTCGCCGACCGCTCCTGGTCCGCCGCCGACCGACCGCTCGACCAGCTGCTGGAGCGGAAACGGGCAGCGGGCACCACGGTCAGCGTGGTGCTGCCCGCGCTCGACGAGGAGCCGACCGTCGGCGCGATCGTCGAGGTGATCCGGCGCGAGCTGATCGAGGGACTGCCGGTCCCGCTGGTGGACGAGCTCGTCGTGATCGACTCGGGCTCCACCGACCGCACGGCGGAGGTCGCGTCGAAGGCGGGCGCCCGGGTGGTGCACCGCGACGGGATCCTGCCGCGGATACCGGCCCTGCCCGGCAAGGGCGAGGTGCTGTGGCGTTCACTGCTGACCACCACCGGGGACGTGGTCTGCTTCGTCGACGCGGACCTGCGGGACTTCTCCTCCGCCTTCGTCTCCGGAATCGTCGGACCGCTGCTGACCGACCCGGACGTGCAGTTCGTCAAGGCGATGTACGACCGGCCGCTCGGCGACGCCCCCGGGCAGGGCGGCAGGGTGACCGAGCTGGTCGCCCGCCCCCTCCTGAACCTGCACTGGCCGCAGCTGGCCGGTTTCGTGCAGCCGCTGGGAGGCGAGTACGCCGTGCGCCGCAGCCTGCTGGAACGGCTGCCGTTCCCCGTGGGCTACGGGGTCGAGCTGGGCCTGCTGGTGGACGCCCTGCACACGGTCGGGCTGGACGCCCTGGCCCAGGTGGACGTCGGCGTACGGCTCCACCGGCACCAGGACGGGAAGGCGCTGGGCCGGATGGCCGCGGCGATCTACCGCACCGCGCAGGTGCGCCTCTCGCGCGGGCACCTCGTACGGCCGGAACTCGTCCAGTTCGAGCGCGCGCCGCACGGGTTCGTGCCCCGGACCTACCCGGTGGACACCGAGGAGCGGCCTCCGATGGCGGGCATCACGGAGTACGCGCGACGCCGCGTGGCGTGAGGGTTACGCACGTTTGAGCGAGCACGAGCCGGGCTAGGTTGGCCGCATGGCTTCTCAGGTACTCGTTGCAGCGAACCGCGGCCCCCTCTCCTACGACCTCTCGGCCGAAGGCACCCTCAGTGCCCGCCGCGGCGGGGGCGGTCTCGTCTCCGGCCTCTCGGCCGCACTGGCCCGGCAGCCGGAAGCGCTGTGGATCTGCGCGGCGCTGTCGGAGGCGGACCGGGAGGCGGTCCGGCGGGGAGTGGCCGAGCCGGGCGTCCGGATGCTGGACATCGATCCCACGGTGTACGACGACGCGTACAACGGCATCGCGAACTCGGTGCTCTGGTTCACCCACCACCACCTCTACGACATCCCGCGCGAGCCGGTCTTCGACGCGCGGTTCCGCCGGCAGTGGGAGTCGTACACCGCCTACAACCAGGCCTTCGCGGAGGCCCTCGCCGAGGAGGCCGCCGAGGGGGCGCGGGTCCTGGTCCAGGACTACCACCTGGCACTGGTCCCGGGCGCGCTGCGCGAGCTCCGGCCGGACCTGCGGATCGCGCACTTCACGCACACGCCGTGGGCGTCGCCGGAGTTCCTGGGCATGCTCCCGGACGACGTCCGGAGCCGGCTGGTGTGGGGGATGCTCGGGGCGGACGTGGTCGGTTTCCACACCTGGGCCTGGGCGCACTCCTTCATGGGCGGCGCGCACCTGGACGACGAGCGGGGCATCGCCGCGCCGCGGTTCCCGGCGGGCGAGGAGCCCTCGCGGGCCCGCTCCATCGAGAAGAGCCCGTCGGGCCCGGTGCGGCACAAGCGGACGGACGTCGCCGTGTACGCGCTGGGGGTCGATGCGGAGGACCTGCGGTCCCTCGCGCACCGGCCGGAGGTCGACGAGAAGCTGGCCGCGCTGCGGGCCGAGGTCGCGGGCCGCAGGACGATCGCCCGGGTGGACCGCACCGAGCTGTCGAAGAACATCCTGCGCGGCCTGCACGCCTACCGGGAGCTGCTGACCACGCACCCCGAATGGCGGGGCGAGGTGGTGCACCTGGCCTCCGCGTACCCGTCCCGGCAGGACCTGAAGGTGTACCGGGACTACACGGCGGCGGTCGCGCAGCTCGCGGAGGAGATCAACGCGGAGTTCGGGACGGCGGACTGGCAGCCGGTGCTGGTGTCCGTGGTGGACGACTTCGCGCGCTCGCTGGCGGTGTACCGGATGGCGGACGTGGCGCTGGTGAACCCGGTGCGGGACGGGATGAACCTGGTCGCGAAGGAGATCCCGGTGGTGTCGGAGGCGGGCTGCGCGCTGGTGCTGTCCACCGGGGCCGGGGCGTACGAGGAGCTGCGCGAGCACGCGCTGACGGTGAACCCGTACGACGTCACGGCGACGGCCGAGGCGTTGCACGCGGCGCTGTCCATGCCGGCGGCGGAGCGGGCCGACCGCACGAAGCGCCTGGCCGCCGCCGCCACGACCCTCCCCCCGGCCGCCTGGTTCGAGGCCCAACTGGACGCCCTCTCCTAGCCCCGGGCCCCCTTCCTGGGGCTCCGCCCCAGACCCCGCGCCTCAATCGCCGGCGAGGCTGAACTTCGGCTGATCCCGCCTGCCAACCGCGGGAAGTCCTGAGGCGCGGGGCGCGGGGCTGAGCCCCGGATCTTCAGCCCGACCCAACGCCAAACCCAGCCCCGCCGGCGCTTGAGGCGCAGGCCACAGGCCACAGCCCTGGATCTTCAGGCCCCAAACCCAGCCCAGCCCAGCCCAACGCCACACCCAGCCCCGCCGGCGCTTGAGGCGCGGGGCGCAGGCCGCAGCCCTGGGTCTTCAGCCCAGCCCAACGCCACACCCAGCCCCGCCGGCGTTTGAGGCGCGGGGGTCCGGGGGCCGGCCCCCGGCGACGGCGCCGCGGGGGCGGTCCGAGCTGCAGCCCGCAGGGAGGGGTCAGGCCCGCAGCGCAGCGGCCAGTGCGGCGAGGAAGGCCACGACCTGGGACGGTCCCGCGAGGACGAGGTCGGCCCGGGAAGCCAGTCCGGGGACCTCCGCCGAGCCGCTGCACACCAGCAGCCCCGGCAGCCCGTCGGTCCGCCGCTTCTCGACGGCGGCGAAGGCCGCGAGGTCACCCAGGTCGTCGCCGGCGTACAGCACGGCCTCCGCGCCGGTCTCCGCGAGGAACTCCGTCAGGGCGACGCCCTTGTCGGTCCCCGGCGGCCGCAGCTCCAGGACGGCCCGGCCGGGCTCGACCATCAGCCCGTGCCGTGCGGCCAGCCCGGCCAGCGGTTCCCGCAGGGCCGCGAAGGCCGCGTCGGGGTCCTCGGCGCGGCGGGTGTGGACGGCCAGCGCGCGGCCCTTCTCCTCGATCCAGGTGCCCCGCCAGGCCCCGATCGACTCCAGGAACCCCGGCAGCTCGGCCCGTACCGCCGCCACCCCGGGGTGCTCGGCGGGGGCGTGGACCGTCCCCGTGACGGCGTCCCAGCGCTCGGCCCCGTAGTGGCCGAGGACCACCAGGTGCTCCAGCCCGGGAACCCCGGCGAAGCCCCCGTAGCGGACGGCGACGCCCGCCGGCCGGCCGGTGATCACGGCGACCGAGGCCACCTCCGGGGCCAGCGCGGCCAGGGCGGGCACGGCTCCCGGGTGCGCGCGGGCCTGGTCCGGGTCCGGGACGATGTCGGCGAGGGTGCCGTCGAAGTCGAGTGCGACCACGGACCGCCGGGGTGCACGGAGCAGGGCCTCGAGTCCCTCGCGTCCGGCGGCGGTGACGGGCATCGGCAAGTCGTGCGGATGGCTCCCCATACGGTCGACCCTAACGGCCCAGCCGCACGACGGCTATGGCGCAGGCCACGCCCGCCGCAGGCGGCACGCTCCGGTCATCTCCGGGCCCGCTGGGCCTCGCGGATGCGCCGCAGCCGGTTCACCGTGCCCGGGGCGTGGGCCAGCGCCCGGGGATCGTCCATGAGCGCGTTGAGCAGCTGGTAGTAGCGGACCGGGGTCATCCCCAGCCCTTCCCGTATCGCCCGCTCCTTGGCGCCGGGCCCGGGCCAGGTGCGTCCCTCGTACGCGAGCACCGCGGCCTCCGTGGCCGTCAGCTGCCCCTCGTCCGTCATACCGCCAGATTAACGCCGCCCACCGACACCGGCGCCGCGCGGCGGGACCGCCCCGCGTCAGCGCGGGTCGGCCGCCCGCGCCGCCGTCGCGATCTCGTCCAGGACCTTCGCGGGCTGCCCGCCCGGCTGGACGGTCTTGCCGATGTTCTGCTTGATGTCCTCGCTGACCCCCGCCCAGGACTTCTTGCCGACGGGGTAGAGCCGGGACGTGGGCAGCGCGGCCAGGAAGGTCTTCAGCTGCGGGGCGGACCCGCCGGTGCCGCTCTCCATGGCCCGGTAGCCGCTGGTGGTGACGGGCAGCAGGTCGTACTGGTTGGTGAAGGCGGTCACGTTCTTCGCCTCGTACAGGTAGTCCAGGAACTTGCCGGACTCCGCCTTGTGCCCGTTCTTGAAGGCCATCACCCAGTCCGCGACGCCCATCGCGGGCTGTTCGTTGCCTTCGGCGGTGGGCAGGGGGACCATGCCGAACTTCACGCCCTTGGCCGCGGCCTGCTTCACGAGCGTCGGGTGGCCGTTGAGCATGCCGACCTCTCCGCGGGTGAAGGCCTCGAAGGCGGCCCGGCGGTCCAGCTTGCCCGGCTCGACGGGGCCCGTCAGGCCCTGGCCGACCATCTTGTCGCGGAGGAACTCCAGCGTCTTGACGTTGTCGGGCGAGTCGATCGAGTAGCTCTCTTCGTTGTCGGTGTAGCCGCCGCCGCCCGCCAGCATCCACATCATCGTCTCGGCCTGCGCCTCCTCGCGGCCCAGCGGCAGCGCGAAGGGGGTCTGGACGCCGGCGCCCTTGAGCTTCTTCGCGGCGGCTTCCAGTTCCGCCCAGCTCTTGGGCTGCCAGCCGCTCTTGGCGTCCTTGGCGAGCACGCCGGCGTCGGTGAGCAGCTTCTCGTTGTAGAAGAGCAGCCGGGTGCTGGCCACGAAGGGCATGCCGTACTGGACGCGCTTGACCTTGCCCGCCTCGGCGAGCGGGCCGAGGAAGTCGGCCTCCGTCTTGACGGAGAGCAGCTCGTCCACGGAGTACAGCTTGCCGTCGGCCGCGTAGTCGGCGTAGGCGCCGATCTGCGCGATGTCGGGGGCCTTGCCCGCCTTGACCATCTCGGCGACCTTGGCGTCGACCTCGGACCAGTTGTAGACGCTGACCTCGACCTTCGTGCCGGGGTGGTCCTTCTCGAAGGCGTCGGCGAGACCCTTCCAGTACGTCGCCGACGAGTTCTGCGGATTGTCCCCGTAATCGGCCGCCACGACCCGGAGGGTCACCTCGTTGTCCCCGGTGAGTCCGCCGAGGGCTCCGCAGCCGGTGAGCGTCGCGGTCAGGCACAGTGCGGCACCGGACGCGGCCGGCCTCAGGTAACGGCCCTTCACAGTTCTCCATCCACCCCTTGTTGTACGTACGATCCACGTAAGGTCTACACCACTTTGGCGCCTCGTCCACATCCGGATCCCTCCCGTGTCCGGTTCGTGTCCGGACCCCCGTCCCGACCACGGCCCCGAATTTGTATGGTCACTCAACAATCCCTCTCAATGGACTAGACCTTTCCCCGTCGAGCACGCGAGACTGTCCTCTGTGAAACCCGTGAAACACGTCATCGCCCTCGATGTGGGCGGCACCGGGATGAAGGCCGCCCTGGTCGCCGCCGACGGCACCCTGCTCCACGAGGCGCGCCGCGCCACCGGCCGCGAGCGGGGCCCCGACGCCGTCGTCGAGACGATCCAGGCCTTCGCCGCCGAGCTGCTCGACACCGGCCGGGAGCGCTTCGGGCGCCCCGCCTCGGCCGCCGGTGTCGCCGTACCCGGCATCGTGGACGCCGAGAACGGGATCGCCGTCTACGCGGCGAACCTGGGCTGGCGCGACGTGCCGATGCGGGAGCTGCTCAGCAGGCGCCTCGGCTCGATCCCCGTCGCCCTCGGCCACGACGTCCGCACGGGCGGGCTCGCCGAAGGCCGCATCGGGGCGGGCCGCGGCGCCGACCGCTTCCTCTTCGTCCCCCTGGGCACCGGCATCGCCGGAGCCATCGGCATCGCCGGCCGCATCGAGGCGGGCGCCCACGGCTACGCGGGCGAGATCGGGCACATCGTGGTCCGCCCCGGCGGCCCCGCCTGCGGCTGCGGGCAGCACGGCTGCCTGGAGACCCTCGCCTCCGCCTCCGCCGTCAGCCGCGCCTGGGCCGCCGCCTGCGGCGACCCGGAGGCGGACGCCGCGGACTGCGCCAAGGCCGTCGAGGACGGCGACGCACGCGCCCGCGAGGTCTGGCTGGCCGCGGTCGGCGCCCTCGCCGACGGGCTGGTCACCGCGATCACCCTGCTGGACCCGCGCACGCTGATCATCGGGGGCGGGCTCGCCGAGGCGGGGGAAACCTTGTTCACACCACTACGGAAGGCCGTGGAGGAGCGCGTGACGTTCCAGCGGCTCCCCCACATCGTTCCGGCGGCCCTCGGGGACACCGCCGGATGCCTGGGCGCAGGGCTGCTCGCCTGGGACCTACTCGCCACGGAGGTACCTGCCTGATGTCCGGAAGCGCGCACAGCACTGTTCTCTCCGGCGCCAGGGTGGTGCTGCCCACCGGAACCGTGGCCGACGGACGGGTCATCGTCGAGGGCGACCGCATCGCCGGCAGCGCCCCGGAGGGTGCGCAGGTCGTCGACCTCTCCGGGCACTGGATCGTCCCCGGCTTCGTGGACATGCACAACCACGGCGGCGGCGGCGCCTCCTTCACCTCCGGCACCGCCGAGGAGATCCTCAAGGGCGTACGGACCCACCGCGAGCACGGCACCACCACCCTGGTCGCCTCCACCGTCACCGGCGACCTCGCCGAACTCGCCCGGCGCGCCGGACTCCTCGCCGAACTGACCCAGCAGGGCGAGATCGCGGGCATCCACTTCGAGGGCCCCTTCATCAACCCCTGCCGCAAGGGCGCGCACGAGGAGGACCTGCTGCGCGACCCCGACCCGGCGGAGGTCCGCAAGCTGATCGACGCCTCGCACGGCGCCGCCCGCATGTTCACCCTCGCCACCGAGCTGCCGGGCGGGCTGGACTCCGTACGGCTGCTCGCCGAGCACGGGGTGATCGCCGCGATCGGCCACACGGACTCCACGTACGAGCAGACGCGCGAGGCCATCGACGCGGGCGCGACCGTGGCCACCCACCTCTACAACGCGATGCCGGGCATGGAGCACCGTGCCCCGGGCCCCATCGCGGCCCTGCTGGAGGACGAGCGGATCACCGTCGAGCTGATCAACGACGGCACCCACCTGCACCCGGCCATGCTGGAGCTGGCCTTCCACCACGCGGGCGCGCACCGCGTGGCGCTGATCACCGACGCGATGGACGCCGCCGGGTTCGGCGACGGCACCTACCGCCTCGGCCAGCTGGAGGTCGAGGTCAGGCAGGGTGTGGCCCGGCTCGTCGAGGGCGGTTCCATCGCGGGTTCGACCCTGACCCTGGACACCGCGTTCAAGCGCTCGGTCACCCTCGACAGGCTGCCGGTGGAATCGGTGGTCCAGGCGATCTCCGCCAACCCGGCCAAGCTGCTGGGCCTCTACGACGAGATCGGCTCGCTGGAGCCCGGCAAGTACGCGGACCTCGTCGTCCTCGACGCCGAGTTCGGGGTCCGGGGCGTCATGCGGCGCGGCGAATGGGTCGTCAGCCCTGCGGTGCGGGCCGCGATCTGACGGCCAAGCGGCTGGAAGAACCGGAGCGGTCGGCCCCAGGACTGGGCCGGCCGCCTTCTCTTTGGCATGATCCCGGCAGCGACAGACCCGGGGGAGCCCATGATCCTGACCGTGACGCTCAACAGCGCGCTCGACGTCACGTACCGCGTGCCGCGGCTGCTCCCGCACGCCTCGCACCGGATCACCGCCGTCTCCGAACGCCCCGGCGGCAAGGGGATCAACGTCGCCCGGGTCCTGGCCGCCCTCGGCCACGAGGTGACGGCCACCGGGTTCACGGGCGGCCCGGCCGGCTCCCTCGTACGGGAGCTGCTGGCCGCCTCCCCCGGGGTGGTGGACGCCCTGGTCCCCTGCGCGGGCACCACCCGCCGCACCGTGGCCGTCGTCGACGACGCCTCGGGCGACACGACCCAGTTCAACGAGCCGGGGCCGCTGATCACCGCCGAGGAGTGGTCCTCGTTCCTGGTCCGGTACGGGCAGCTGCTGGCCGGGGCCCGCGCGGTGGCCCTGTGCGGCAGCCTCCCGCCCGGCGTCCCGGTGGGGGCGTACGCCGTGCTCGTACGGGCCGCCCACGCGGCCGGGGTCCCGGTCCTGCTGGACACCAGCGGCGAGGCCCTGCGCCGCGGGGTCGCCGCCCGCCCCGAGATGATCAAGCCGAACGGCGCCGAACTGGCCGAGCTGACCGGCTCCCGCGACCCGCTCCCCGCCACCCGCGACGCCCGCCGCCGGGGCGCCCACGCGGTGGTCACCTCGCTGGGCCCCGCGGGCCTGCTGGCCGCCACCGCCCAGGGCACCTGGCAGGCTGCCCCGCCCCGCACCGTGGCCGGCAACCCCACCGGAGCCGGCGACTCCGCGGTCGCCGGGCTGCTGTCCGCCCTGGTGGAGGGCGTGGACTGGCCGGAGCGCCTGACCCGCGCGGTCGCGCTCTCGGCGGCCACGGTCGCCGCCCCCGCGGCGGGAGAGTTCGACCCCCGCACCTACGAGGAGGTACGGGGGTCGGTGAAGGTGACGCAGCCTCAGTAGCCGACCGCGGAAGCGGCCTTGCCGGCCTCCGCGTCAGCGCCGGACCGACGCCGGATCAGCGCCCGGTCAGCGCTTCTCCAGCGCGAACTGGTCGATGGCCGCGTCGCACGAGTTCCCCTGCTCGCAGGAGATCCTGATCGTGTTCGTGCCCTTCTTGAGGTTCACGTAGGCGTAGGTGTTGGTCCACCCCTTCGCCCAGTCGCCCTCGGCGGCCTTCGCGAAGTTCTTCATGTTCAGCGCACGGTTCTGCGCGGTGCCGTTGACCGTCAGCGTCGTGTTGGCGTCCTTGCCGGGCACCCCGTAGATCATCCGGAAGGTGTACTCGCCGTCCTTGGGCACCTCGACCGTCCAGGTGACGGCCGCGCCGACCTGGTTGAAGTTGCCGACGTACTGGCCGCCCGCGCTCTTCGCGCCCGGCACCGCGGCCAGCAGCGTCGCGCCACCGGTGAGGTCCATCCCGGCGCCCGAGGCGTCCGCCTTGGGCAGCGGGGCCTCCGAAGGCTGCGGGGAGCCGCTCGGGGGCGGGCTGGAGGGGTTCTGCGGGGCCGACGACGGGTTCTGGCCCGTGCCCTCGGTCTTCCCCTCGTCCTTGGTCTTGCCGTTGTCGCCGAAGGCCAGGGCCGCGCCGATGCCGATCGCCACGGCCGCGACCACCGCCACGGCCGCGATGAGCAGGCCCTTGCGGCTGGACCCGCCGCCGCCGTGGCCGCCGCGGCCGCCCGGACCGCCGGGGTGCGCCATGGTCTGGGTCTGGTGCTGCGGGGACTGCTGCTGCGGGGGAACGCCGTACCCGCCCGCCTGGAGCGCCTCGGGGGCCTGGTACTGCGCCTGGTAGGGGGGCTGCTGGGCGGGACCGGGCTGCTGGGGCACGGGGCCGCGCTGACCGCCGTACGTCCGTTCGCCGACCGTGCGCACCTGGTGGTGGGAGGTTCGGGGAACACCCGGCTGCGGGCCGGAATGACCGCCGGCCTGGGGGCCCGGGTAGCCGTATCCACCGCCCGAAGCGGGCGGGGTGGCTCCGGCCGCATGGCCGTCCGCGTAGAGATACCCGAACGGATCATCGTCCTCGGGCTTGTTCGCCCCACCGTGCGGGCCGTTGTTCGCGGGCGTCGTCATCGCAGGTCACTCCTTTCGACCCCCGGGAGCCTACCCCGAACACGTGCACCCCCGGGCGGCCGATCGCTTCAGCCGGCCCGCCGGTGCGCCTTGGAGCGCGATCGCTTCTCGATGTACATCCGCTGGTCGGCGGAGCGCAGCACCTCGTCCGCCGACATCCCGCAGCTGGCCCAGCCGATGCCGAAACTGGCTCCCACACGCACCGCGCGGCCGTCCACCCGGATCGGCGGGATGATCGCGTTGCGCAGCCGGACCGCCAGGTCGGCCGCGTCCGCCGCGCCGAGGCCGTCGGCGAGGACGACGAATTCGTCACCACCCAGCCGGGCGACGGTGTCACCGTCCCTGACGCAGGTGGTCAGCCGCCGGGCCACCTCGATCAGGACCGCGTCCCCCGTGTGGTGCCCGAACCGGTCGTTGATCGACTTGAAGCCGTCGAGGTCGCAGAAGAGCACCGCGAGCCCCTTCGTCCCGTCGTCGACGTCACTCGCGGGTGCCACCGTGTGCACGTGGTGGTCGTAGGGGCCGTCCGCCTGGGCGGGCAGCCCGCCGGGGAACTCGAAGGGGTCGTGCCCGGGGTAGCGGTCCGGGCCGTCGGGCTGAAAGCCGTGCTCCCCGGCACCACCCGCCTCGGCCCGCACCTCGTGGCTCTCGTGCCCGGCGTAGCCCTCGCGGCCCTCGAAGGCCGCGTCCAGGGCCTCGACCGCGGTGGCCCGCACCGACTGCGGCCTGCGGCACAGCCGCGCCCCGAGGCGGGCCCGCAGCTCGGCGCTGTTGGGCAGCCCGGTCAGCGAGTCGTGGCTGGCCCGGTGGGCGAGCTGGAGCTCGTGCCGCTTGCGCTCCTCGATGTCCTCGACGTGCGTCAGCAGGAAGCGCGGCCCGTCTGCGGCGTCGGCGACCACGGAATTGCGCAGCGAGACCCAGACGTACGTGCCGTCGCGCCGGCCCAGCCGCAGCTCGGCGCGGCCGCCCTCGGCGGAGGTGCGCAGCAGGGTGCCGATGTCCTCGGGGTGGACCAGGTCGGAGAAGGAGTAGCGGCGCAGGACGGAGGCGGGCCGGCCCAGCAGCCGGCACAGGGCGTCGTTGGTGCGCAGCAGCCGTCCGTGCTGGTCGCCGCCCATCTCGGCGATGGCCATGCCGCTCGGGGCGTACTCGAAGGCCTGCCGGAACGACTCCTCGCTGGCCCGCAGGGCCTGCTGCTCGCGTTCCAGCCGGACCAGGGCGCGCTGCATGTTCGCGCGCAGGCGTGCATTGCTGATCGCAATCGCCGCCTGGAAGGCGTACATCTGGAGTGCTTCGCGCCCCCAGGCACCGGGGCGGCGGCCGTTCCTCGGCCTGTCCACCGAAATGACACCCAGAAGTTCCCCGCCGGACGCATACATCGGGGCGTAGAGCCGGTCCTCCGGATGCCACTCGTCCTCGAACCGCGGCTCGGGCCCCTCGGTGTGCCACTGGGGGACGTCGTCCTCCATGAGGACCCACCCCTCGGTGTGCGGGATGAACCTGAGCCCGTCCCAGTTCTCACCCATCGTCAGGCGGCGTTCCCAGGAGGAGCGGGAGCCGACGCGGCCGGTGATGAGGGCTTCGGCGGCGGGGTCGCCTGCGAAGGCGGCGACGACGAGATCGCCGTCAGGGCGTACGAGGTTGACACAGGCGAGTTCGTAGCCGAGGCCCACGACGATGCCGTCCACGACGGTCTGCAGAGTGTCCGCCAGGCTCCTGGCCGTATTGAGTTCGGCCACCACCCGGTGCAGCTGCCGCAGGGTCGCAAGACGGACGTACGGCTCCGACTCGGTCTCCATTGCTCGCTCTCCCCGAGACCTCGACAGCAACTCCAGGTTTGTCATCGGCGTTTCGTTGCGGTGTCCCGTCCACTGAATCACAGTGAGCTGTGCGGCAGGTACACAGGGTCAACAAATCTTGCTGTCTGTGACTCAAGTCACATGAGATGAATATTGGCGCGCATCAGGCCCTTCTCCACCAGGGGCGCCCCCCGTCGTTCACGCGAGCGAACGATACGCCCGGTCCTAGGCCGAGGGGCGGGGACGCGGCTCGGACCAGGGCCCGATGTGCGCCGCGGGACCGCGACCTTAGCGTGTTGCCGTGCCCAAGACGACCCCCGCAGCCCCCGTGTCCCGAGTGCCCGGTCCCGGTGCCCCGCCCGTCCCGCGCACCCCTCATCCTGGGGGAGTGAGCAACGACGAGTTCCGGGCCGCGATGTCCCGGCTGGCAGCGGGCGTGTGCCTGATCACCGCGCACGAGACGCCCCTGACGGCGGACGGCCCGCGCGGCGAGGACGTGGGCATGACGGCAACGGCCTTCATGTCGGTCTCGCTGGACCCGCCGCTGGTTCTGGTGAGCCTGCGCGAGGGCTCCCGCATGGACGACCTGCTGGCCGAGCAGCCGCTGTGGGCGGTCTCCGTCCTCGCCGACCACCAGCTCCAGGTCGCGGGGCGCTTCTCCATGAAGGGCCGCATCAGCGACCGCCTGCTCTTCGCGGACCTCCCGTACGTCCGCGGCGAGGCCTCCGGCGCCCCCCTGCTGACCGGCGCGCTCGCCACCCTCGAATGCCGTACGGAGAACCGTGTGGAGGCGGGCGACCACACGCTGGTCGTCGGCCGGGTCCTGACCGCCGGCCTGCCCTCACCGGACGCACCGCCCCTGACCTACTTCCGCGGCCGCTACCGGCACCTGAGCGGCTGATCCCCGGCTGATCCCCGGCAGGGCCACCTGCCGGACCGCCTGCCGGACCGCCTGCCGGCCGCGGCCGCACTACCAGTCGCGGCCGGTGCGGCCCCGCTTCGTCTCCGCCCGCGCCTTCTTCTCCCGCAGGCGGCGCTCGTTGATCCCCCGCGGGATCTTCGTCGCCCGGCGCGCCTTCGGCGGCGGCGCCGTGGCCTCGGCCAGCAGCGAAGCCAGCCGGACCAGCGCCATCTCCCGGTTGCGGAACTGCGAGCGGTGCTCGGAGGCCCGTACGGTCACCACCCCGTCGACCAGCCGCCCCGCGAGCCGCTCCAGCGCCCGCTCCTTCCACACCTCCGGCAGCGCCTTCGTCGCCGCCACGTCGAACAGCAGCTCCACGCGCGAGTCCGAGGTGTTCACGTGCTGCCCGCCCGGACCCGAGGAACGCGAAAAGCGCCAGGCGAGCTCGCCCTCGGGGAGCACGACCGAACCGCGGATGACATAGGGACCAGGCATGCCTCCTATGATCCGTGCCCGCTCCCGCCCCGTCACCCGCATTTCACGACGGGAACCCGCCTGCCCCTCGTCGCGTTGTAGAAGACAGCGGTAACTTGGCCGCACGTCGCACCGGTACCGGCGCACGTGCACGTACATGTCGTATGAGGAAAGGGACATTCCCATGGCTGTCAGCCTGTCCAAGGGCGGCAACGTCTCGCTCACGAAGGAGGCCCCCGGCCTCACTGCCGTCACGGTCGGCCTCGGCTGGGACGTCCGCACGACCACCGGTGTCGATTTCGACCTCGACGCCTCCGCCATCGCGGTCAACCCGACGGGCAAGGTCGTCTCCGACGGCCACTTCGTCTTCTTCAACAACAAGTCCACCCCGGACCAGACCATCGTGCACACCGGTGACAACCGCACCGGCGAGGGCGCGGGCGACGACGAAGCCATCAACGTCAACCTCGCCGGCCTCCCCGCCGACGTGGACAAGATCGTCTTCCCGGTCTCCATCTACGACGCCGAGACCCGCAGCCAGAACTTCGGCCAGGTCCGCAACGCGTACATCCGCGTCGTGAACCAGGCCGGCGGCGCCGAGATCGCCCGCTACGACCTCTCCGAGGACGCGGCGACCGAGACCGCCATGGTCTTCGGCGAGCTGTACCGCAGCGGCGCCGAGTGGAAGTTCCGCGCCGTCGGCCAGGGCTACGCCTCCGGCCTCACCGGCATCGCGCAGGACTTCGGCGTCAACGTCTGAGAACCGCCTGCCGCAGGTGAAGCCCCCTCCCGGCCGTCCGGGGAGGGGGCTTCGCTACCGTTCAGCAGGTGATCCTGCAACCGCTCGTACCCGTGGACGGCGCCCTGCCGGGGCCGGTCCTCGCCGAGGTCGCCGCCCTGTACGCGACGAACCACGCCTTCTTCGAACTCAGCGGCGACTTCCCCGACCCGGACCGCATCACGGTCGAACAGGTCGCGGCCTCCCTCGCCGACGAACTCGCCCATGACGGCGCCGAGGTGCTCCTCGCCCGCTCCGCCGGCCGCCTCGTCGGCCTCGCGGCCACCCTCGCCCACACGGGCCACACTCTTCCCGGGGACCCGGCCTCCGACGACCCGGACCCCTGGATCGGGCTGCTCCTCATCGACGCCACCGCGCACCGTGAGGGGTACGGCAGGGCCGTGGCGGCCCTGGTCGAGGACCGCTTCCGCACGGCCGGCCGCACGGGCCTGAGGCTCGCCGTCCTGGACGGCAACCACCAGGCCCTCGCCTTCTGGCAGGCCCAGGGCTACACGGTCCTGCGCCGGGCGGTCGACCGGGAGCGCGGTCGCGACTGCACCGTGCTCCGCAAGCCCCTGACGGCCACGGCTCCGGGGACGTCCTCCTAGCGGGGGCGGGCCTTGCCGTACAGCCAGACGTCCCAGACCTTCTTCAGGTCGTGGCCCGTCCGCCGTTCCGCGTAGGCGGTGAAGCCGGCCGTGCCGGCGTTGCCGTGGCGGTGGTCGACGGCCCAGCCGCGCAGCAGGTCGAAGAACTTCTCGTCGCCCACCTCCTGGCGGATCCGGTGCAGGACCATCGCGCCCCGGTAGTACACCGGGCTCCCGGAGATGTCCTCGGGCCCGGGCGGCGCGGCGGGCGGGAAGGCGTCCCAGTCGGCGGCGGCCCTGCCGTCCACCGACGTGTCGCCCTCCAGGAACGCGTCGAAGCGTTCCTGCGCGGTGTGCTCCCCCTGGTCCTCGGCCCACAGCCACTCGGCGTAGGTGGCGAAGCCCTCGTTGAGCCACATGTCCTTCCAGGACTCCGGCGACACCGAATTGCCGAACCACTGGTGGGCCAGCTCGTGCAGCACCAGCTCCTCGCTGTCGGGCGCGCCGGAGTACACGGGCTTGGTCTGCGTCTCCAGGGCGTACGCGAGGGTCCCGGCGGGCAGCACGATCGCGCCCGCCGTGCCGAAGGGGTACGGGCCGAAGCGGCCGCTCCCCCACTCCACCATCTCCGGCAACCGCGCCAGCGGCCCCGCGCTGCGGTCGGCCTCCTCGGGCTCCACCGCGGTGTAGAGGGCGACCCCCGAAGCGGTGCGCCCCGTCGTCACCTCGTACCGGCCGACGGCAGCGGTGGCCAGGTAGCTCGCCATCGGCTCCGGGCTGTGCCACGCGAACGCGGTCCGGCCGTCGCCCGTATCGGTGCGGGAGCGCAACTCGCCGTTGGACACCGCCTGGTAGCCGTGCGGGACGGTGAGCGTGATGTCGTACGTGGCCTTGTCGCTCGGGTGGTGGTTGCCGGGGAACCAGGTCATCGAACCGACGGGCTCGCCGACGCCGACCGCTCCGTCCCCGGTGGTGATCCAGCCCTCCTCGGAACCGTCAGGATCCGCCAGGGCCTTCGGCTTGCCGCCGTACGCGATCTCCGTACGGAAGACCTCGCCCTTCTTCAGTTCCTCGGCCGGACGCACGGTCAGTTCGTTCCCGGTGCGGTTGAACCGGGCGCCGGCGCCCTGCACCTTCACACCCTCCACCCGCAGTCCGCTGAGATCGAGGTTGAAGGAGCTGAGGCCCTGCTCGGCGCGGGCCGTGATGACGGCCGTCCCGTGCAGCCGCCCGCCGGCGGGGTCGTAGCCGAGGTCGAGCGCGTAGTGCTCGACCTGGTAACCGCCGTTGCCGGCCTTGGGGAAGTACGGGTCGCGCAACCCCGACGCCCCCGGCCGGCCCTGCACCGTGCCGCCCGTACACGCCGCGGTGAGGGCGAGCAGGGCGGCAGCGGCGGTGACGGGGAGACGGGATCGAGCGCGTGGTTCCACGCGCTCGATCCTAAACGGGCCGTCGCCTTCCGTTACTTGCCGCGCTGCTTGCCGAGCTACTTGGCGAGCGCGTCGACGCCGGCTTTGGCGAACTTCTCGTCCAGGTCGCCGCTCGGGGCGCCGGCCACGCCGATGCCCGCGACCGGGGCACCGTCGAGCTGCACCGGGGTGCCGCCGCCGAGGAAGAGGGTGCCGGGGATGTCCTTCAGGTTCGGGGTCTGGGCGAGGCGGCCCGCGAGCACCGAGGTCGGAGCGTTCCAGGACACGGCGGTGAAGGCCTTGCGCTCCGCCGACTCGTAGGACTGCGGGCCGGCGCCGTCGCCGCGCAGGGTGACGACGGTGTTGCCGTTGCGGTCCACGACCGCGACCGTCACCCGCTGGTTCTCCTTCTGCGCGGCCTGGAGCGCGGCCTGGGCGGCGCGGGTGGCGGCGTCGACGGTGAGGTGGCTGGTCGTGGTGAAGTTCTGGCCCTTCGCCTCGTCCTTCTTCGTGTCGTCCTTCTTCGCGGCGACGGAGGCCGGTGCGGCGTCGGCCGCGGGGGCGGCGGTCGCGCTGACGGCGCCGAAGGTCCCGGCGCCCAGGGCGACGGCGAGGGCGGTACCGGTGAGGACGCGGGTACGGGTGTTCATCTCTGCTCCTGAGAACGGTGACTCGGTGACGGCACGGGGCGGGCGGCCGGTCCGGGCGGGCCGGCTCGTCCACTGCTCCAAGCCTGGGCCCGAACCCCCCGCCGCCCCGTCCCCGTACCGGCTCGCCCCGGGCACCGCACCGGTTGACCCGCCTGTCATCCGATCGGTCGATGCGGTGTCCCTGCGGGGCTCGGCAGGGTGGGTGTGCCCGTGCGGCACCGGGCCCCGCCCCGGCCCCCGCACCGCGGACCGCCCCCACCGGCCGGCTCCGCTGCGACGGGGCCCTCCCCGGCCTCGCCCGGGGCCCCTCCCGGCGGCAGCCGGGGAAGACGGAGGCGCCGGGTCCGGGGCGCAGCCCGGAAGGACCGGGCACAGCACCGGAAAGCCCGGGCGCAGCCCGGAAGGCTGGGCGCAGCCCCGGAAAGGCCCGGCGAAGCCGGCGCGGGCACCCGCGGGGGCAGCGCCCGGCCGCCCCCTGGGCGCCCGCTGGGCCAGGATGGACGTACTCGACCCAAGGAGCCAGGAGCACCCGTGAGCCCCGCACCCCCGCGGCACCGCACCCCGGCCGATCCCGACACCCGCACCCTGGCCGCCGTCATGCACGCCGCGTTCTTCCTGCTCCTCGGCGCCTCCGTGGCCCGATTCCTCCTGCGGCACCCCGGCGAACCCCGCACCCCCTGGGTCATCGCCCTCAGCGTCACCCTGTCCCTGCTGTACGTCCTGGGCCCCGCCGTCGGCGCCTCCCGGCCGCCCGGCACCACCACCCCCGGCGGCCCGGCCTCGCGGCCCGCGCGCCAGCCGACCGGACGGCTCGTGTGGCTCGGCCTCGTCGTCGCCACCTGGGTGGTCCTCGTCGTCCTCGCACCGAGCTTCGCCTGGTGCGCCGTACCGCTCTTCTTCACCGCCCTGCGCACGCTGCCCCCGCGCGCCGCGATCGTGCTCGTCGCCCTGCTCACCGTCTTCGTCGTCATCGCCCAGCTCCAGCTCGCCACCGCCTTCGACCCCAACCTCCTGCTGGCCCCGCCGGCCGTCGCGGCCCTCGCCACCGCCGTCTTCGTGCACATGGAGCGGCAGGCGCAGGCCCAGCGCGCGCTGATCGACGACCTGATCCGCACCCGCCGGGAACTGGCCGCCACCGAACGCCGCGAAGGCACCCTCGCCGAACGGCAGCGACTGTCCATGGAGATCCACGACACCCTCGCGCAGAACCTCTCCAGCCAGCAGATGCTGCTCCAAGCCGCGGACCGGACCTGGGACGCCGACCCCGGCACCGCCCGCGCCCACGTCCGCACCGCCACCGGCATCGCCGCCCGCGGCCTCGCCGAGGCACGCCGGCTCGTCCACGACCTGGCCCCGGCCGAACTCGCCGGCGGCGCCGGGCTCGCCGGCGCCCTGCGCGCCCTGGACGCGGGCCCGGACATCGAGGTCCGCTTCCACCTCGAAGGCACCCCGGCCGCACTCCCCGACCGCGTGCAGTCGGCCCTGCTGCGCATAGCCCAGGGCGCGCTGGCGAACGTACGCGAGCACTCCGGCGCCCGGACGGCCGCGCTGACCCTGAGCTTCCTGGGCGACCAGGTGGTCCTGGACGTCGCCGACGACGGCCACGGTTTCACCGAGCCCCGCGCCTGCGCCGCGGAACGCGGCCACGGCCTCCCGGCGATGCGCGCCCGCGTCCGCCAGCTGGGCGGCACCCTGACGATCGAATCCACGCCGGGCGAGGGCACCGTCCTCTCCGCGGCCATCCCCCTGGAGCCGGCCCCATGACGACGATCCTCCTCTGCGACGACCACGTCGTCGTCCGGGCCGGCCTGCTGGCCCTGCTCGGCAGCGAACCCGACATCGAGGTCCTCGGCGAGGCCGGCAGCGGCGAGGAGGCCGTCGCCCTGGCGGCGAAGCTGCGCCCCGACGTGGTGCTGATGGACCTCCAGCTGGGCGAGGGCATCGACGGCGTCGAGGCCACCCGCCGGATCACCGCCCTCCCCGGACCGCCGCACGTCCTCGTCCTCACCACGTACGACACGGACGCGGACATCACCCGGGCGATCGGCGCGGGCGCGACGGGCTACCTCCTCAAGGCGGAGCGTCCGGAGGAGCTCTTCGCCGCCATCCACGCGGCGGCCCAGGGCCGCACCACCCTCTCCCCGCCGGTGGCCAGCCGCGTCATGGCACACCTGCGCGGGGCCCGCCCCACCCTCACCGACCGCGAACTGGACATCCTCGGCCAGCTGGCCCGCGGCCTAGGCAACCGCGACATCGCCCGCGCGCTGTTCATCAGCGAAGCCACGGTCAAGACGCACCTGGGCCGCATCTACGACAAGCTCGGCGTCGACACCCGCGCCGGCGCCGTCTCGGTCGCCAAGGAGCAGCGCCTCCTGCCGTGAGGGGCCACGGGACCCGGCCGTTCCCGTCGCCGGAGCAGCCGGAGCACCCGGCGACCGCGCGTGCCGGCCGCCCCGTACGGCTACACCGTCACCGCCACGGCCCGCACCCGGATCACCGGAGGCTGACCCCGCGGCCGCCGTCGCCCCCCGCCGGACCGCCCACCCACGGGCCCCGGGCGGCGGCGCCCACCCACGGGCCGCGAGCGGCGGCGCCCGCAGCCCCGGGCCCGCCGCAGGGCGCCCGCGCCACGCCCCGCCCGGCCGTGACACCATCGGGTACGTGCTCGACATCGGCTACTCCCTCTCCCGTCGCTTCCCCGACCCCCCGCAGACCGACTACCGCTCGGCGGACGTCCACACCCTGCGGCACGACCTGTTCTGCGGGGACGTCTACCTCGCGGACACGAACGCCGACCGGGAAGTGTCCACAGCCTGGGGATGGGTGCCCGTACTGGACTTCGCCTGGGCCCTGTGCGACATCGTCGAGCAGCTCGACCAGGACCCGCGCGGCAGCCGCTCCTCCAACCGCCAGTACGCCGAACTCGACTTCACCGAGTCCACCGACCGGATGCTCTTCGAGCGCCGCTTCGGCTGGGTCGACATCGAGGCCGACTGGATGCCCGCGGAGGAGGACCCGCTGACCTTCAGCCACCGCCTGCTGCGCCGCGAAGCCCGCGACTTCCTGCACGACGTGATCGCGGACCTGGTCGACATGCACGACGGCCTGGCGGACAACCCCGCCATCTGGATGCTCCAGTCCCGCTTCCCCCGCGTCCCGGCCTGACCGGCGCAGGCCCTACGGGTCTACGGGTCTACGGGTCTACGGGACCACCCGTACGCCCAGCTGCGCCGCCAGCGCCGGAGCCAGGTCGAACAGCTGCGCCGGGCTGATCACCGCTCCCGCCAGGGCATCCACCCCGCGGGCGATCCCCACCTCGGCCGCGGCCCGCAGGTCCACATCCGCCAGCCGGGCCCCGCCGAAGTCCGCGCCCCGCAGCGCGCAGTCCCGGAACTCCACCCGCTCCAGCACGGCGCCCCCGAAATCCGGCTCCACCAGCACGCACCCCTCGAAGACCACGTCCCGCAGCCGCGCCATCCGCAGGTTCAGGTAGTCGATCTTCCCGCCGCGGACCACCACCCGCTCCAGCACCGACCCGTGCAGCTGTACGCCTCCCAGCCGGGCGTCCACCAGCTCCACGTCCCGCAGCGAGGCCCCCGACAGGTCCGTCCCGACCCCGCGGACCCCCTCCAGCACCGAGTCCAGGAACCGGGCCTTCGCCAGCCCCGTCTCGTCCAGCACGCACCGCCGCACCGCGCAGTCCATGAAGCGGGCCCCGGCCCCCTCCTGCCCGGCCCACTCCAGGTCAGCGAACTCCAGCCCGTCGTAGTCCCCGTCCGGCTCCAGCTCACCGCCGTCCCACGGCCTCAGCGCGGGAAGCCGCACCTCCGGCCGCCGCGCCGCCTTCACCGTCTGCTGCCCCTGTCGCCCTTTTCGCACCGTCGCCATCACCCCATCCTGACCCACCCCACCGACAGAGCCGCCCCGACCGGCGGGACACCCCTAGCGTGCGGCCGCCGCCAGCGCGCGGAGCGCGTCGTCCGACAGGCGGTTCACCGTCCACTCGTCCATCGGCACCGCCCCGACCGACCGGTAGAAGTCGACGGCCGGGGTGTTCCAGTCGAGGACCGACCACTCCAGGCGCTCGTACCCGCGCTCCACACAGGTCCGCGCCAGCTCCGCGAGCAGGGCCTTGCCGTAGCCGCCGCCGCGTACGCCCGGCCGTACGTACAGGTCCTCCAGGTAGATCCCGTGCACCCCGCGCCACGTCGAGAAGTTCAGGAACCAGATCGAGAAGCCGACGACCTCGCCCTCCTCCGTCTCCGCGACGTGCGAGAACGCCGCCGGCCGCGGTCCGAACAGCGCCTCGCGCAGCTGCTCCTCGGTGGCGCGGACCTCGTGCAGCGACTTCTCGTACGCGGCGAGCTCGCAGATCATGGCGTGCAGGGCGGGGACATCGGTGACGCGTGCGCTACGGATCATCCCGGCAGCCTAGAGGCGCCCGGCCGCGCCGGGGGACGGTGCTCACCGCCCGAGCAACAGCTCTGCCACCCGCAGCTGTTCCTCCTGCATCTCGTCCTCGCCGTCCTCCACGTCCCACAGGCAGTTCTGCAGCACCCGCGCCAGCGTCCAGGCCCGCGCCCGCTCCCGGTCGAGCCCCATCACCTCGGTCATCAGGTCGAACCGCCACCGCACCTCGTCCGCACGGAAGTTGTTGTTGATCGCCGGCAACAGGTCGAAGCCGGGGTCCCCCGCGAGCGGCTTCGGGTCGATCGCCAGCCACGCCTCGCGGCTGCCCGCGAGCACGTTGTCGTAGTGCAGGTCCCAGTGCAGCAGCCGGTCCCCCGGATCGCCCGCCACCTCCGCCACCGCCGCCGCGCAGTCCCGCAGGAGCCCGCGGGCCCGTTCGTCCGCGAGCTTCCCCAGCGCCTGCGGCACCTCCTCCAGCATCCCGGCCGCGACGTCCCCCAGTCCCCGCAGCCCGGCGGGAGCCCGTACGGCCGTCAGCCGGGCCAGCAGCTCCGCCACCACCTGCACCGCCTGCCGGGAGTCGCGGTCCGCGAGCCACGACAGGTGCCGGCCCTCGTCGAGCCGCTCCAGCAGCAGCGTGCCGGTCTCCGGGTCGTGTTCCAGCAGCCGTACGGAGCCCTCCCCCGCCCAGGCCCGCAGCGCGACCGGCTCCCCTTCGCTCTCCTCGTCCAGCAGCTGCAGCTTCAGCACGGCCGCGCTCCCGTCGGGCCGCTCCACCGGCAGCACCAGGGCCGTCACCCCGTACATGCCCGGCCCGGTGCGCCGCAGCTCCCACCGCTCCAGGAAATCCGCCGCCCGCCCGGGCAGCGCCGCGATGAACTCCCGTCCCGCGTCGCCGTTGTACCTGATCTGCGTCTGGACCAGCCCGTCCGGAATGTCGACCATGCCCCGAGCCTAGGGGGTGTCCGGTCGAGCGGGCCGGATCAGCCGATCCCCGCCCCCCGCATCGGTCATCCGGCCACCCGTCCCGCCCCGACGCACGACATCCCGTCCCTGGACACCCCTCCCGCACGGCGTGTACCAACTCCCCCATGACGATCAACGGCGGCATCTCCTTCTGGTACGCGACGGACAACACCGCCCCCTCCGCCCCACCCCGCGCCCCTCTCACCGGCGACGCCACGGCCGACGTCGTCATCGTCGGCGGCGGCTACACCGGCCTGTGGACGGCCTACTACCTCAAGGCCGCCGCCCCCGGCCTGCGCGTCACCGTCCTGGAGCAGAAGTTCTGCGGCTACGGGGCCTCCGGCCGCAACGGCGGCTGGCTCTACAACGGCATCGCCGGCCGCGACCACTACGCCGCCCGCCACGGCCACGACGCCGCGCGCCGCCTCCAGCTGGCCATGAACGACGCGGTCACCGAGGTCATCGACGTCGCCGCCCGGGAGGGCATCGACGCCGACATCCACCGGGGCGGCGTCCTCCAGGTCGCCCGCAACCCCGCCCAGCTCACCCGCCTCAAGGCCTTCCACGCGGCCGAGGTCTCCTTCGGCGAGACGGACCGCGAGCTGTACGACGCCCCCGCCGCCCGCGCCCGCATCGGCGTGGCCGACGCCGTCGGCGCCGGCTGGAGCCCGCACGGCGCCCGCATCCACCCCCTGAAGCTGCTCAAGGGCCTCGCCGCGGCCGCCGAACGCCTGGGGGTCGTCATCCACGAGGCCACGCCCGTCACCGAGATCGCCCCGCGCAAGGCCGTCACCCCTTACGGCACGGTCCGTGCCCCGTACGTGCTGCGCTGCACCGAGGGCTTCACCGCCTCCCTCAAGGGCCAGAAGCGCTCCTGGCTCCCCATGAACTCCTCGATGATCGCGACGGCCCCCCTCCCGCCCGAGACCTGGGACCGGATCGGCTGGTCGGGCCGGGAGGTCCTCGGGGACATGGCCCACGCCTACATGTACGCCCAGCGCACCGCCGACGACCGCATCGCGATCGGCGGCCGCGGGGTCCCGTACCGCTTCGGCTCCCGCACGGACGACGACGGCCGCACCCAGCCCGCCACGATCGAGGCCCTGACCACCCTGCTGACCTCGTTCTTCCCGATGCTCGCCGGTACGGAGATCACCCACGCCTGGTCGGGCGTCCTCGGCGTCCCCCGCGACTGGTGCGCGACCGTCACCCTCGACCGCACCACGGGCCTCGGCTGGGCGGGCGGTTACGTCGGCTCGGGCGTCGCCACGGCCAACCTCGCCGCCCGCACCCTGCG
Source organism: Streptomyces sp. NPDC058646 (assembly GCF_042716875.1). Lineage (NCBI taxonomy): Bacteria > Bacillati > Actinomycetota > Actinomycetes > Kitasatosporales > Streptomycetaceae > Streptomyces > Streptomyces sp. NPDC058646. The sequence continues at coordinate 93,937 of NZ_JBHXRK010000016.1, read as the reverse complement.
CGACCTGGTCCAGGGCGACTCCACCGGGCTGACCGCCCTCCCCTGGGTCGGCCACCGCGTCCGCCGCTGGGAGCCGGAGCCCTTCCGCTGGCTCGGCGTGCAGGCCCTCTACACGGCCTACCGCGCGGCGGACCGCCGCGAAGCCGCCACCCACACCCCGACGACCACCCCGCTCGCCCGCCTGGCCGACCGCATCTCGGGCCGCCACTGACCCCCGCCCGCACACACGGAAGGCCCCGGACCGTAGCGGTCCGGGGCCTTTCCCAGCAGAGCCCCCTGTCGGATTCGAACCGACGACCTACGCATTACAAGGTCACAAGAATCGAACGCGCGACCTGCGATGACGGTCCGACAGGGCTCTGACCTGCCGGTTTTCCATACTGGGGAATCCTGAGCTATCCCGCACTATCCCGGATTCACGTGTACGGCATGTGTATTGGAGCGAGGCAATCCCCCCACGCGAATGAGTTGCTTATCGACTCACTAGGGTCTAGAGTGGACTCACCACCTCGGAAACGAGGACGGCCCCGGCGGGTGCGCTAACACCTGTCCGGGGCCTAGGCCGAACCCCTCCGCAAAGGGAGTCGAACCATGTCCAACACCGTACCCGCTCACCTGCCCCGTATCTTCCAGCCGGAGCCGAAGCTGGCGGCGGTCCCGTCGCAGCCGACGGCATCGACCCGCGAGGTCGTCCCCGCCTCCCGCACGTGGTCGTTCATCGACAGCCGGACCGGCTACCGGAACGAGGTCACCTGCCTCCCCGGCTGCGTCGTCCCGCACGACGACGCCATCGCCAGGGGCACGGCAGCCGAAGACGTCTGGTGCATGACCGCCGAGACCACCGACTTGTGGCTGCCCGTCTCGATCGCCGGCCAGAAGGCCGACGAGACCAAGCTGCTCGCCGCGAGCATCCGGCAGGACCCGTTCGACAACAACCTGGCGAAGCGGGTCCCCCACGCGTCGGTGGAGATTTTCGACGACTCCTTCATCGAGGCCCTCGACCCGGACGGGCTGGCCACGGTCATCCTGGCCCTCGAGGGTCAGCTCAAGCAGATGCGCGCCATGCACGCCCGGCTCGTCGAGCTCCGCGCGCAGGGCCGGGTAGAGCTGTGAACGCGCCGCGCACCGTGTCGGTGCGGACCGTGGACCACGGCGTGGTCGACCTGCCCGAGCCCTCCTGGTGCCTCGGCATCCACTCGGACGACGTGCACATGGCGGACATCAGCCACCGCGGCGAGGAGCTGTCGGCGTCGGTCGACGTTCCAGGCTACGGACGGGTGCCGTTCCTGAACGCGTTCCTGTCGCAGTTCCCCTTCTCCGAGTTCGGGAACCGAGGGGTGACGGTCGCGGTCGAGATCGAGGGCGAGCACCACGAGTTCGACCCGGCCGGCCTCGGAGACGTGGCTGCCGCTCTCACCTCGCACGCCCTGTTCGTGCTGCTTCCGATGCGCCGACAGCTGCGGGCGCTCCTCGACGAGGGGCAGTGACGTCCCGCTGGCCCGTCCGCCGGCCGACCGAGCACGCCGCGTTGCGTGCCGTCGACCGGCGGCCCCGGACCCTCCCCGAGATTCCGGCCCTGATGGCCGCCCTGATCGTCGCGAACCGTGCTGCTGACCGGCACGGCGCCAACCTGGCCGCCCACCGCGTGGTGCGCGTAGCCGAAGGAGTCACCGAATGAGCAACCTCACCCCGGGTCAGCAGGCGACCGTCCGCCTCGCCCGCACGGCGCTCACGACCTCGCACCAGATGAGCATCGGCAGCGCCACGGACCGGGAGCTGTGCCACAACATCGGCCGTCTCGAGATCGCCCTCGAGCAGGCCCTGCGGATCGTCGACGACCTGACCGAAGGAGACCAGTCGTGAAGTTCCTCACTGAGACGCGGCACCGCCTCGTCGACCGAACCATCGACGGGACCACCAACCAGGTGCAGGAGCCGTACACGGTCCGTATGCCGAAGCTGCCGAAGGACAGGGACGCGATGGCGCTCGTCGGCGTCAGCGGCCTCGTCCTGGCCCTCACGCTCGTTGCGATCGTCTGGTCGACGTACAGCATCGGGCAGCTGCTCGGCGGTGGCGTCGGTTACGCGGCCGGTGTGGTCTTCGATGCTGCATGGCTGGCCGTGCTGCTCCTGGAGTGGCTGGCCCGCTTCGATCCGGCGAAGCGCGAGTTCCCCCGCAAGGTCGGCTGGGGCCTGGCCCTGGTGGCCGCGGCTGCCATCTACCTCGAGGGCCAGCTGGCCGGTACGTGGGAGATGGCCGCGGTCGGCGCGGCGGTGTCCATCGTGGCCAAGGTCCTGTGGTGGGCGGTGTTCAAGCACATCGACAAGGACCTGTCCCCGGCGGACGCGCAGTGGGTTGCGGCGGAGATGTCGAAGACGAACGCGAAGCTTGCCATCGCAGGCGCCCGCCGCCAGGCCGCGAAGGCGGAAGTCGCCGCACGCCTCGAGCTGCTGGCCGCGGAGCGAGAGCTGAACGAGATCGCCGGGCTTGATCACTCTAGGGGTACCAATGAAGTGATCACGGCCGAACAGGTCCGCGAACATGGCGAACCGATCAGCTTGTATAACATCCAAACTGAAAGCGCCCCGGCCCCTTTGAACAGGGCGAACACGGTTCGCGAACAGCCCGAGCAGGGCCCGAACATCTCGCACCTGGCCCGCGTCGAGCTGACCGCCGGAGTGTCCAAGGAAGACGCCGTAGAGGCGATCCTCGCCAAGGTGCCCGACGCCAAGCGGACGTCCGTCGAGGCGACCGTCAGGCGCGAGCACAACAAGCTCGACCGCGCCGCCTACCGGTGATGGCGCACCCCTTCAACGGCCTTGCCTGACGCGCTGCCCGATCCGCCTGGATCTGCCGGGCGGTGAGGGGAGCCGGACAGACCGGCCCCGGAAGGAGCGTCATGACCGACCCGAAGTTCACCACCGCCGAGACCGCCAAGCTCACATGGCTCATCGCCCGCATGGCCAAGCGCGGACTCGCCAGCCAGACCGTCCACCAGGGCGACCTCGAGCGGCGCGTCGAGAAGGTCATCGACGGGGCCCGCAAGCGCGAGGAAGAGCAGCGCAAGGGCAAGTAGCCACACCCCACGTCCACACCCAGCCAGTCACCCCAAGGAGAAGCCATGTTCGGCAAGAAGTCCGAGACCACCGACCTGACCACCCCCGAGGCCGTCAAGGCCAGCCAGAAGGTCTACGACCGGATCACGTCCGGGAAGTGCACGGACGCCAAGGCGGAGCTCGACGCCACCCACAAGACCAACCAGAAGTAGCTACGCCACGGGGCGGCCGTACCGCCTGGCAGCTAGCCGGCCGCCCCGTGCACCCCGCCACTCAGAAGAGAGCAGGAGAGGTCATCATGACCGACACCATCGTCGGACCGGTCAACGGCCACACGATCGTCAACCTCCTCAAGCCCGTACCCCTGCCTGCCCAGACTTTTCCGGCGACCACCGGAGAAGCCCCCGCCGCAGTCGAGGCGGTCGACCGCCCGGACAACCCGCTCGCGGACTGGCTGGTCGTACCAGACGCGCCCGTACTGCCGGTGTGGGCCCGGTCGTGGAAGTCGATCCGTGCGAACGGTGCCGCCCTCGGCCGGCTCACCTGGTGGCACTCCCGCTACCACTCGCTGCGCGTCCCCAAGTACCTGTTCAAGACGGTGCTGCTGGCCTGCCGCGGCTTCTACCGGGCAGCTCGGGGGCTGTGGCCGACCCTGTCGGCGCAGGACCACAGCGCGACCGTGAAGGCCCTGCGCGCCCAGACCAAGGTCAGGCCGGAAGACGTGGACCTCGCCGCCCGGCACCAGGCCGCGCACGCCGCCCGGACCACCGCCCGCCGCTGGAGGTTCGGTGCGGCAGCTGCAGGCGTTGTCATGGCGGCGGCCGGCCTGACGCTGGCCTCGCCGATCCTGCAGGCGGGTATGGCCGCCGCAATGACACTGCCGCTGGCACATCTGGGGCGCGGCAAAGAGACCCACATCCTTGACCAGGCCGTCCCCCCGCTGCGGGTGGACATGTCCGCGCAGCAGCTCAACGACGCTCTGCGGGCCGCGGGCCTGCTGAAGAACGGCAAGGGTGACGACGACGGGCCCAAGGTGTCGTGCGTGATGGGCCCGGTACGCGACGGGCGAGGGTGGGCGGTCATCTTCGACCTGCCGCGCGGGGGCGGGAAGACGGCCTCTGACGTGCTGGCCAAGCGGGAGGTCCTCGCCCAGGAGCTCGGCGTCGACGAGATCCAGATCGTCATGTCCCGCGTGCGGGCGGCGCAGGGCGGCAACGCGGGCCGGGTGTCCATGTGGGTTGCCGACGACGACCCCTACCTGGCCGACCCGGTCCCGTCGCCGCTCGAGAAGATGGAACGCTTCTCCGTGTGGGACCCGATCCCGTTCGGGCAGGACGCACGCGGAACCCGCGTGTCGGTGCCGGTCGTCTGGCAGTCCATGTTCTTCGGGGGCCTGCCCCGGCGCGGCAAGACGTTCACGCAGCGGCTCCTGACCGCGGCCGGGCTCCTCGACCCGTGGGTGCGGCACTACGTCGCCGACTTCAAGGGCGGGCAGGACTGGATCCAGATGCGGCAGGTCGCTCACCGCCTGGTCCTTGGCGCCGAGGACGACGCGATCGCCGCGTTCAAGGCGCTTCTGCAGGAGCTGCTGACGGAGATGGAACGCCGCTTCGCGATCCTGCGGGAGCTGCCCACGTCTGTCTGCCCGGAGGGCAAGCTGACCCCGTACATCGTGGAGAAGTACAAGATGCCGTTCATCTTCTTCACCGTGGATGAGCTGCAGGAATGCTTCATCGCGCTCGGCGATGAAAAGGAACGCAAGCAGGTCATCGACGACATGGCTCGCATCGCACGCCGAGGGCCGGCCGCCGGGTTCATCTCGAACTACGCCAGCCAGCGCCCGGACGCCGAGTCGGTCCCGACGAAGCTCCGCGAGATCATCACGATCCGGGCGTGCACGCAGGTCACCGACCAGACGTCCTCAGACATGGTGCTGGGCAAGGGCAAGGCGTCGATGGGCGCGGACGCGTCAGTGCTGTCCGAGGATCACAAGGGGGTCGTCGTCCTGGTGACCGGCCCGGCGTCGTTCGCCACAGTCAAGAACGACCTGCTGACCACGGCCGCGTTCAACGCCATGTGCACCAAGGGCCGGGCGATGCGGAAGGACATCGGGCAGCTGTCCGGCGACGCAGCGGGCGACGTCCTCACGGGCGCCGAGGAGCAGGGCTACCGCGTACCGGCGATCATCTCGGACGTCCTCGAGGTCATGAAGCACTCGGTGCGCATGTTCACGCGGGACCTCCTCGAGCGGCTGGCCAACATGGATGAGGACACTTACGGCGACTACGACTCGGACCGGCTGGCAAAGGAACTCGACGAGGCTGGAGTGAAGCGCGTCAGTAAGCAGGTGAAGATTGACGGAGTGAACGGCGCCGGATATCAGCGGCGCGATGTAGAGGGCGCGGTTCCTTTCACCGGGTAGCGCCCTCCCCCTCTACTACGGCCCCGGGGCTGGACCTGTGTAAGACAGGTCCAGCCCCTCTTTGCGTTGCCCCCAAAGTAGCGGGACCCCTTTACCCCGGTAGCGGGGCCGGTAGAGGGCCGTGACCTGCAAGGTAGCGACGGTAGCGGGGGACGGGCCTCAGCCGCTCGAGGGCGCCCTGGCCGGGACGTGGCGAAGCCCCTCGCGGGGACCAACCGCGGGGGGCTTCTTCAGTGCTGGAGGCACTCCCCCATCGTACTGAATGGATCTATTCTTGTCGTACTGGAGTGCATAGATTCATTCACAGTAGGGACCGTCCGATATGGCCGAACGCATGGCGTTCATCCTCGATGGGGATGACAACCTCTCACCCGTTTTCCGCCGTATCGGCGAGAGCGCGGAGCGCTTCCACCGGCGCCTCAACGAGTCCGTAGACGAGTCCGGCGGCCAGCTGCGCACGTTCACCCGTGGCGCCAGCGGCCAGCTGCAGGAGCTCGGAGGGCGGCTCGACACGGCGGGCCAGGCGGCCCGCGCCCTCGGCGTCCGCACCGACGGCGCCTCTACCGGGGTACGCGCCCTCGGCGACGACGCCGCGCGGGCCAGCACCCAGATCGACCGGCTCACCCGCGACAGCGGCGGACGCCTGCGCGACCTCAACGGGCGATTCGTGGCCGCCGGCCGGTCTGCACGCAGCTTCACCCTCGACGTCGACCGCGCCTCCCCATCGGTGAACCGCCTCGGCAACGCAGCCGGGGAGACAGCCGCACAGCTCGGCAGCGGCGGAGGCGGGCTCGGCGCATCCATGGGTGTCGTGGCCGGCATCGCTGGCGTGTCCCTGCTGCCCGCCCTCGGCGCCCTGGTGCCCATGCTGGCCGGTGTAGGCCTGGCGGCCGGGACGATGAAGCTCGGGTTCTCCGGCGTCGGCGAGGCCGTCGAGGCCGCAGGCAAGGGCAAGAAGGAGTACGCGGCGGCCCTGAAGGCGCTGCCCGCCCCGGCCCGCGAGTTCACGAAGCAGCTCGTCGCAACGAAGAAGGAGTTCTCCGGCCTCTCCGGGGAGATCCAGAAGGTGATGCTGCCCGGCTTCACGCAGGCCCTGAAGGAGTCCAGCCCGGTCATCAAGATCGTGGGCTCAGCCATGACCGAGATGGGCAAGGGCTTCGGTGACGCTGCGGCCGGTGCCGGACGCCTGATGAAGGACAGCGGGTTCCAGAAGGACTTCGGCACGGTCCTGCGCCTCGGCAACGGCTTCGTGAAGGACCTGACGTCAGGGCTCGGCGGGCTGGCCCGCGGGTTCCTCCGCTTCGGAGCGGCGAGCGAGCCGACCCTGCGGACCCTCTCCGGCGGGATCTCAGACCTGCTGGGCAAGGGACTGCCCGGCATGTTCCAGGGCCTGGAGCGCGGCATCGACGGCTCGGCGAAGTTCCTGTCCGGGTTCTTCAGCATGCTGAACAACGACGTCCTCCCCGGCCTGGGCCGCTTCGCCGGTGAAGTCGCACGCACCTTCGGGCCGTTCCTCGGTGAGCAGATGAAGTTCTTCGGCCGCGTAGCGACCGAGGCGCTCGACGCCCTGGGCGCCGGGATGCGGATACTGTCGCCCGTCTTCAAGGACCTGACGTTCGGCTTTCAGGCCGTCCTGGCCGTAGCCGACTACGTGGGGCCCGTCTTCAAGAACGCGGGCCGCGCCATCCTCGACTCGCTCGCCCCGGTCGGCGAGGGGCTCCGCGGCGTTGAGGGGCCCCTGCAGCGCCTCAAGGGCTGGGTGGACCAGAACAAGCTGGGCTTCATGGAGTTCGGGCGCATCGCCTCCGGCGCCATCCTCGGCATGGTCGACATGGGTCTGTCGGCCCTGCCTCACCTGATGGGCGCATTCCGGATGCTGGCCATCGGCGCCCTCAACTCGATCGACGTCATGGTCACGGCGTCGGCCGCCATGTTCGGCTGGATACCCGGCTTCGGCGAGAAGCTCCGCGAGGCGCAGGGCGACTTCGACAAGTTCAAAGGCGGCTTCATCGCAGGCCTCGACAACGCACAGGGCAAGGCCAGTGACTTCGTCGCCAGCATCAGGCCGAAGCTCGCCGAGAACAAGCTGAAGCTCGACATCACCAGCTACGAGTCTCAGATCGCCGTGGCCAAGGAGGAACTGAAGACTGTCCCGCCGGAGAAGAAGTCCAAGCTCACCGGGCACATAGAGGACCTGGAGCGGAAGGCGGATGCTGCACGGCGCGAGCTGGCCGCCGTCAGGGACCGCCACGTCGGCATCTACGTCACCGAGTACCGCACCCGCACGTTCACACCCAACCCCCGGGCCGGCGGCCAGGCGAACGCGGCTGGTGGTCTGATCCGCGGGCCGGGCACCGGGACGTCGGACAGCATCGCGTCGTGGCTGTCGAACGGCGAGTACGTGATCAGGGCGTCATCTGTTGCGCGCATCGGCGTCGGCGCCCTAGATGCGCTGAACGAGGGGCGGGCCCTGCCGGCTGGCACCGGCGTGACCGCCGCGCCGGTTCGGGCGGTCGCAGCGGCCAGCCAGGCGGCGAGGCAGATGGTCGTGAACGTCACTGTCCAGGGCGCCATGGATCCGATCGCCGTGGCACAGCAGATGCAGCGCATGCTCCTCAAGCTGCGCCGGGACTACGGCGGCGGCGACGGCCTCCTCGCGTAACCCAGAGTGATGGCTACGGAGAGTCGCTATTTACCGAGTTCGAGGTTCACGGTGATTAGCGTCTTTCAAAATGGCCGCGCAAAAATTTGAGCGACAGGAGCGGTTGAGGTCGCTCACCTGCACGTTTTCCCGTGGGACCAGGTGCCCCCCACCCCGCGCGCCCAGCACGCTAAGTGAGCAGTGCTGGGCGTCACGAGTCGTGATCGAATTACGCGAGCTCGACGTACCAGACGATGAGCTTGAACTTGCCGGCAGTGACGGCTGTGCCGTTGACCTTCAGCTGGATGGTTCGTTCGGCGGTGAGCTCGACGGGTGCAGCGTCCGCGTCGAGGGTGAGGCGCCGAACCCCGGCCGTAGACCAGGGTGATGCGTTTCGGGCTGCTGCTGCCTGAAGGTCTGCCGCCCCCTCGGCGTTGAGCTGGACAGTGTCGGTGACGGTGCCGCCCGTCAGTGGGGTCTCCACCCTCAGCAGGGTGTCGGTGATGATGGCCCCGACGGGGATGGTCGAGTTCCCCCGCAGGTTGATTGCGGTGGTGCCTCCTCCGTCCACGGCGAAGTCGTACAGGCACACGGCGGGCTTGGTGAAGCCGAGGCCGAGGCCATTGGCCTGGAGCCTTCCTGCTCCGGCGATGATTGCCATGGTGGTTCCTCTCCGGTGTGATGAGTCAGGCGGCCATGGGCGTGCGCGTTGCCCGCTGCTCGCGTTCCTGCCTGCGCTGCAGGTCGTTCAGACGGTTGCGTGCTGCATCGAGGGCGCGTTCCGCTTCCTTGAACCGGTCCGCTGCCTGGTTCTCGGCGTGGATGAGTGCGTGCCGGTCTGATTCGGGGGAGTTCTTGCGGGTCTTCAGCAGGTTGTGAGGGTCGAGGACGGCGACGCTCAGCCGGGTGCCCACGCCGAGCCGTGCTGCGGCCAGGGCGGCCTGCTGGACGCTGTGCTGTGCGGCTGTCCATTCCTGCTGTGCCTGGCCGAGTGCGGCTTCCGCGGCTGCGAGGCGGGGCGCGTACTCGTCGATGATGGCCTGCTCGGCTACCGAGACGGGGTCGGGTGTGGGGTGGATCAGCCGGGGCGGGCGGATGCGGCTGGTGTCGAGGCGCAGGCCCCAGATGATGCAGTACCAGCCGAGGCGCTCGTCTCGGCAGCCGTCGGGGTTGAGGGGCCGGCCGCACGTGCGGCACTGGCCCGCGGTGCTCACTGGGCCACCCGGCGGGCGTAGCGGACCTTTGCCGTCTGGATGGCTCCCATGAGCTGCGTGAACGGCTCGTCGTCCATGTTGAGGATGCGGCGGGTGACCATCTCGAACGCGGCCGGCGACAGGTCGGCGTAGCCGTCGACTTCGAGGGCCTCGAACAGTTGCTGACGCATGGCTTCGTTACGGTCGGGCATGGTGGCTCCCTTGTTCTCTGCGGGGGTGTTCATCGGTTGCTCCATTCGGTACGGGCCTGCGTTTCGTAGGCGCGGGCTTGGGTCTCGTCACCGTCAGCCAGGTGACGGAGTTCGTGGGCGGCGATGGCCCAGGCGTCGGCCTCGCCGAGGTTGGCGTTGAGCCAGATCAGCCACGGGTCGAGGCTGGGCGTGCAGAGCCCGGACAGGGGCCGCAGGCTGGTGAAGTCGGCGTGTTCCGGACCGAATGCGCCGCTGCCGTCGTCGGGCGGCTCCTCGCTGAACCAGCGGACGTCGATGGTGACGGGGTCCATGCCGAGCCGTGGGGCGTAGGCGGTCACGGCGGCTTTGGCTGCCGCTTTTACGGCCGGAGGGATGCTGTTCGGGAGGACCCTGGAGTAGGCGATGGCGACACGCTGGCGGGCACCCTTGAGGACGGCGTGCGCTTCACACTGCTGGGCCTGCTGGGCGAGGTCGCGCTGCAGCATCTCGGCGATGTTCTTGACCTTGATCTGGTCGAGCCAGGCGCTGGTGGCCGCGTCGATTTCCCCGTGGGAGGACTTGAGGCTGAGCAGCCGGGTATTGATGGAGGCGCCTTGGAGGACAGGAGACACTTCCCGGACGCGGACCTTGTCGATGTACCGGGTCGGCCGGCCCTGGCTGTCGTTGCCCTTGTGGGCCTGGATGTCGTCCAGTGACCAGGAGAATTCGGCGAGGTCGGCGAGGCCCTTAAGGACGGCGTGTGCTTCGCGGCCCGCTTCTGAGTCCATGAACAGCTGGCCTTCGAGGCGGGCTTGGTCGCCCACGATCTTGATGTTGCCGCGTCCGATGGGCCTGGCGGACTCCCAGCTGGTGTGGTTCCAGTCGGAGATGATGACTGGTCCTTCGGAGATGGCGCCCGGGAGGACGATGTCGCCGTCGTGGTCGCGGACGCCGAGCGTCGCGAATACCGCTTCGATGTGGCCGCTGTCGGCGGTGCCGGTGGCGCCGGCCTTGATGTCTGCACCGCGGCTGGTCTTGTGTTCGGTCATGTGCTGCTCTCTTCTGTGTCGGCGTAGGCGAGGGCTACTTCCTGCCACAGCTCCTCTCGGGGGCGGCCGGTGAGATGGGACAGGTCGTTGAGGAGCCCGAACGCGATGCCGGTGAGGGTCCCTACGGCATCGACGGGTTCGCGCTCGAGGAGCTGCAGTACGGACTCGCCCACCAGGAGCTGGATCTCTTCGGGGGTTTCCTGGTCGGGGTCTGTGGTCTGCAGGGCGAGGGTGAGGTAGGCGAGTACGTCATGGGTGAGGGTCACGACGCCTCCTCGGCGAGCGGGTGGGGGGTGTGGCTGGGGCAGACGGGCGCGTGGGCGTCGATGCAGGGGCTGCGCCGGTCGGTGTGGAGCCGGGCCCCGCAGCCGCCCGCACAGAGCCGGTACTTGCCCCGGCGGACCGGGGTCCCGCAGGCACCACACACGAGCGGTGCCCGGCGGCGGCTCACCCCTGCACCGGCCGGAGCGTGTCGTAGCGCCTGCCGGGCTGCCGCTGGTCCGGCCACGGGGCGCGGCCAACATCCAGCTCCTTGTGCCGCATGCCGGCCTTCTGGCGGGCGCTGTGCAGGCGTGTGATCGGGTCGGTGGGTACGGCCGCCGCGGCTTTCCTGGGGGCGACGCAGAGGATGCCCGGCTTGGCCTTGCAGGTGGCGCATCCCTGGGCGAGGGCGTACTCGTACAGCGAGGGGAAGGGTGTCCGCTGGAGCTTGGCCGTGTGCCGGGCCTGCAGGCCGCGCTGCCGGGCTTCGGCGAGTTCCTCCCGTGCGCGCTTCCTTGCTGCCGTCTTTCGCCGGGCTTCGTCTATCTGCTCCTGCACGATGTCGTTCACGTTCATGAGGGCTTCCAAGAGGGGGTGAGTGGGCGTCTGGGGCTGGGGCTGTCCCACCTGTCCCCTCCCTAAAGGAGGAGGGGGGAGGGGACAGGTGTGCCGACTTGCCCTGTCCCCGACCTGTCCCCGACCTGTCCGGGACAGGTCTGACCTGTGGGTTTCCGGTCACCTGTCCCCGAGCTGGGGACAGGTGAGATGTCCTATTCCTCCTGTCCCGTCCCTGGCATCGGCGGGGACAGGTTCGGGGACAGGTTTTCCGTCCCTTCTCCGCGCTCCTTCCGGAGCTTGATCACCTCGTTGAGGACGTCGTTCCGGGCGGTGATTCCGAGGCTGCTGCAGGCGTGCCTGAGCCGGTCTCGGCCGAAGCTGACGGGGATGCCCTTGGCGTCGAGGGCGGCGGCGATCTCGGCCACGCGGCCGTCGTGTCCGGTGCGGGCCTGCGGAACGCTGACGGGGTCGAGAGGGACGAGCACGATGGACGTGACGGGCGCGCCGTCTTCCTTGAACTCGCCGTTCAACGCGACCTGGTGGAGGCCGAAGACGACGTCGCCTAGCTCCTCGTCGTCCTTCTGCTTGCCGGTCTTGAGGGTGATGGTGGTGTCGCAGAGACCCTTGCCTTTGCGCTCCACCCCCAGCTCGGTCTGCAGGGCGCCCTTGACCGCGGTGGCTCCACGGCCCCGGTCGCTGTCATGGCCAGCGTGGTGGACGAGTAGCACGCAGGCCTGCGAGGCCCCGCGCAGCTGCTCCATGCGGTCGACGACGCGGCCCATCTCCGTGTTGGAGTTCTCCTCGATGCCGACGGTGACGCGGGCCTGCGTGTCGATGACGATGAGCGCAGGCCGCAGGCGTCGGCACAGTTCGACGAGCACCATCCACTCGGGGTCCATGGCCTGCACGGGCCGGGGCAGGAACTTCACCCCGGTCATGCGGCGCCCGTAGTGCTGCTCCCAGGCCCGGACCCGCTTGCGGATGCCCTTCATGCCCTCGGCCACCAAGTAGATGACGGGGCCCTGGTGGACCTGCTGGCCGTGCCACGGGGTGCCGGTGCCGACGCAGCCTGCAAAGTCGAGGGTCATGAACGACTTGAACGTGCCCGATGCCCCGTACACCCGGGTGAGGGTGTCCCGGAACAGCAGGTCAGCGATGATCGGGTCGAGGGGTTCGATGGTGTCGAGCGCGTCGGAGTCCAGCAGCTCGGCCTCGAGGGCTTTGAGGCGGGCTTCCATGTACTCCTCTGACGTGGACCCGATGGCCCTCAGGCCAGCCGGCGCGCCCTGGTCTCCCGCCCACATGTCGTCGTCGGGCGGGAAGTCGGGCACGTGGAACGTGGTCACGCAGCGGCCCTCCCTTCGCTGTAGGTGAGGTAGCGGCCGTTGCCGCCAGGGATGCGGATGGGGGGCCAGCCGGCCGTGGGCCGGAGTTCGCGCGGGGGCCTGGCCTTGCGCGCTTCGGCAAGTTCCGAAACGCTCCGGCCTTCCGCACTGAAGCGGTAGCCGCTGACGTTGCGGAACCAGTCGAACAGGGCCGCCTCGTCGCCGAACTTCCGCCACTTCTCGGCGGCATCGAGGGCGGCGGCCAGGCGCTGGGGGTCGTCGGGGTGGAGTGCCTGCCAGGCGGGCGACGCGTAGGGCGGGAAGCCCTGGGCGAAGTAGAGACTGCGGGCTTCGGCCCAAAGGCCGGCGAAGTCGACGTCGGTCACGCCGCCACCTCCATCCGGTGCTGCGTCAGCCAGGGCTGACGCTGGGCGGTGCGGGGCTGTACGGCGAGGCGGGTAAGCACCTCGTCGAGGCTCCACCCCTGCCGGATCAGCTGGTTGGCGTGGGCCCGCAGCTCGTCGTCGGTGAGCCCGTAGGTGCTGGGCCCGTCCGCCGTGGCGGCGCAGTCGAGCGGGTCGCGGTGCCCGCAGTCCATCGGCGGGCAGCGGTATGAGGCTTCGCGGCGCTGCCGCAGCTGCTGCGCGACCGTGGTCCGCTGTGGCAAGCTGGCCGTAGTCATCCCGGCAGCGGAGACTTCCTGAGAAGGGCCTGTCATCAGCAGGCCCTTCTCTGCGTTTACGGTCATGCCGCTTGGCCCCCCTTGACGGTGCGCTCGTCGAGCCAGGCTTCGACAGCGCTCCGCCGGTACCTGATCCGGCCACCCCTGCCGGGGCTCGTCTTGATGTAGCTCGGCCCTCGGTCCGACCAGCGCCAGTTGGCCAGGGTCTGCTTGCTGAATCCGTACTCAGCGTGGACCTGCCCGGGGCTGAGGAATTCGTCGCTCACTTAACACCTCACTTGAGTTGCATTGCGACTCGGCTGAGTCCATAGTGGACCCATGACATGGACAGTAGCAGACACTCCGGGACGGATGAAGATTCCACTGAGTCGTAAAATCGCAGCCATGACGACTCAGCCGCCGCGTGTCCCCACCCAGATCACCGACCCGACCGGCCGCCAGGTGGCGGCCAATGTCCGGCGTGTCCGGGAGGTGCGCGGCTGGTCGACCTACGACCTGTCTCGACTCCTGAAGGAGGCAGGCCGGCCCATCGCACCGTCGGCGATCGCCAAAGTGGAACGCGGCGAGCGGCGCGTTGACGTCGGAGACCTGACCGCACTCGCGGCAGTCCTCGGAGTTTCACCCTCGTCATTGCTGCTGCCACTGGACGACTCGCCCTCTCGCTCGGTCGAGGTGACAGGCGGCGGCTCCGTCGGCGCAGACGTCGCGTGGGACTGGGCGGATGGCAAGCGTCCGCTGCGCTGGGCAGAGGGCTCAGACATCGGCACGGCGAACTTCGAGTACCGCCTGTACGCCCGGCCTACGTACCGGCGCGAGGCGCAGGGCGTCGTCCTCCGCCCCCGCGGCGCGCGCGGGCAGGAGCAGTTGGCCCGCATTCGGGAGGGCTACCGCCTGCTGAGCGCAGCAGGACTCGACCTGCACGAGCTGCAGCGCCTCGACGCCGAATCCTTCGAGGCCCTCGTGGAAGGGGGCGACGATGGCCCGAGTCTGGATTGAGGACCGCGAGGCCCACGCGGACTACCAGCTGGCCATGGAGAAGTGGCAAGCAGCGAAGCGTGCGGGGAGCAAGCGGCAGCCGCCCGGCCGGTGGCGGGTCCGCTGGTACGGGCCGGACAACAAGCCGAAGGCTCTGACGTTCCAGAAGCTGCCGCAGGCCGAGGCCGAGGTACACGCCCTGACGGCCAAGCTGGACAAGGGTTCGTACCGGGATCCGAAGTCCGGCAAGGCCGCAGTGAAGGTCGTCGCCGAGGAGTGGTTCTCGTCAAAGCGGAAGATCGGCCGCACCACCCGGCACGACTACCGGGAGATCCTCGACAACTACGTCATCCCCAAGTGGGGTGACTGGCAGGTCGCGGCGATCCAGTGGGAAGACGTGTCTGCCTGGATCACGGAGCTGTGCGAGAAGCCGGGAAAATCGGGCCGGGTCCTCGGCGCTCAGCGGGTGATCAAGACGTACCGGGTGCTCTCGATGACGATGAAGCACGCCGTGTTCTCGAAGCGGATCTCGACCAGCCCGTGCCACGACCACGACCTGCCGCGGCCGGACGACGAGGACGAACACGTCTACCTGACCTACGACCAGCTCGAGGCCTTGGCTTCCGCGGCCGGCGAGTACCGGCTGATGATCCTCACCCTGGGGTACTGCGGGATCCGATGGGCCGAGGCGTCGGCCATCAAGACGGGCCGCCTGCTGGTCCCGAAGCGGCGGATCCGCATCGTGCAGAACTACACGGACGTCCGTGGCGAGCTGGCCCTGGGGCCGGTGAAGAACCACGAGAAGCGCTCGGTGCCCCTCCCCCGGTCCTTCGCCGACGAGCTGGGCACCCTGGCGCAGAGCAAGGGGCCGGGAGACCTGCTGTTCGCCGCGCCTGAGGGCGGGCCCCTGCGGTACAACAACTTCCGCAGCCGGGTCTTCGACCCCGCGGTGAAGGCGGCGGGCCTGGACGGGATGGGGATCACGCCTCACAAGCTGCGGCACACAGCCGCCTCGCTCGCCATCGCGGCCGGCGCCGACGTGAAGGTCGTGCAGCTGATGCTCGGCCACAAGGACGCCGCTATGACGCTGAACGTGTACGGGCACCTGTTCCCCGACCGGCTGGACGAGGTCGCTGACGCGCTGGACGTAGGCCGGAAGGTCGCACTCGCGCTACGGGATGCGCCGCTCACCGCGTCTGGGTGATCAAAGCAGTGTGTACAGAATGCGTATGGGCCCCTGGGATGATCTTCCCGGGGGCCCATCGCTTATGGCCGCTGACCAGCCGTTTCTCTTCAGAGCCCCCTGTCGGATTCGAACCGACGACCTACGCATTACAAGTGCGTTGCTCTGGCCGGACTGAGCTAAGGAGGCGGGGCCGCACTCACTCTACACAGCAGCCGATTACCGGGGCCATCACGTTCCGGGCGCCACCGGGAGGCCGGGCACGCGGTCCGGCGGATCGAACCGAGTCCGAAGTCACCCCGGTCCGGGTGCTGACAGGACCGGCGCCGGCGGGTAGCGTCGGCCGGAGTCCGCAGGCTGGACTAGACCCATTCTTCCTTCCACTCGGATCGTCCGGCACGTTCCTGCCGGTAGAAGGGATTCATCACCATGGCTTCTGTCACCTTCGACAAGGCGACCCGGCTGTACCCCGGCGGCGACAAGCCCGCCGTCGACGCGCTGGAGCTGCAGATCGAGGACGGCGAGTTCCTCGTCCTCGTCGGCCCCTCCGGCTGCGGCAAGTCCACCTCGCTGCGCATGCTCGCCGGCCTGGAGGACGTGAACGGCGGCGCCATCCGCATCGGTGACCGCGACGTCACGCACCTGCCGCCCAAGGACCGGGACATCGCGATGGTGTTCCAGAACTACGCGCTCTACCCGCACATGTCCGTCGCCGACAACATGGGCTTCGCGCTCAAGATCGCCGGCGAGGACAAGGCCACCATCCGCCGCAAGGTGGAGGACGCGGCGAAGATGCTGGACCTGACCCAGTACCTCGACCGCAAGCCGAAGGCGCTCTCCGGCGGTCAGCGCCAGCGCGTCGCCATGGGCCGGGCCATCGTGCGCAAGCCGCAGGTGTTCCTCATGGACGAGCCGCTGTCGAACCTCGACGCCAAGCTCCGCGTCTCCACCCGTACGCAGATCGCGGCGCTCCAGCGCGACCTCGGCATCACCACCGTGTACGTCACCCACGACCAGGTCGAGGCCATGACCATGGGCGACCGGGTGGCGGTCCTGAAGGACGGGCTGCTCCAGCAGGTCGACACCCCGCGCAACATGTACGACCGCCCGGCGAACCTGTTCGTCGCCGGCTTCATCGGCTCCCCGGCCATGAACCTGGTCGAGGTCCCGATCACCGACGGCGGCGTGAAGTTCGGCGACAGCGTCGTCCCGGTGTCGCGCGAGGCGCTGACCGCCGCGGCCGACGCGGGCGACCGCACCGTCACGGTCGGGGTCCGCCCCGAGCACTTCGACGTCGGCGACACGGGCGGCCTGACCATCACCGTGAACGTCGTCGAGGAGCTCGGCGCCGACGGCTACGTGTACGGCTCCACCGCGGCCTCCGAGGGCGGCCAGGACATCGTGGTCCGCGTCGGCGGCCGCCAGGTGCCGGAGAAGGGCTCGACGCTGCACGTGGTGCCGCGGGCCGACGAGATCCACGTGTTCTCGACCTCCTCCGGCGCGCGGCTCTCCAACTAGCGCAGCAGCCGCAAGGGTTCGAAGGGGCGTCCCGCCAAGGGGCGCCCCTTTCCCGTGCGTTGGCTCCGCGCGGAGCCCCGCGCACCGCCTCCGCACCGCCGCCGGGGTACTTCGGCAGCCGCCCGCAGCAGGGGAAGGAACCCCGACAGAAGGGGCATTCGGCCCTGCCCGTCAACCCCCTATTCGAAAAACCACGTCGAACCATCCCCCGACCGGGTGACTGAATGTCGCCAAATCTTCACCGAGCGCTACTCTCGCCCTCGTGACCCACACTGCCCGCCGTATCGGCCGTTCCCTCGCCCTGGTCCTGCCCGTCGTCCTGGTCCTGTCCGGGACCCTCGCGGTCACCATGGTCCCCTGGGCGGACACGTCCTCTTCCCAGATCCTGACCGCCTCCGCCGAGGACGTCTCCGTCCCCGCGAAGCCGCGCGCCGCGCAGGACGTGCTGCGCGACAAGCTCGTCGACGAGCTGCGCGCGGGCCAGGAGCCGGGTGACGTCCTCACCCACCTCCAGCAGGAAGTGAACCGGCGCCCTTCGCTCGCCGAACACTGCGTGGGTATCGCCCGGGCGCTCGGGCGGGCCGCCGTGGAGGTGTACGGCCCGACGAAGGCCCAGTCCGTCGCCCGGCCCGTGTGCGACACCTCGTACGCCTCCGGCGTCGCCTCCATGGGCTGACGCTCTCCGCCTCCCTACGCTGGCCGGCATGACCGACGCGTCCCCCGCACCCCGATCCGCCGATTCCGCAGCCGCGTTCCCCGCAGCCCCCACCCAGGCAGTCGTCCTGGCGGGCGGCCAGGGTTCGCGGCTGCGGCCGTACACGGACGACCGCCCGAAGCCGATGGTCGAGATCCCGGGAACCGGGATGCCGATCATCGGGCACCAACTGGCCTGGCTGGCCGCCGAGGGGGTCACGGACGCGGTGGTGTCCTGCGGGCACCTCGCCGAGGTCCTCCAGGAGTGGCTCGCACAGGCGCAGCTGCCGCTGCGGGCGACGACCGTCGTCGAGGAGGAGCCCCTGGGGCGGGGTGGCGGCCTCAAGTACGCCGCCCGGCACCTCCCGCAGCCCGAGGAGGCCTGGTACGCGACGAACGGCGACATCTGGACCCGTTTCTCCCTCCGGGAGATGGCCGCCTTCCACACCGAGCGCGGAGCGACGGCGACCCTCGCCCTCGCCCGGCCCCGGATCCCCTGGGGGGTGGTGGAGACCAACGAGTTCGGGCAGGTGCTGGACTTCATCGAATCCCCGCCGTCGCCTTATCTGATCAACGCCGGCGTGTACGTCTTCGGGTCCGGATTCGCCTCGCTGCTCCCCGACGTGGGGGACCACGAACGCACCACCTTCCCGCGCCTGGCCCGCGAACGCCGCCTGGCGGGCTTCCCGCTGGCCCAGGGGGCCTACTGGCGCGCCATCGACACAGCCAAGGACCTCACCGAAGCCGCCCGGGAGTTGGCGGCCCACACGGCCCCCTGAGCCGTCCCGCACCCGCCCCGGCCCGCCTCACGCACCCGCCCCGGCCGGGGCCCCCAGGTGCGAGAACGGCGCCCCGTCGGGGCTCCCTTGCGCGCGAGCGGCTGCTCCCTCGGACGGAATGCCATCGCAAGGGAAGCACGGCCCTTCGCGAAGACCCGCCGCCGGGCCGGGGCGCCGCACGCACGTCGCCCCGCCGAGCACAGGCTCGACGGGGCGACGGGGGCGGGCGGTTCAGCCGAGGAGGCCTCCGACCAGGCCGGGCTGCTTCGTCGGGGTGCTGCTGCCGCCCGTTCCGCCGCTGCTCCCCGAGGAGGAGGACGGCGGCTTCTGCGGGGCGGACTGCCGCGGGGTGCTGCGCGGGGTCTGCTTGCCGGTGGTGCCCCGGGTCGCGGTGGGCGACTCGGAGCCGGTCCCGGCGGCCCCCCGGGTGGGCGTGCTCGACGCCCCGCGGCCGGACTTCGCGGCGGGCTCGGTCGGGGTGGCCGAGGGCTGCGCCGACTTCGAAGGCTGCTGCTGCTGCGAAGGCTGCTGCGGCTGCCGCGCCGGGGTCTGCGGCAGCGGCGTACCCGGCAGGTAGTTGGTCGGGGGCTGCCCCGGCCCGGGAACGGTGACCACGGTGGTGGAGCGGACGGCTCCGCCGAGGAGCGAGCCGATGAGCAGGGTCAGGCCGCACACGACGGTGGCCATGACGGCCCCGCGCCGCAGCACGCGCCGGCGCAGCCGCCAGATCTCGGAACGCGGCCCGAGGGTGCGCCAGGCCTCGCCCGCGAGCCGCCCGTCGAGGGAGTAGACCGGCGCGCCCGCGATGATCAGCGGGGACCAGGCGGCGAGGTAGATGATGTCGGGCGCGTCGTAGGCGGGAACGGTCTTCCAGCTCACCGTCATCAGCAGCGCGGCGGACAGCAGCGCCCCGAAGCAGGCGGCGAACCGCTGCCACAGGCCGAACACCGTCAGCACGCCCACGATGACCTGGAGGAAGGCCACGCTCAGCCCCGCACCGACCGGGTGCGCGAGCGCGAAGTCCCGCAGCGGCTCGGCGAGGGCCCAGGGGTGCAGGGTGTGCAGCCAGGTGACCATGGAGCCGCGTTCGCCGCCGTCGAAGTAGACGGGGTCGCACAGCTTGCCCATGCCGGCGTAGATGGAGATGAAGCCGAGGAAGACGCGCAGCGGGAGCAGCACGACGCCGAGGTTCATCCGGCGGCCGGGGTAGTACGAGGCCTGTCCGCGCGCGTCGGAACCGCCCCGGCGGGCGTCCGCCCCGGGGTCGGGCGGCCCGTCCGGGTACCCGCCGCCGTGGGGCAGGTCCCGTACGGCTGCCAGCGGACGCGTCTCGTCCGGGTTGCCGTAGGTGCGCTGGCCGATGACGGTCGGGGTGGCGAGGGTTTCTTCGGCGAGGTCGTGGGCCAGGTCGATGCGCGGAATGACCTGGGTGGCGCCGCCGTCGTACTCGTCGTTGCCCCTCCCGGCCTCCCGCACGGCCTGGAGCAGTCCGCCCATGGCCGCCGCGTCACCGGCGTCCGACTTGCCGCTCCAGACGACGGGGGCCCGGCGGCGGGTGGCCCCTGCCGCGGCGACGACGGCACCCCCGAGCACGGGCGCTCTGCCGGGGGCGTGCGCGGGCTTGGAACGCGCGCTCGGGCTCGGTGCGAGCCGCACGCGGAAGCTGGCGTGGTTGACGATGACCTGTGCGGGATCGCACGGCACCTTGACCATGCTCAGCGCGGGCTGGTCGTCGAACCCTGACGTTCTGGTGTCCACACTCATCTAACCGAGTGATCAGTGTTTAGGACACTGCCTTGACATCAGGGATCTGTCCGAGACCCGTCAAGATCAAGTCGCCCCGCCCGGGAAGGGCGGGACGGCACGCTCACGGGTCACGGACCGTAGGCCGTTCGGCAGAGCTAGACGCGCGGACGGTTGGCGCGGCTGCGGGCCGCCTCGTACAGCACGACGCCCGCGGCGACACCGGCGTTGAGCGACTCGGCCCCACCCGGCATCGGGATGCGGACGAGGTAGTCGCAGTTCTCGCCGACGAGCCGGCCCAGGCCCTTGCCCTCGGAACCCACGACGATGACGACCGGGCCGCCGAGCGCCTCCAGGTCACCGACCGTGTGCTCGCCCTCGGCCGCGAGGCCGACGACGGTGATGCCGGCCTTCTTGTAGTCCTGCAGGGCGCGCGTCAGGTTGGTGACGCGGGAGACCGGGGTGCGGGCGGCGGTGCCGGCCGAGCTCTTCCAGGCACCGGCGGTCATGCCCGCGGCACGGCGCTCGGGGATGACCACGCCGTGGCCGCCGAAGGCGGAGACGGAGCGGACGATCGCGCCGAGGTTGCGCGGGTCGGTGACCCCGTCGAGGGCGACGATCAGGGGGTCCTCGCCGTTGTCGTACGCGGCGGCGGTGAGGTCCTCCGGGTGCGCGTACTCGTACGGCGGCACCTGGAGGACCAGGCCCTGGTGGTTGAGCCCGTTGGTCATGCGGTCGAGCTCGGGGCGCGGCGCTTCCATCAGGTTGATGTTGCCGCGCTCGGACGCGAGCTGGAGGGCCTCGCGGACGCGCTCGTCGTTGTCGATGAACTGCTGGACGTACAGGGTCGTGGCGGGTACGCCGTCACGCAGCGCCTCGAAGACCGGGTTGCGGCCGACGACCATCTCGCTGGTGCCCTTGGCGCCGCCGCGGCGGGGGGCCGGGCGCCGCTTGGCGGCCTGGCGGGCCATGGCGTTGCTGATGCGGTTCGCCTTGTGCTTCTTGCGGTCCTCGGCCTTGGGCGTGGGGCCCTTGCCTTCCAGACCCCTGCGCCGCTGGCCACCGCTGCCGACCGTCGCGCCCTTCTTGTTGGACGTGCGGCGGTTCCTGCGCTGGCTGTTCCCGGCCATGACTTCTACCTGTTTCGTTGATGCTGCGGTGTGTACGTATGAAGAGTGTGCCGCCCGGAGCGCCGGGCAGCACACCAAGTTCAGCCGGCCGGACTCAGCGGGGGCCGAGCGTCCAGCGCGGGCCCGTCGGGCTGTCCTCGATGACCAGGCCGGACTGCTGGAGCTGGTCGCGGATGGCGTCGGCGGTGGCCCAGTCCTTGCGGGCCCGGGCGGACTCGCGCTGTTCGAGGACGAGCCGTACGAGCGTGTCGACCGCGCCGTGGAGGTCCTCGCCCCGATCGGCCTCGCCCGCCCAGTGCGGGTCGAGCGGGTCCAGGCCGAGGACGCCGAGCATGGCCCGGACCTCGGACAGCCGCGCGATGGCCGCGTCCTTGTCGTCGGCGGCGAGGGCGCTGTTGCCCTGGCGGACCGTGGTGTGGACGATGGCCAGCGCCTGCGGGACGCCCAGGTCGTCGTCCATCGCCTCGGCGAAGGCGGGCGGGACCTCGGCGGCGGGCTCGACGGTGCCGCCGGCCTTCTCGATGACGCGCTGGTAGAAACCCTCGATCCGCGCGAAGGCGGACTCGGCCTCGCGCAGGGCCTCCTCGCTGTACTCGATCATCGACCGGTAGTGCGGGGTGCCGAGGTAGTAGCGCAGGACGATCGGACGCCACTGCTTGACCATCTCGGAGACGAGCACCGAGTTGCCGAGGGACTTGGACATCTTCTCGCCGGACATGGTGACCCAGGCGTTGTGCACCCAGTACTTCGCGAACTCGTCGCCGAAGGCCTTGGCCTGCGCGATCTCGTTCTCGTGGTGCGGGAAGATCAGGTCCAGCCCGCCGCCGTGGATGTCGAAGGCCTCGCCGAGGTACTTGTGCGCCATCGCGGAGCACTCCAGGTGCCAGCCCGGGCGGCCGCGGCCCCACGGGGTCTCCCAGGAGGGCTCGCCGGGCTTGACGGACTTCCACATGGCGAAGTCGCGGGGGTCGCGCTTGCCCGTCTCGCCGGTGGACTCCGGCTGGCGGATGTTGTCGAGTTCCTGGCGGGAGAGCGCGAGGTAGTCGGGGTACGACTTCACGTCGAAGTAGACGCTGCCCTCGGACTCGTAGGCGTGACCGCGCTCGATGAGGCCGCGCATCATCTCGACCATCTCGGTGACATGGCCGGTGGCGCGGGGCTCGTAGGTGGGCGGGAGGCAGCCGAGAGCGGCGTAACCGTCGTTGAAGGCGCGCTCGTTCTCGTAGCCGATGGACCACCAGGGGCGGCGCTGCTCCGCGGACTTCGTGATGATCTTGTCGTCGATGTCCGTGACGTTGCGGATGAAGGTGACGTCGTAGCCCCGGTACTCGAACCAGCGGCGCATCATGTCGAAGTTGAGGCCCGACCGGATGTGGCCGATGTGCGGGGCGGCCTGCACCGTGGCGCCACAGAGGTAGATCGAGACACAGCCCGCCGTGAGCGGGGTGAAGTCGCGGATCTGCCGGGCGCTGGTGTCGTACAGGCGAATAGTCACGGCATCAAGGGTAGTGCGCCTGTAGCAGTGCCCCGCGACCCTTTCGGGACGCGGGGCGGGTTTGTTGCCGAAGCGGTGCGCGCTCCGGGCCGGACTCAGGTCGTGCTCGTGCGGTACACCAGCGCGGTGGCGATGGCGGCGAGCCCCTCGGCGCGGCCGGTGAGGCCCAGACCGTCGGTGGTGGTTCCGGACACGGACACGGGGGCGCCCGCGGCGGCCGCGAGCGCCTTCTGCGCCTCTTCGCGCCGCTTGCCGATCTTCGGCCGTACGCCGATCACCTGGATCGCGATGTTGCCGATCTCGAAGCCCTCGGCGCGGACGATGCGGGCCGCCTCCGCCAGGAGGGTGACCCCGGCCGCGCCGGACCACTCGGGCCGGGAGGTGCCGAAGTGCGCGCCGAGGTCCCCGACGCCGGCGGCGGAGAAGAGCGCGTCGCAGGCGGCGTGCGCGGCGACGTCGCCGTCGGAGTGGCCGGCGAGACCGTCCTCGCCCTCCCACAGCAGGCCGGCGCACCACAGCTCGCGGCCGGTCTCGAAGGCGTGCACGTCGGTGCCGATGCCGACGAGCGGGATCAGGGGCGCGGGCACGGGGACGGGGACGGGGACGGGGACGGGGACGGGGCTAGTAGGCATCGGTGGCCCTCCTGCGGGCGAGTACGGCCTCGGCGAGGACCAGGTCGAGCGGACGGGTGACCTTGAAGGCCTCTTCGTGGCCGGGGACCACCGTGACGGTGATGCCGAGCCGTTCCACCATCCCCGCGTCGTCGGTGGCGCCCTCGCCGCCGGGACGGACCTCCCGGTGCGCGCGCACCAGGGTGGCGAGGTCGAAGCCCTGCGGGGTCTGCACGGCGCGCAGCCGGGCCCGCTCCGGGGTGGCCACGACCGGCTCGGGCTCGCCGGACCTGCCGGGCTCGACCTCCTTGACGGTGTCGGCCAGCGGCATCCCGGGCACCACGGCGGGGGCGCCCTCGCGGACCGCCTCGACGACTGCGTCCACGGTGTCCACGGGGACCAGCGGGCGGGCCGCGTCGTGGACGAGTACGGAGGTGACGTCCGCGGGGAGGGCGTCCAGGCCGGCCCGCACGGACGCCTGGCGGGTCTCGCCACCGGGGACGACCAGGATCTCGGTGCGGTCGGGCAGCGCGTGCTGGTCGAGGAGGAGGCGCACCTCGGCGGCCTCGGCGGGCGGCGCCACGACGACCACGAGGGAGACCGCGCGCGAGCGGGCCATCGCGCGGACGGCGTGGACGAGCATGGGGATGCCGCCGAGGGACCTCAGGGCCTTGGGGGCGCCTGGGCCGAGGCGCACTCCGCGGCCGGCGGCCGGGATGACCGCGGCGGTGCGGTGGGGGTGCGGGGCGCCCCCGGGGCGCGATTCGTCATACATCGATGGCTCCGATAGCTCCGGGTCGCGCAGCCAGGTTTGTGGCTTCGGCCGACATGGGTATGGCCCTGGGGGTGCCCCGGCCGAAGGCTGGGGGATGTGCCGGGAGCGACGCCCTCGCCCCTTCCGTGACGACCGGTCGAGCAGGCTGCCCGGGCCCGGCACGCCAGGCAGTGGTTCAAGAGGTATGGGTGCAGACATGCCGCAGCGCCCGGCAACACGCCCCTCGTGGAGGAGGGACTCGTCAGCGGGCACCGCGGCACAACTGTGTAAACACTGTTCTGATGAACCCGCGTGATCATCCGCGTCGTGGACAACGTGGATGATCCGTCAACGGGAACGGTGTACGGGGCCTCGCGTCAGGACGCGAGCACCTCGTCGAGGAGGGCCTCGGCCTTGTCCTCGTTCGTGTTCTCGGCGAGCGCGAGTTCGCTCACCAGGATCTGGCGAGCCTTCGCGAGCATGCGCTTCTCACCCGCGGACAGTCCGCGCTCGCGCTCACGACGCCACAGGTCACGCACCACTTCGGCGACCTTGATGACATCGCCAGAAGCGAGCTTCTCCAGATTTGCCTTGTAGCGCCGGGACCAGTTCGTCGGCTCTTCTGCGTACGGTGCGCGAAGCACCTCGAAGACCCGGTCCAGCCCGTCCTGGCCGACTACGTCGCGAACACCGACGAACTCTGCATTGTCCGCAGGCACACGAACCGTGAGGTCGCCCTGGGCGACCTTGAGCACCAAGTAGGTCTTGTCCACGCCTTTGATCTGACGAGTCTCAATGGCCTCGATCAGCGCGGCCCCGTGATGGGGATAGACCACGGTGTCGCCAACCTTGAACGTCATGTGACAGGTACCCCTTCCGTGGCTATCCAGGGTAACACGAGAACTGACTGTTATGAATGGCGTTTTCGCAGGTCAGGGCATATCTCGGGGCTTGACAACTGCGACAGGAACGTGCTGCGGAAGGCTCCTGGGAGGGGGTATTCGCAGGTCGGGGGCGCTGTGCGGACCGGGCGAAAGGGCCACGCTACACCTGTCCGGCACACCCGTCAGCGTGACGTACGTCCCGTTTTGCCGGGTTCGAGGCCGGGAAACCGAACTACTCCGTTCGACTGGCGGGCGTCCGTACGGAGGGGTTCCGGCCCAATCCTGAATTGATCACGGAGGGAGGTTCGAGGGAATCCGGGAATTGATCACCGGACGGGCCCGCGCACGATATGCGGGCGCGCCATGATCGGCGAGGGGAACCGCGGACCGGCGACCCGCGGAATGCAAGAGCGCGCGACGGGGCGAGGGCGGCCCGTGCGCTGCGGAGGGTCGGGTGCGGGGCCGGGGCGGCGGCTCGGTAACCTAAGCGCGCTGACACACCCTTAGGGCGGCTCACCTTCGCCGCTCCGAGCGCCCACCGTCCCGTTCCGAACGTCCAAGGAGATGCCGCCGCCGTGAGCCGCAGCCTTCGACGCGGCGCCCTCGCCGCCACCGCCGTCGTGTTCTCGATCGCCTCGCTGGCTGCCTGCGGTGCGGGCAACCACGCGGAGACCCTGCAGATCAAGCCCGACAACGCCGCTGCCACCAAGGGCGACATCAAGGTCCAGAACGCACTGGTCATCACCCAGGGCGAGAAGGGCACGAAGGGCCCCGCGGCCGTCTCCGCGACCGTCTTCAACGGCGGCACCGAGCCGCAGACCCTTGACTCCGTCACCCTCGCGGGTGGCAAGGCCAAGGTCGTCCTGAAGGCAGCCGAGGGCTCCGGCAAGGTGACCGTGCCGGCCGGCGGCTCCGTCGTGCTGGGCGGCCAGGGCAACGCCTCCGCCCAGGTCGACGGCGCCGAGGCCCTCGTCGACGGCAACGTCCAGACGGTCGTCTTCCAGCTGAGCCGCACCGGCGCCGTCGAGCTGGACGCCTTCGTGGTCCCGGCCAAGGGCATGTACGCGGGCTTCGGCCCGACCGCGGCCCCCGGCGCCCCCTCCGGCAGCCCCTCGGCCACCCCGTCCGGCTCGCCCTCGGGTTCCCCGGCCGGCGGCGCCTCGGGCAGCCCGTCCGGCTCCCCCTCGGGCAACGCGGGCGCCAAGCCGTCCGGCTCCGCCTCGCACGCCGCGGGCCACTGAGGCACGCCGCACCACACCGACGTACGGGAAGGGCCCCCGGCCGCAGCTGCGGCCGGGGGCCCTTCCCGCTGCCCGGGGGCGGCGGCCGAGGTGTACGGGGCGCGCCGCCGGTGCGGCACGCCCGGACGGCGCCGGCCTACGGCTCGAACTTGTAGCCGAGGCCACGGACCGTGACCAGGTAGCGCGGCGCGCCCGGGTCCGGCTCGATCTTGGCGCGCAGGCGCTTGACGTGGACGTCGAGGGTCTTGGTGTCACCGACGTAGTCGGCGCCCCAGACCCGGTCGATCAGCTGCATGCGGGTCAGCACGCGGCCCGCGTTGCGCAGCAGCATCTCCAGCAGGTCGAACTCCTTCAGCGGGAGGTCCACCTTGCCGCCCGCGACGGTGACCACGTGCCGGTCGACGTCCATCCGTACCGGGCCCGCCTCCAGGGCCGCCGGGGTGACCTCCTCCGGCTCGCCGCGGCGGCGCAGGACCGCGCGGATGCGGGCGACCAGCTCGCGCGAGGAGAAGGGCTTCGTGACGTAGTCGTCGGCTCCTATCTCCAGCCCCACGACCTTGTCGATCTCGCTGTCCTTGGCGGTGACCATGATCACGGGGACGTTGGAGCGGCCGCGCAGCTGCCGGCAGACCTCCGTGCCCGGCAGACCGGGGAGCATCAGGTCGAGGAGGACGAGGTCGGCGCCGTTGCGCTCGAACTCGTCGAGCCCGTCGGGCCCGGTCGCGGCGATCGCGACCTCGAAGCCCTCCTTGCGGAGCATGTAGGACAGGGCGTCGCTGAAGGATTCCTCATCCTCGACGACGAGCACTCGGGTCACGGAAGGACCTCCGGGGCAGGAATGGCTGGTGCTGTTTCTGGTTCAAGCAGGGGCCGGGTGGATTCGGTGGCCGCCGCCGGGGACGGCGCGGCCGCTTCGGGAAGCCGCAGGGTGAAGGTGGAACCCTGACCCTCCGAGCTCCAGACCGCCACCTCCCCGCCGTGCGAGGCGGCCACGTGCTTCACGATCGCGAGGCCGAGGCCCGTGCCTCCCGTGGCGCGGGAGCGGGCCGGGTCCACGCGGTAGAAGCGCTCGAAGATGCGCTCGCGGTCCTTTTCCGGGATGCCGATGCCCTGGTCGGTCACGGCTATCTCGATCAAGTCTCCACCCGGCGCGGTCACCCGGCGCGCGGCGATGCCGACGCGGGTGCGGGCGGGACTGTAGTTGACGGCGTTCTCCACCAGGTTTCCCAGGGCGGCCGCGAGCTGCCCCCGGTTTCCCCAGACGCGCAGGTCGGCGGTGCCGCCGGCGGCCATGGTGATCTGTTTGGAGGTCGCCGTGTGGCGGCAGCGGTCCATCGCCTCCGCCACCAGCGTGTCCACGCGCATGGGCTCGGCGTCCTCCAGCGGGTCGTCGTTCTGCACCCGGGAGAGGTCGATGAGTTCCTGCACGAGGTTGATCAGCCGGGTCGACTCGATCTGCATCCGGCCCGCGAAGCGGCTGACCGCCTCGGGGTCGTCCGCGGCGTCCATGACCGCCTCGGAGAGCAGGGAGATCGCTCCGACGGGAGTCTTCAGCTCGTGGGACACGTTCGCCACGAAGTCGCGGCGTACGGCCTCGATGCGGCGGGCCTCGGTGAGGTCCTCGACCAGGAGGAGCACGAGGCGGGACCCGAGCGGGGCCACCCGCGCCGAGACCGCGAGCGCCTCGCCGCGGCCGGTGCCGCGCCGGGGCAGGTCGAGCTCGACCTGGCGTATCTCCCCGTCCCGGCGGGTGTCGCGGGCCATGTGGAGCATGGGCTCGACGGCCAGCTTGCCGCCGCGGACCAGCCCGAGGGCGTACGCCGCCGAGCTGGCCTTGACCACCGCGTCGCCCTCGTCCAGTACGACGGCGGACGAACGCAGTACGGAGAGGACGGTGTCCACGCCGGGCGGGAGCACCGCATTGATGTCGGGGCGCATGGAGCTCCGGGTGGGGCGGGCCTGGTCGCGCTCGCTCCAGCGGAACGCCAGCATCGCGATCACACCGGTGCACAGACCGGCGATCGCTGCAGCTGCGGCGACCGCCGCGTTCACGTCCATGCATCCAGGTTAAGCAGGCAGAACGACACTTCCACAGCCGTTCGGGTGGCACCTCGAACAGTCGTCGCCCAGAGTTCACCCTGGAGACGGGGTTGATTCACTTGTGGTGCCGGAGTCGGACGCGTTTGCGGTTCACCGTGTCACCGTGGGGCTGGAAGCCACCCCGGCCGGCCCCCGGGCAGCAGTGCAGTAGGTCAAGAGAGGGACACCAGACATGCGTGACGCGTACCACGAGGAACTGGACTCGATCGGAGAGGGTCTGGTCGAGATGGCCCGGCTGGTCGGTTCCGCGATCGGGCGGGCCACGACGTCCATGCTCGACGCCGACCTGAAGCTCGCCGAGAGTGTCATCGCCGCCGACCAGAAGGTCGACGACCTCCAGCACGACCTGGAGGCGCGCGCCATCGCGCTGCTGGCCCGGCAGCAGCCGGTCGCCACCGACCTGCGCATCGTCGTGACCTCCCTGCGGATGAGCGCCGACCTCGAACGCAGCGGCGACCTGGCCCAGCACGTGGCGAAGCTCGCCCGGCTGCGCTTCCCGGACACGGCCGTACCGCGGGACCTGCACGCCACCATGCTGGAGATGGGGCAGCTGGCGCAGCGGCTGATGGCGAAGGCCGCCGAGGTCATCATCACCAAGGACGTCGACCTGGCGCTCCAGCTGGAGCAGGACGACGACGAGATGGACCAGCTGCACCGCACGCTGTTCCAGCACCTGATGGACGACCGCTGGAAGCACGGCATCGAGACCGCGGTGGACGTGACCCTGCTGGGCCGCTACTACGAGCGCTTCGCGGACCACGCGGTGTCGGTCGCCAAGCGCGTGGTGTACCTGGTGACGGGCGAGCACGCCGACGAGCTCCAGCAGCCGACGCAGGTCGACGGGGTCTGACCCCGTCCGCTTCCGAGCCCCGATGCGCCGTTGACGCGCCGGGGAGGCTGGGCATGAATGGGGCGAAGGCAACCACGCCGTAGGTGCGTGCCCCACGAGGAGGATCCATGCCCGATTCCCCCGTCCCGATCACCCCGGAGCAGGACCAGGAGCCGTCCCGTACGGAACCCCTGCGCCTCCCCCTGCTCGCGGCGTGCGGCTGCGGCTCCGGCTGCGGCTGCGGCTGCCAGTCCGGCGCCCCGTGCCAGTGCGGCGGCTGAGCCCGCCCGCGCCACCGGGGCCCCGTCCGCGTCGCGGACGGGGCCCTTCGCCCGCCTCCCGCCGGAGCAGCGGCGTGAACTCCGGCCCCCGGACACGCGCGAGCCCCCCACCTACGGCTGAAGCCGCGGGCGGGGGGCCGGCTCGACGGGCTGGGGGCTACTTCTTGCCCTGGTTCTTCACGGCCTCGATGGCGGCCGCGGCCGCGTCCGGGTCGAGGTAGGTGCCGCCCGGCTTCAGCGGCTTGAACTCGGCGTCCAGTTCGTAGGCCAGCGGGATGCCGGTCGGGATGTTCAGGCCCGCGATGGCGGCGTCGGAGATGCCGTCCAGGTGCTTGACCAGGGCGCGCAGCGAGTTGCCGTGGGCGGCGACCAGGACCGTGCGGCCGGCCAGCAGGTCCGGGACGATGCCGTCGTACCAGTACGGCAGCATGCGCACGACGACGTCCTTGAGGCACTCCGTCCGGGGGCGGAGCTCCGGCGGGATGGTCGCGTAGCGCGGGTCCTCGGACTGGGAGAACTCCGTACCGTCCTCGAGGGCCGGCGGCGGGGTGTCGTACGAGCGGCGCCACAGCATGAACTGCTCCTCGCCGAACTCGGCGAGGGTCTGGGCCTTGTCCTTGCCCTGGAGGGCGCCGTAGTGGCGCTCGTTCAGGCGCCAGGAGCGGTGGACCGGGATCCAGTGGCGGTCGGCTGCCTCCAGCGCCATCTGCGCGGTGCGGATCGCGCGCTTCTGGAGCGAGGTGTGCACGACGTCGGGGAGCAGGCCGGCGTCCTTGAGCAGCTCACCGCCGCGGACCGCCTCCTTCTCGCCCTTCTCGTTGAGATTGACGTCCACCCAGCCGGTGAACAGGTTCTTCGCGTTCCACTCGCTCTCGCCGTGGCGGAGGAGGATCAGCTTGTACGGTGCGTCGGCCATGCGTACGAGCCTAATGGACGGGCCGAGCCGCTCGCGCGCGGTACGGCGGGGTGCCGGAGGGGGCGCCGATTGACCGGGGGCATCAATCCAGTGGCTTCGGCGGGCGGCCGCTCGTAACCTGCGGAATGCCACAGAGACGCTTACATCACCCGGGGGGATCCCTTATGTCCGTTGCCGGCGTCGGACGGGCCGTCCGGGAGACCGTGTCGGGTCTGCCGCGTGCGTTCTGGTGGCTGTGGGTGAGCACCCTCGTCAATCGGCTCGGGGCCTTCGTCGCCACGTTCATGACGCTGTACCTGACCCTCGACCGGGGCTATTCGGCCTCCTTCGCAGGACTGGTGGTCGCCCTCCACGGGCTCGGCGGCGTGGCGTCCTCGCTCGTCGCGGGGGTGATGACCGACCGGCTGGGGCGGCGGCCCACGCTGCTGGTGGCGAACGCCTCGACGGCGTTCTCGGTGGCGCTGCTCGGTTTCATGGAGCACCCGGCGGCCATCGCTGCGGTGGCGCTGCTGGTCGGCATGACCTCGAACGCGTCCCGGCCCGCGGTCGCAGCCATGATGGCGGACATCGTCCGCCCCGAGGACCGGGTACGGGCCTTCGCGCTCAACTACTGGGCCATCAACCTCGGCTTCGCGGTATCCGCGACCGCGGCGGGCCTGATCGCCGAGCACAGCTACCTGGCCGGGTTCCTGGGCGAGGCGGCACTGACGCTGGCCTGTGCGGTGCTCGTGTACGCCAAGCTGCCGGAGTCCCGGCCGGCCGCGGCGGCGTCCGCGCCGGGCGGGGCCGCCGGCAAGGCGGCCGCGGCCGCCGAACCGGAGACCGGGCTGGGGACCGTGCTGCGGGACCGGCGGTTCATGGGGGTGGTCGGGCTGTCGTTCCTGATCTCGCTGATCTTCACGCAGGGCTCGGTGGGCCTGCCCGTCGCGATGGGCGCGGCCGGGTTCTCGCCCGCGGACTACGGGCTGGTCTCCGCCGTGAACGGCGTGCTGATCGTGCTGCTCCAGATCCCGGTCACGCGGTTCATCGAACACCGCGACCCGCAGCGGCTGCTGGTGGCCTCGGCGCTGCTGGCGGGGTACGGGTTCGCGATGACGGCCTTCGCCGGGCCGCTGTGGGCGTACGCGCTGACGGTCGCCGTGTGGACGCTGGCCGAGATCGTGAACTCCCCGACCCAGATGAGCCTCGTCGCGCGGCTCTCCCCGCTGCACGGCCGGGGGCGCTACCAGGGGATGTACACCCTGTCCTGGGCCGTGGCCGCGCTGGTCGCCCCGCTGATGGCGGGCGTCATGATCGACCGGTACGGGGCGGGCTGGCTCTGGGCCGCCACGGGCGCGCTGGGCACGCTGGCGGCGGCGGGCTACTGGCTGCTGATGCGGCGGCTGCCCCAGGAGGAGACCGGACCGATGGCCGGCACCGCGACGGCCGGCACCGCGACGGCCGGCACCGGGACGGGCGGCACCGCGACGGCCGGCACCGCGACGGGCGGCACCGGGACGGCCTGCGCCGCGGCCGCGGCCGGGTCGCCCGCGCCGCTCCCGGTCGCCCCGGCCTAGGCCGGGCGGGTGAGGTGCTTGAAGGCGTCCAGGTTGTAGGTGGGTTCGCCGCGGGAGACGCGCCATTCGTACTCGCGGCGGATGGCACCCGCGAAGCCCAGCTCCAGGAGCGTGTTGAAGGCGCCGTCCGCCGCCTCCAGGACCGTGCCCAGCAGGCGGTCCAGCTCCTCCGGCTCCACCACCGACAGCGGGAGGCGGGCCGTCAGGTAGATGTCCCCGAGGCGGTCGACGGCGTAGCTCAGCCCGTACAGCTTGAGGTTGCGCTCCAGGAGCCAGCGGTGGACGCCCGCCTCGTTCTCGTCGGGGTGGCGGATCACGAAGGCGTTGACCGACAACGAGTGCCGTCCGACCCGGAGCGAGCAGGTGGTGGACAGCTTGCGGGTGCCGGGGAGCTGGACGACGTACGAGCCCGGTTCGGGGCTCTCCCAGCTCAGCTCGGCGCCGGTCAGCGTCGCTTCGATGATCTCGGCGGTGTCAGCCATGGTGGGAGCGTACGCGACGGCGGTGATCATGCATGGCCGCGGTGTAGACGTCCGCCGTGCCGTTCGCGACCGTGTCCCAGCCGAAGAACTGCGCGTGCCGCGCCGCCGCCGCGCCCATCCGGTCCGCGAGCCCGGGCTCGTCCACGAAGCGGCGCAGCTCCCGCGCGTAGTCCACGGGGTCGTGGCCGGGTACGAGGATCCCCGTGACCCCGTTGTCGACGGCGACCGGCAGTCCGCCGACCTCGGCGGCGAGCACCGGCGTACCGGTGGCCTGGGCCTCGATCGCGACGAGCCCGAAGGACTCGTTGTACGAGGGCATGACCAGGACCGAGGCGGCCCGGAACCAGTCGGCGAGCCGGTCCTGCCCGACCGGCGGGTGGAAGTGCACGAGGTCGGCGATGCCCAGCTTCGCGGCGAGCTTCTGCAGCCCCTCCGGCTTGGCCAGCCCGCTGCCGCTGGGACCGCCGACGACGGGCACGAAGAGCCGCGCGCGCAGCGAGGGGTCGCGGTCGACCAGCTCGGCCACCGCGCGCAGCAGCACGTCGGGGGCCTTGAGGGGCTGGATCCGGCCCGCGAAGAGCGGGATCACCGCGTCCTGCGGCAGCCCGAGGCGGGCACGGGCGGCCGCCCGGCCGTCGCCGGCCGTGAAGCGCTGCAGGTTCACGCCGGGGTGGACGACGGCCACCTTGCGGGGGTCGGCCTCGTAGTGGCGGACGAGTTCGTCGGCTTCCTCGGCGGTGTTGGCTATGAGCCGGTCCGCGGCGGCCACGATCTGGGTCTCGCCGATGACGCGGGCGGCGGGCTCGGGGGTGTCCCCCTCGGCCAGCGCCGCGTTCTTGACCTTGGCCATGGTGTGCATGGCGTGCACCAGCGGGACGCCCCAGCGCTCCGCGGCCAGCCAGCCGACGTGCCCGGAGAGCCAGTAGTGGGAGTGGACGAGGTCGTAGTAGCCGGGGCGGTGACCCGCCCAGGCCTGCATCACGCCGTGGGTGAAGGCACACAGCTGGGCGGGCAGCTCCTCCTTGGCGAGGCCCTCGTACGGGCCCGCGTCCACGTGCCGCACGAGGACGCCCGGCGCCAGGTCGACCACGGGCGCGAGGCCGCCCTCGGTGGCCCGGGTGAAGATCTCGACCTCGATGTTGATCGCGGCGAGGCGCTTGGCCAGCTCGACGATGTACACGTTCATGCCGCCGGCGTCGCCGGTGCCGGGCTGGTGCAGCGGCGAGGTGTGCACGCTGAGCATGGCGACACGGCGGGGCTTGCGGTGGTGGCCGACGGCCGGGAGGCGCAGCCGCGGCGCGTCGTACCGGGTGCCGCGTGCGGAGGCTATCCGTCCGCTGATGCTGCCGCCGAGGCGGGACACGTACTGACTCAAGGGAGCAGTCCTCTCGCTCGGGCGGCATGACGCGAAGAGCGCGGTCGGCGCCTTTCAAGCAGTGCAACCCGGATGGCCGTCCCTCGCATTCCGGTGGAGCGCGGATTTTTCATCGGGTTGCCGGGTTTTACTCCAGCACGCGCGCTCCGCTTAGGCTCGGGCCATGTCCTCGCGCAGTACCCCACCGCCCCCGAGCCGTCCCGGCCGCCCCGTGGGCACGGTGACCCGCGGTACGACGAACCCGAACCGTCTGCGCCGGATGGACCGCTGGATCGCGGCCTCCCACGGCGCCGCGCTGCGCCGCGCGGAGGCGCCGGTGGCGGTCGACCTCGGGTACGGGGCCGCGCCCTGGACCGCGGTGGAGCTGCTGTCGCGGCTGCGGCAGGCGGCCCCGCGGGTGCGGGTGGTCGGCATCGAGATCGAACCGGCGCGGGTCGCGGGGGCGAAGCCGTACGAGCGGGAGGGGCTGAGCTTCCGGCACGGCGGCTTCGAGGTGCCCCTGGACGGGGGCGCGCGCCCGGCGCTGATCCGCGCGGCGAACGTGCTGCGCCAGTACGACGAGGAGCAGGTCGCCGAGGTGTGGGGGCGGCTGTGCGCGCGGCTGGCTCCGGACGGGCTGCTGGTGGAGGGGACCTGCGACGAGATCGGGCGGCGGCACGTCTGGGTCGCGCTGGGGCCGGAGGGGGCGCGCACGGTGACGTTCGCGACCCGGCTGGGCTCCCTGGAGCGCCCCTCGGACCTGGCGGAGCGGCTGCCGAAGGCGCTGATCCACCGGAACGTGCCGGGGGAGCCGGTGCACGCGTTCCTGCGCGACTTCGACCGGGCGTGGGCCGCGGCGGCCCCGTACGCCTCGTACGGGGCGCGGCAGCGCTGGATCAGGACGGCGCGGGCGCTCTCCGGCGACTGGCCGCTGGCGGACGGGCCGGCGCGGTGGCGGCAGGGGGAACTGACGGTGCGCTGGGAGGCGTTGCGCCCGGCGGGGTGAAAGAGGTGCGCCGGGGAACCGGAGTGGGAGCGGCTCCGTCGGGTCTGCAGGGGGTGGCGCGGCGGGGGTCGTACCGGGGGGTGTGCACGGACGCTTCGGGAGCGACTCCGTTGGGGCGGACAAGATCGGCACGTCGTCCACAAGGGTGTCGGAATTCACGGACTCGTGGCACCATCCCGAGGGCAGTGACAAGTTACTGATGAATAGTCAGATCTCATGACAGGTCTGGCTCCTGGTGCCTGGGGGAACCATGCGGACGGTAGGGCGGCGGCGGCGCGCGAGCGCCTTCGCGTTGGTGTGCGCACTGGCAGTACTGACGGCTCCGGGCCTCGCGGCGGGCACGTCGTACGCGGCGCCGGCGCAGCCCGAGCCCGCTCCGGGGGCCAAGTCCCTGGAGCAGGTCCGCAAGGAGATAGACGATCTGTACCGTCAGGCGGGTACGGCCACCGACGCCTACAACCTCGCCGCGAGCGAGGCCAAGGCGCAGTCGGACAAGATCGTCGAGATTGCCAGGCTGGTCGTCGCCGGCAAGGAGCGGATCGCCACCCTGAAGAGCCGGGCGGGCGCCGCGGCCCGCGCCCAGTACCGCTCGGGCGGACTGCCGCCTGGCGCGAGGCTCGCGCTGAGCGAGAGTCCGAACAAGTACCTCGACGGCGCGGACCGGCTGCGGCAGGGACAGAAGGCTGCCTCGGACATGCTCTCCGAACTGGACCGCACCCAGACCGACTTGGAGCAGTACGCGCGGGACGCGAGCGCCGAGTGGGAGAAGCTGGAAGCCGACCGGATCAAGCAGGAGGACGCGAAGAAGCAGGTCGAGGCCAAGATCAAGGCCGCGGAGGACCTGGAGAACAAGCTGGAGGCCGAGGAGAAGGCCCGGCTGATCCAGCTGGAGCAGGACGCCCAGTACCGGGCGCAGACGGCGTGGCTGTCGACGGGCGCGATGAAGGACGTCAAGGGCGTGGCGACGGATGCCGGGAAGACCGCCGTCCAGTACGCGACCGCGCAGATCGGCAAGCCGTACGTCTGGGGCGCCGAGGGCCCCGGCTCCTTCGACTGCTCCGGTCTGACCTCCCAGGCCTGGCGGGCCGCGGGCAAGGGCATTCCGCGCACCTCGCAGGAGCAGCTGCGGCTGCTGCCGAAGGTCGCGCTGAAGGACATGCGCCCCGGTGACCTGATCATCTACTTCGACGACGCGAGCCATGTCGGGATGTACGTGGGCGACGGCGCGATGGTCCACGCCCCGCGCCCGGGCCGCAACGTGACGATGGCGGGCGCGGGCTCCATGCCGATCAAGGCGGTCGTCCGCCCGGACGCGTAGCCACCCCTGCCGGGCCCCTGCCGGGGGCGGGCAGGCCCGGCCCGGGGGACCGGGTGCACCGGGGCGGGCGGGCCGGGGCTTCGGAGGAGGCGGGATCGGGTGCGGAGGCAACCATCCGGGCGGCGGGGACGTCTCGCTGGGCGGGACGAACCGCGCCCTGCCGTGACGTTGGTCATCCAGTGAGGCCGATTTTCCCCCGCGATGTCGGCATATGACGGAGGCCCTCGCCCCGAGCGGCATTCCGCTCGCCGGGCCGGGACCGCTAGGGTCGGCCGGACGAGCGCACCCTCGGGGGGAGGGAAGGAACCGGAGACGATGCCCGTACCCGTACCGCGGCAGAGGGGCACCTCCGCCACGGAGAGCGCTCAGGCGGCCCTTCTGCACCCCGGCGCCGAGCACCCCGCCGCCACACCCGCGGCGACTCTCCCGGCACCCCTCCCGACGGCCCCGCCGGCGACCGCCCACGCCACCCCGCTGACCCTGCTGGTCATCGAGGACGACCCGGCGGGCGGCCTCACCGTCCCCGAGATCCTCGACGCCGACGGCCACCGCATCCGGCTCCGCACCGCCCGCAACCTCACCGAGGCCGCACGGCTGCTCACGCCCGACGTGCACTGCATCCTGCTCGACCTGTCGCTCCCGGACGCGGGCCCCCGTACCGCGGACGCCGCCGCCGACCAGCTGGCCGCCCTCCGCCAGGTCCTGCGCATCGCCCCCCGGCACGCCGTCCTCGTCCTCGCCGGCGAGGCCGACGCCGAGCGCGCCGCCGAGGCCGTCCGGGTCGGCGCCCAGGACTTCCTCTTCCGGGACGAGCTGGACGGCCGGCTGCTGAGCCGCACCATCCGCTACGCGGTGGAGAGAAAGCGGGCCGACATCGCCCAGTACAAGCTTGCAGAATCGAAACTGCGCGCCCAGGAGAACGCCCGCCTGGAACGCGGCCTGCTGCCCACCCCCCTGCTCGACGGCTCCGACCTCCGCTTCGCCGCGCGCTACCGCCCCGGCCGCAGCCGGGCCCTGCTGGGCGGTGACTTCTACGACACCGTCCGCACCCCCGACGGCACCGTCCACGCCATGATCGGCGACGTCTGCGGCCACGGCCCCGACGAAGCGGCCCTGGGGGTCGAGCTCCGCATCGCCTGGCGCGCCCTGACGCTGGCCGGCCTGTGCGGTGACGACCTGCTGGCCACCCTCCAGCAGGTCCTGGAGGTGGAGCGGCCCTGCGAAGAGATCTTCGCGACGCTGTGCACGGTGGACATCGCCCCCGACGGCCGCCGCGCGGGCCTGTGCCTGGCCGGGCATCCGGCCCCGCTGATATCCCGGCCGGGCCGCCCCGCACGCCTGCTCCCGTACGAGGACAGCGGCCCCGCCCTCGGACTGCTGCCCCGGGCCCGCTGGCCCCGCCGCCAGGTCGAGCTCGGCGGCACCTGGAGCCTCATGCTGTACACCGACGGGCTCATCGAAGGCCGCATCGGCGAGGGCAAGGAGCGCCTCGGCCAGGACGGCATGGTGGAGATGATCAACCGTCACCTGGACCGCGGCCTGAGCGGCGAGGCCCTGCTGGAGGCCTCGGTGACCGAGGCCCGGCGGCTGAACGGCGGCGAGCTCACGGACGACGTGGCTGTCGTCCTGCTCTCCCGGGCCGAGGGCTGACCCAGCGGCCTGCGCAACGGCCTGGAGGCGGGCCCGGGGCCTACCGTCCGCCGTTGTAGGGCCCGTACGGCCCGTCACTGCTGCTGCCGCCCCGCCGCTTGCCGCCGCCCGAGACCTGCTTGAGGGCGGGGCGCACGTCGACGAAGAACACGATGGTCGCGACCAGACCGGCGACCTGCAGGAACAGCATCCCCAGGAAGTAGTCGACGAGGACGGTGATGCCGAGGATGACCAGCCAGAAGGTCTTGGTCTGCTTGCCGGCCGCCCGGTACGCGTCCTCGCGGGCCACGACGGCGAGGACGAAGGCCACGACCGCGAGAAGCAGCATGGCGAACCCGAGCAACGGGAGCACCCCCAGATCGAACCCGTCCATCAACATCGCTTGACCGCCTTCTCGTGCTTCGTGCGCCTGATGCCGTGAGCTGCGTCCGACTCCACGCTACCGGCACGCACGCGTTCACGAACTACAACGGGCCGGACACCTTCCAGGTGCCCGGCCCGCCGTACGTCATGCGGTTCAGCTCTCGTCGCCCGCCGTGGCGGCGGCCTTCTTGGCCGGGCTCTTGCGCGCGGTGGTCTTCCGGGCGGCGGGCTTCTCCTCGGCGGCGGCCTCGGCCGCGACCGGCACCGCCCCGGACTCCGGCTCGACGGCCACGGCGATGTCGACGATCTCCTCGGAGACCTCGCCCCGCCAGGTGCGGACGGCCTGCTCGCCGTGCTCGGCGACCTTGTCGTAGGTCTCCTTCGCGCGGACGGCGTACTCGGCGGCCACGCCGACCCCGCGCAGCGCCAGGTCCTGCGCGGCCTCCCCGAGCTTCTTCGGGTCGATCGCGCCGAACACCTCGGCGACCTTGGCGGTGACCGCCTCCTGCGCCTCCTTGGCCTTCTCCTGCACGACCTTCGGGTCGGTGTTCTTCACGGCCTCGATGCGCGCGGGAGCCTCGGCACGCAGCTGCTCGATGAGCCCCGGCACCTTCTTCGCCTGCTGGACGGCGAGGTCGGCGGTGCCCGCGGCGAAGTAGAGCGGCGTCGGGTCGGTGAGGGTCTTCTTCAGGTCATCGGCGATGGCCATGCGGTGGTCCTCCCGGATCAAGTTCGGTTCGTCTTCGACGGCATCTCGTCGGCCGGCGCGTCGAGCGCGTTCTCCTTGCGGAACGACTCGTAGATCTGGAGCAGCACCTGCTTCTGCCGCTCGTTGATGGACGGATCGGCGAGGATGACGGCTCGCGTCTCCACCTCGTCCCGGTCCCGCTCATCCAGGATCCCGGCCTGCACGTACAGCGTCTCCGCGGAGATCCGCAGCGCCTTGGCCAGCTGCTGCAGGATGTCCGCGCTCGGCTTGCGCAGCCCGCGCTCGATCTGGCTCAGGTACGGATTCGACACCCCTGCCGCCTCGGCCAGCTGCCTCAGCGAGAGCTGGGCCTGCCGCCGCTGCTCGCGGAGGTACTCGCCGAGATTTCCGACGTTGAGCGATGCCATGCCCCGATCCTGCCGCACCTTGCTAACTATTGCAAGCAGACGCTTGCTCCATCTCCCACTCCCCCGCCCCGGGCGGTGATGGCCGGATGTGGCAGAGAGGCGTCATTGCGGCCGCTCCGGGCCGGCATGACCATGGACGC
Organism: Streptomyces sp. NPDC058646; assembly: GCF_042716875.1. Classification (NCBI taxonomy): domain Bacteria; kingdom Bacillati; phylum Actinomycetota; class Actinomycetes; order Kitasatosporales; family Streptomycetaceae; genus Streptomyces; species Streptomyces sp. NPDC058646. The sequence continues at coordinate 54,442 of NZ_JBHXRK010000016.1, read as the reverse complement.
ATGCCCACTTCCCACCGCGTCGTCATCGCGGTCTTCCCGGACGTCGACCTGCTCGACGTCACCGGCCCGGCCGAGGTGTTCGCCCTGGCCAACCGGGTGACCGGGGGCGCCGCGGGCTACCGGGTACGGCTGGCCGGGCCCGGCACCGAGCCGGTCGCCACCTCGGCCGGGGTACGCCTCGTGCCCGACCTGACCTTCGCCGAGGTGGGGGCCTCGGTGGACACGCTGCTGGTGCCCGGCGCGGTGGAAGCGGGACCGGACGGTCCCCGCGCCCTGGTCGACGACACCGTGGTGGAGTGGGTGAGGGCCACCGCCCCGCACGCCCGCCGGATCGCTTCGGTGTGCGTCGGCGCGCACCTGCTCGCCGCCGCCGGGCTGCTGGACGGGCGGCGTGCGACCACGCACTGGTCGACCGCGGCGCAGCTCGCGGCCGAGCACCCGCGGGTACGGGTCGACGCCGATCCCGTCTTCGTCCGCTCGGGCCGGGTGTGGACGGGGGCCGGCATCAGCACCTGCATGGACCTGGCGCTCGCCCTGGTGGCCGAGGACCACGGCGAGGAGCCGGCCCTGGCCGTGGCCCGGCAGCTCGTGATGTACCTGAGGCGGCAGGGCGGCCAGAGCCAGTTCAGCGTGCCGCTCAGCCGGCCGGCGGCGGCCCGCAGGGACATCGACGCCCTGCGGGCCTTCATCACCGAGCACCTCGACGAGGACCTGTCGGCGCCCGTGCTCGCCGGCCGCATGTGCCTGAGCGAGCGTCACTTCGCCCGGGTCTTCCGCCAGGAGACGGGCACCAGCCCGGCCTCGTACGTGGAGGCCGCGCGGGTGGAGGCGGCCCGCCGGCTGCTCGAGACCACCGACCAGCCGCTGGAGCAGGTAGCGGCGGCCACCGGCCTGGGTTCGGTGGAGACCCTGCACCGGGCCTTCCGCAAGCAGATCAACACCACCCCGGCGTCCTACCGGCGCCGCTTCCGCACCCTTTCCTGACCGGACCACCCCGGCCGCGCGGGCCCGCATCAGCGACGCCCGGGCGCGGCTCCACCCTGCCCGCCCCACGCCCGAAAGGCCCTTTTCCTCCATGCATGCCTCTGCGACCCTGCGCGACGTCATCGGCCTCGGCACCGCCCTGCCCCGCCTCGGCGAGACCACCCTGATCATGATCGACTTCCAGAACACCTACCGCACCGGCGTCATGGCCCTCGACGGCGCCGAACCCGCCCTCGCCGCGGGGGCCCGCCTGCTCGCCGCCGCCCGGGCGGCCGGCACGCCGGTCGTCCACGTCGTCAACGACGGGGGCGAGGGCACCCCGTACGACATCCGCGCCGAGATCGGCGCCATCAGCCCCGAAGTGGCTCCCGCCGAGGGGGAGCCGGTCGTCGTCAAGCAGTTCCCCGACGCCTTCCACGGCACCGGGCTGGAGCAGACGCTGCGCGACCTGGGCGCCGGACCCGACCTGGTGCTGGCCGGGTTCATGACCCACATGTGCGTCACCTTCACCGCCCAGGGCGCCTTCACCCTCGGATACCGGCCCACGGTCGTCGCCGAGGCGACCGCCACCCGCCCGCTGACCGCACCCGACGGCAGCACCGTGCCGGCCGCCGCGCTCCAGACGGCCGCCCTGACCACCGTCGCCGACCTGTTCGGCACGGTGGCCCCGACCGTCGGCCACCTCACCCGCTGGGCCAGGCGCCACTGTGACGACAGGGCCTAGGCGGGCCCGGGCCGGACGCTGCCGATCACCACGGTCGCGTACCGCTCCTCCGAGGTGAGCGCCCGCACCGCGAGACCCGCCGAGGCCAGCGCGGAGGCCGTCATCGGGGACTGGCGGGCGCTCGTCTCGATCAGCAGGTGCCCGCCGGGGGCCAGCCACGGCAGGGCGCCCGCCGCGACCCTGCGGTGGACGTCCAGGCCGTCCGCGCCGCCGTCCAGCGAGACCAGCGGCTCGTGCTCCCGGGCCTCCGGCGGCATGAACCCGATCTCCTCCGTCGGCACGTACGGGGCGTTGACCACCAGCATCTCGACCCGGCCCCGCAGCGTCGCCGGGAGCGGCGCGTACAGGTCGCCCTCCCACACCGCACCGCCGTACGGGGCCACGTTGCGCCTCGCGTACGCCAGCGCGGCCGGGTCGATGTCCGCCGCGTGCAGCTCCACCCCGCCCGGCACCCGCGAGGCCACCGCCGCGCCCAGCGCGCCCACCCCGCAGCACAGGTCGAGCACCACCGCGCCCGGCCGGGTCAGCGCCACCGCCTGCTCCACCAGGAACTCGGTGCGCCGGCGCGGTACGAAGGCGCCCGTGCCGACCTCCATCCGCAGCCCGCAGAACTCCGCCCAGCCCACGACGTGTTCCAGCGGCTCCCCCGCCACCCTGCGCGCCAGCAGGTCCGCCAGGTGGCCGTCGTCCCGGGCGGCCGAGACCAGCAGGTCCGCCTCCTCCTCGGCGAAGACGCAGCCGGCCGCGCGCAGGGATTCCACAAGTGTCGTCAAATACCTCAGTCCTCGTCCTCAGTCCTGGTCCCCGGTCCCGGTCCTCGGTCCTCGGTCCGGTCATCGAAGTGCTCGTCCTGCTGGTCCAGCGCGGTGACGCCGACGCCCTCCAGCCGCCCCGGGTCGGCCAGGATGTCGGTCGCGACGATACGGCCGCCGCTGACCGTCATGCCCATGACCGCGAGCGCCCTCCCCTCCGGGGAGATCGCGACGAGGCCGGGCACCCCGTTGACCAGCGCGGTCTCCTTCTGCCGCCCGGTGTCGGCGTCCGGGGCCGGCGCCCCGCCCTGCACCCGCCGCCGCGCCCGGCTCGCCGGCTGCCGGGCCGCGGCGGGGGGCCGCTCCACGATGGGCGCGATCTCGTCGAAGGGCACCCCGAACATGTCGTGCAGGACGAACGACAGCCGCTCGGCGGGCGCGAGTTGCTCCAGTACGACGAGCAGCGCGAGCCCGACCGAATCCGCGAGCAGCACCTCCTGCTCCGGGTCCAGCCCGTCCGGCGGACTCAGCAGCGGCTCCGGGAAGCCCGCCGGCCCGTCGAGGGACTCCTCGCCGCGCGCCTTGCGCGAGCGCAGCTGGTCCAGGCAGACGCGGGAGACGACCGTGGTAAGCCAGCCGCCCAGGTTGCCGACGTCGCCGGGGTCCGAGCGGTCGAGCCGGATCCAGGCCTCCTGGACGGCGTCCTCCGCCTCGGACAGCGAACCGAGCATCCGGTAGGCGACCGCCCGCAGATGCCCTCGCTTCTCCTCGAACCGTGCTGCCTCGTACCCGCTGTCGCCGGTCATCCCCCGGCTCCCCTCGTCCGGGCGCAGAAGCGCGGTGCCTGTGCCCTGCCACGCCTGCACCACCCTGACGTACGGCCTCCCGCCGGTGTGACGAGGGCCCGGACAGGGAGGACGGACCCGGGTCAGAAGACGTCCGGGCACCACGGCCGGCGCGCGGTACGGAACACCGCGTCCGCCAGCGCGACCGCCCCCGGCCGCTCCTCGGCCACCCGGCCCAGCGCGGCCAGCCGCGCCACGGACTCGTCCCCGAGGTACAGGGAGCCCAGCGCCGCCACGTCCAGCCGCAGGTCCGCGGCCTCCCGGGTCCGCTCGCACGCACCGGTGCCCGCGTCCAGCCGGTACCGGCCGTCCGTGATCCCCGCGGCGTCGGTCACCTCCAGGACGAGCACCCCCGGTACGGCGTACGTCCGCGCGCCGAGCGCGGCCGCGACGTCCAGCAGCCGTACCCACAGGAAGTCCGCCGCGGTCAGGGGCGTGGCGGAGCGCGGGTCGGGCAGCAGCCGGGTGACGAGGTCGTCGGGGGCGCGCCCGCCGGTCCGCACCTTCATCACCCAGTCGATGGAGCACAGGAAGTGCCACAGTGCGCGCTCCGCCTCCGGCGTGACGGCGATCAGGTCCTTCACCTGCACGGTGTTCAGCGGAACCTTCGCGGGCGTCCAGTGGTCGTCGGCCCCGTAGACCACCAGCCCGGCGACCTCCCCCGACGCCGTCCGGTACACGGCGTGGAACCTGTCCTTGTACGGGCGGTGCGACCACTCCTCCAGCCCGGTCGCCAGGTTCCACCAGCGCGCGTCCCGGTTCACCACCCCGGGAACGACCGCCCGCAGCCGCTCGTGCAGCCCCGGCCCCACCCGGCGCACCTCGGCCGCGTCCACGATCTCGATGCGACCGCCGTCCGCGGGCGCCGGGCAGCGCCGGTCCAGTCCGGTGCGCGGTACGTCGATCTCCCACTCCGCGACCGAGGCGGCGGGCCCGTACCCGTACCGCCCGTAGATCGGGTACTCGGCGGCGATCAGCGTCGACAGCACGTCCCCGCGCTCCCGGGCCGCGGTCAGCTCGGCGGCCATCATCCGGGTCAGCAGACCCTGGCGGCGGTGCGTGGGCAGGACGGCGACGTTCGAGACCGCGGCGGCCCGGACGGAAGCTCCGCCCGGCACGGTCAGTTGCTGCTCGAAGGAGCGGAAGGCCGCCACGCAGCGGCCGGTACCGGCGTCGAAACCGCCCTGGATACGGGTGATGTCCCCGTACTCGGCCCGCTGGGCGACATCGGACTCCGTCGCCCGGGCCGGGTTCAGGAACCCCGTGTTCAGGGTCGTCATCCACTCGGCGAGTTCGGATGCGGCGATCGGCCGGACGTCAGTGCTCATAGCGGGCCACGCTAACCGGCCCGCCTCCCGCAGTCGCCCGAATTTCCCCGCCGCTGCGCGGGCTCAGGCCAGCAGGTCGTCCACCTGCGCCTCGCCCTCCCGGTAACGGCGGGTGATCTCCGCGCTGCATCCGTCCGCCGTGCGCTGGAGCTGCTGGCGGCGCCGCGAGACCTGCTGCTCGTACCGCACCAGCCGGCCCATCCCCTCGTGGAGTTCGCCGTCCGTGCGGGCGCCGAGGTCCGACAGCTCCACGTCGGCCAGCATCTCCGCCGCCAGCAGCCGGTACTCCTCGCTGTGCGGGGTGCCGAGGGTGACGTGCCGGGCGGAGGCGCTGCGGCTGGAAGGGGCGTCCGCGAGGATCTCCGACAGCCGGTCCACCACCGGTGCCTCGGGGTCGCTGCGCCGGGCCAGCTCGGCGCGCAGGATGTCGATGCGGCCCTGGAGCAGGCGGCGCACGTAGCTGAGATCGGCTTCGTCGCGCTGCGCGTCGCGGCGCAGCGCCCGCAGTTCGGGCAGGCCGAGCGCGCCGGCCGCCTGGCCTGGCTCCGGCGTCTCGGCGGTGCGCTGCGCGGGCGGTCGTACCGCGGCGGCGACAGCGGACGCGGGTGAAGCAGGTACGGAGGTACCAGAAGTATTCATACGAACGAGTCCGTCCCCTCGACCGGTGCGGCGCACCCGCACCGCCTGCGTGCATCGTGCCACTCTCCGTGGCCGCAGTGCAGTCCCACTGCACCCGATCGGCCCCGGACGGGTGCACGGCTGGTACAAGGGTGGTATGCGAGCAGTGGTGCAGAGGGTGGACGGCGCGAGCGTCGTCGTGGCGGGCGAGACGGTCGGCGAGTTCGTCGGGGAGGGGCTGTGCGTCCTGGTGGGGGTGACCCACGACGACACGCCGGAGAAGGCGGCGCTGCTGGCGCGCAAGCTGTGGTCCGTGCGGATCCTGGAGGCGGAGAAGTCCTGCAGCGACGTGAACGCGCCGCTGCTGGTGATCTCCCAGTTCACGCTCTACGGAGACGCCCGCAAGGGCCGCCGGCCCACGTGGAACGCGGCGGCGCCCGGCCCGGTCGCCGAGCCGCTGGTCGACGAGGTCGTCGCGCAGCTGCGGGCGCTGGGGGCGACGGTGGAGACGGGCCGCTTCGGCGCGGACATGAGGGTCTCCCTGACCAACCACGGCCCGTTCACCCTCGTCATCGACGTCTAGTCCGCCGGGCTGCACCCGGCGGACCCCAGGCCGCTACGGCACTACGACGACCTCCTGCGCGGCGGCCGTCTTGCCGACCAGCAGCGGCGCGTCCACCGGAACGTTCCGCTTGACCAGCGCGAGCGCGATCGGGCCCAGCTCGTGGTGGCGGACGGCGGTGGTCACGAAGCCCAGCTGGCGGCCCTCCTCGCCGTCGGCCGCGAGCCGGACCGGGGCGCCGTGCGCCGGGAGCAGCACCTCGGAGCCGTCCAGGTGCAGGAAGACCAGGCGGCGCGGGGGCTTCCCCAGGTTGTGGACGCGGGCGACGGTCTCCTGGCCGCGGTAGCAGCCCTTCTGGAGGTGGACGGCGGTGCCGATCCAGCCCAGCTCGTGCGGGATGGTGCGGTGGTCGGTCTCCAGACCGAGCCTCGGGCGGTGCGCCTCCACGCGCAGGGCCTCGTAGGCGAGGAGGCCGGCGGCCGGGCCGTGCGCGGCGGCGAAGGCCTCCAGTTCGGCGCGCGGCAGGAACACGTCGCGGCCGTGGGCGGTCTCCCGTACGGGGTGCTTCCCGGCGGCCTCGGCGATCGAACCGGCCGGCAGGTGGACGACCGCGAACTCCGCGGTGCGGTCCGCGACGTCGACGCGGTAGAAGAACTTCATGGACTCCAGGTAGGCGATCAGCTCCTCCTGGGTGCCGGGCTCCACGTGCGCCCACGTGGTCTCGCCGTCGTCGACCAGGTAGAGCGCGTGCTCGATGTGGCCGTTGGCGGAGAGGATCAGCGCCTCGGTGGCCTGCCCGGGCGGCAGCTCCGTGAGGTGCTGGGTGAGCAGCAGGTGCAGCCAGCTCAGCCGCTCCGGCCCGGAGACGGTGACGACTCCGCGGTGCGAGAGGTCGACGAAACCGCGGCCGTCCGCGAGGGCGCGCTGTTCGCCGTACAGCTCTCCGTAGTGGGCGGCGACGCCCTCGTCGCGGCCTTCGGCCTGCACGGCGCCGGGGAGGTGGAGCAAGGGGCTGGTCATGGGACCAAGCCTACGACCCGGTCATGCCGGCCCGGCACCGTGTTTGGCGGCGCACTTCGTGCAGAGTCCGAAGATCGCGAAGTGCTTCATGTCGGTCTCGAAACCGAAGGCGGTACGGAGCTTCGCGGTGAACTCGGCGGCGATGTCCACGTCCGCCTCGATGACGTCGGAGCACTCGCGGCAGACCAGGTGGATGTGGTGGTGCCGGTCGGCGAGGTGGTAGGTGGGGGCGCCGTGCCCCAGGTGGGCGTGCGAGACGAGACCGAGCTCCTCCAGGAGCTCCAGCGTCCGGTAGACGGTGGAGATGTTCACTCCGGACGCCGTTCTGCGCACCTGCACGAGGATCTCGTCCGGAGTGGCGTGCTCCAGCGCGTCGACCGCCTCCAGGACGAGCTGGCGCTGCGGAGTCAGCCGGTATCCGCGCTGCCGCAGATCGGTCTTCCAGTCCGCGCCTTCGGTGCCTTCGGTCCTGTCGGTGCTCGCCACCCGGCCAGTGTAAGCGCGGGAAGGGGACCGCAGGGGTCCGCCCGGACACGGTCCGGGCGGAGGTCCCGCGGTCCCCTTCCCGGGAACGCGCCGTGCCGCTGCCGTCAGCGGAAGAAGGCGATGCCGTCGTCCGGCATGTCCGGGAGGTTGCGCGCCATCTCGGCGACCTCCTCGGGCGTGACGACCTTCTTCAGCTGGGCCGACATGTACGGGCGCAGCTCGACGTCCGGGGTGGCCTTCTCGCCGACCCACATCAGGTCGCTCTTCACGTAGCCGTAGAGCCGCTTGCCGCCGCTGTACGGGCCGGAGGCCGCGGTGCGGGCGACCGCGTCGGTGACCAGGTCGATCTGGGGCTTCTGGTCGGCGAGTTCGCCGTACCAGACCTCGACGACGCCCTGGTCGCGGACCATGACGATCTCGACCTTGCGGTCCTTGTCGATGCGCCAGTAACCCGACTCGGACTCCAGCGGCCGCACCTTCTTGCCCTCGGCGTCGAGGACCCAGGTGTGCGAGGTGTACTCCAGGAAGTCCCGCCCGTCGTGGGTGAAGACGACCTCCTGGCCGAAGTTGCACTTTTCCTCACCCGGGAAGTCGAAGACGCCCGCGCCCTCCCAGTTGCCGAGGAGGAAGGCGAGGGGGACGAGGCCCGGGTTCAGGTCGGACGGGATCTGGATCATGAATGGCTGCTCAGGCGATCTGTGGGAGGGGTTCCGGGGCGGTCTGCTGGGGCGGAGCTCAGCGCTGGCCCTGGTAGAGCTTCTTGACGGCCAGGCCGGTGAAGGCCATGACGCCGACGCAGACCAGGACCAGCAGGGAGGTGAAGACTGCCTCAAGCACGGGGTGCTCCTCGGAGGATTCGGTGCGGTGTACGGGCCGGTCCCCCAGCCTACTGGCCCGGAGACCGGCCCACTCTGTGAGGTCGGCCGTACCGCCGGCTTCCCCGGGGGTCAGCCGAGCAGCTGGTGCTGGAGGATCACCGTCTGGTGCAGGGGGACGGAGGCCACTGCACCCGTGCGGTGCTGGATGATCACGGCTTGGACGTCACCGGACCGGATGCATCCCACGGCGGTCTGCTCGTCCCCGAGGGGGGCGCCCTCCTCGTGGACCGAGATCTTGTGCTCCGACGCCGGCAGGGCGGCGCCGGCCTCGGTCCAGTCGGCGTCGAGCGGCAGGCTGCTGACGCCGTCGAGGACCCCGGGGCAGGTGTGGACGGACGACGTGAAGCCGGCGGAGTGGAAGCGCAGCAGGTAGACCCGGGTCCGGGTGCCGTCCGGCATGCTCCAGCCGCGGGCCACGATCTCGCGCGGCCCGTCGGCGGCGAAGTTCTTCCGGAGCGAGTCGCGCGGCTCGGCCGCGTACTCCTGCAGGAAGGTGTCCGCAGTCACTGCGGAGTCCTTCTCCAGCTTCACCGCCGCGTCGGGCGTCGAGCCGGCGGGCGCGGGCAGGAGCAGCTGGGTCAGGCCTGCGTAGTGGATGCCGTCCCGGTTCTCCCCGGAGAAGGGCAGCGGGGCACCCGGCGGCAGGGTCGGCTTGGACAGGACGGGGTAGGTCCAGCGGCCGTCGCTCCTGGTCGACAGGCCGGGGACGTCGGTGCGCTCGGGCCCGCTGATCCCGTACGCGACGCCCGTACCGACCGCGGCGAAGACGAGCACGGCGGCCGTCCAGCGCAGTACGGCAAACAGTGCGCGCCGGTCTCGGGGCGCGGCCTGTGTCTGCGGCACCGCGGCGCCCTCGGGCCCGGCCACGGCCTCGGCCTCGGCAGCGGTGGTGGGTGCGGTGACGGCGCCGGCCTCGTCCGCGGTGGTGGGCTCGGTCATGCGGACTCCCCCGGAGACTTCAGGTGGCTCAGCTGGTTCTTGAAGAAGCCGATGGCGTCGGAGTTCGGCAGGGGACGGGGGCCGAAGGCACGGAAGTCGACCATCACGTCCCCTTCGACCGCCACGCACCGCAGCACGTCGATCCTGGCCGTCTTCCCGTCCTTCTCGTCCCCCACGGCCGTCAGCACGCACGCGGCGTCCGGGTGTCCGTCCACCTGCGGCGCCGGGCGTCCGTCGCTGCCCGCTGCGAGGATCGCCTTGGAGAACGCGGTGAACGACCCCACCGCCTCCGGAGCGCCCTGCAGGACGTGCACCTCGAAGACGGGCCCGCCGTTGTCCCGCGCGTAGCTGCGCCCGGCGGTGCCCTTGAGCTTCAGCTGGGCCCGCCCCGTGTCGCGGCCGGACTTGTCCCCACCTCCGGCCAGGGTCTCGGCCATCTTGTCGCCGGCGAGGAAGTAGTCGTTGCCCTCGGCTCCGATGTCGGGGCCGAGCGAGTAGCCCGCCGGAAGCGGAAGGAGCTTTTCCGCGAGGGCGTGCGACGGCACCGCGGGCGGCTCCTCGGCCCGCCCGGCCTGCCGGCCCGCCGGAGCCCAGTAGGCGGTGGGAGCGGTGCGGTCGGCGCCCTTGAGCGCGAGGAACCCCCCGGCGCCGCCCGCCGCGAGCACGGCGACGGCGGCGACGGAGCCCACGACGCGTGCGGCCTTGCGACGGCGGCCCGCGGGTGGGGCGGGTACCGGGGTCATCGGTCCGGTGACCGCGCCAGGGGCCGGGGCGGTCCCGCTGTCCGTCTCGGTCACAGTCGCTCCAGCTGCCGCTTGGCCAGGTCGATGACGTCGTTCTCGGAGATGGCGGCGCCCCTGGACTCCACCCAGAAGATTTCCGCGACGATGTCCCCGCGGCGTACGAGGGCCCGGGCCTCCCGCATCGGTTCGTACCCGGCCTCCCGCGTGAGCTCCGAGAACACCCAGACGTGCGCGTCGGCGGGCGGCAGACCCGCGACCTCGGAGCCGGGGTTGCCCGCGTCGTCGGAGATCGAGTGGAGCGAGTCGCCCATGTCCCCGACCGCACCTCCCCGCCCCTTGAACTGCGTCATCTGGATCTCCGTGTACCGGTCGCCCTGCTCCCAGGCCGTGGAGACCACGCGCCGGAAGCCGTCGCCCTGGAGAGCGGTGAAGGCCCTGTCCGGCCGCTCGTAGAGCCCCGCGTACTCCGCGAGCCCCAGGTAGCCGGGGGCGCTGATGCGCTTCGCGCCCGCCGGGGCCTCCAGGAGCAGCTCGCTGAGGTCGCCGTCCGACCTGTGCCAGCGGTTGGCGTTGATCGTCTTGTGCGTGGTGGTGTCGTCCGGCGCGAGCGGCTCCGGTGCCACCAGCGTCTGCTGGGCCAGCGGCGGCAGCGGGGTGGGTGCGCGGTGGTACTGGACCGCGTAGCCGGTGACCGTGCCGGCCAGGACGCCGAGTACGACCGCGGCGGCGATCAGCAGCGGCGTACCGGCCCGGCCGCGGCGGCGGGCCGCGGGCTCCGGCTCGGGCTCGGGAAGCAGCTCGTGCGCGGACCCGGCGGTCGCGGGCAGCAGGTCCGGAGTGTCCGCATCCGGTCCGCTCTCCCCCTTTTTCCGCTGGTCAGGAAGGGTCGGTTCGGGTTGCAAAGGGGGTCCCCCCACAGGACGTCAGATGCGGGTCCCATTGCCCGCGTGTACATGACCAGCTCTACGGGGGAGCAGTTGCGCGGAATTCGATCACGTTTTCGTCTCACGGCGCCTCAGTCCTCGTGACGCCGCTTTCCGTCCAGTTCGTCCCACCACTCGTCGGACTTCGGGTCGCCCGACGGGTCGTCCCACCAGCGGTCCTCCGGGCCGCGCCGGTTCGCGATCATCGCGGCGACCGGCGGGATGACCATGGCGACCACGCACAGGGCCACGGCGGCCTCCACCGAGAACAGCCGCACGAACGACCAGGCGGAGACGAAGAGGAACAGGCATCCGCCCATGAGCAGGAAGTAGACGCGTCGGCGCCGGGCGTACATGCCTCCAGCGTAGGCCGGACGGCCGCCGGCACAAGGCGCGCGGACGGCACGAAGGGCCGCACCCCGTTCCAGTGGCGTCCAACCCCCGGGGGTGCGGCCCTTCGGCCGGTCCATCAGTGCACGGGCACGGTCGGTCAGACCGCGATCGCCACGTCCGTCACGCCGCCGGCCTCGGCGACCACGACGCTGCGGTCCGCCGTGGCACCCGGGACGAGCGCCCGCAGCGTCCAGGAGCCGGTGGCGGCGTAGAAGCGGAACTGGCCGGTGGCCGAGGTCGGGACCTCGGCGGTGAACTCGCCGGTCGAGTCCAGCAGGCGGACGTAGCCGGACACCGGCTCGCCGCCCTGGGTGATCTGGCCCTGGATGGCGGTCTCACCGGGCTTCAGCGTCGCGAGGTCGGGCCCGCCGATCTGTGCTCCACACATGTTCTCTGTCCTGTCCTAGAGAGGTCGTACTGTCGCCTACGGGCCCTGCGCGCCCGGCAGGGTTACTTGTTGGGGCCGAGCTCGATCGGCACGCCGACGAGCGAGCCGTACTCGGTCCAGGAACCGTCGTAGTTCTTGACGTTCTCCTGGCCCAGGAGCTCGTGCAGGACGAACCACGTGAGCGCGGAGCGCTCACCGATGCGGCAGTAGGCGATGGTGTCCTTCGCCAGGTCGACCTGCTCGGCCTCGTAGAGGGCGGTCAGCTCCTCGTCGGACTTGAAGGTGCCGTCGTCGTTGGCGTTCTTCGACCACGGGATGTTGCGGGCGCTCGGCACGTGGCCGGGGCGCTGCGACTGCTCCTGCGGGAGGTGCGCCGGGGCGAGGAGCTTGCCGGAGAACTCGTCGGGCGAGCGGACGTCGACCAGGTTCAGGGAGCCGATCGCGGCCACGACGTCGTCGCGGAAGGCGCGGATGGAGGTGTCCTGGGCCTTGGCCTTGTACTGGGTGGCCGGGCGGTTCGGGACGTCCTTGCCGTCGACCAGGTCGCGGGAGTCGAGCTCCCACTTCTTGCGGCCGCCGTCGAGGAGCTTCACGTCCTGGTGGCCGTAGAGCTTGAAGTACCAGTAGGCGTAGGACGCGAACCAGTTGTTGTTGCCGCCGTAGAGGACGACGGTGTCGTCGTTGGAGATGCCCTTGGCGGAGAGGAGCTTCTCGAAGCCCTCCTGGTCCACGAAGTCGCGGCGGACCGGGTCCTGGAGGTCGCTCTTCCAGTCGATCCGGACGGCGTTGGTGATGTGGTTCTTGTCGTACGCGGACGTGTCCTCGTCCACCTCGACGATGACGACGTTCGCGTCGTTCAGGTGGGCCTCGACCCAGTCGGCGTCTACGAGGACGTCGCTGCGGCTCATGGTGTTCTCCTCCGGGGCAGTGTGCGGCGGGGCTGTGCTGGTACGGCTGCGGACCTGCAGGCTGTGGAACCTGCCGGCTGCGGGTGCTGCTCGGTTGGTGCGTGCGTGCGTCCGGGTGCGCTCAGAGGTCCTGCACGGGGAGGCGGCAGGGGATCAGGAGGCAGGTGCGGTCACGCGGGAAGTGCTGTCGTCCGGCTGGTGGAGCGGATGGGCCCACAGGTCACATGGATCGACAGAGCATGGCGGCGACGCGACACAGGTCTACTGCCCGCCGCTTCGTGAGGTCCGCCTGCTGATGCTTCATAGGCATGGATCGTAGGGACGAATCAGCCGCCCTGTCACCGGTGTGTCATATTCCGAGACAGGATCGTCCGAATACTGGGATTCGGGGGCCCGGGGCGGCCGCCGCGCCGCCTCCGGGACACCCCGTCCGGCCCGCCCATCTGCGGATCGGACCGCCGTGTCTCACGATCCGGCCAACACCACGTCCGAGCCGCCCAGCGTGAGGTGCACACCGGCCTCGTCCGAGGTCAGCGCGGTCAGCTGGAGCCCGGCCGGCAGGCCGTCGTCCAGCCGGCGGTCGAAGTCGGTCTTCTTGCGGACCAGCTTCTCGACGGCCGGAACTCCCCCGCCGGGCACCTCGTCGGCGCGCACCCGGACCAGCTTGCCGCCCTGGCCGCCTTCCGCGTCCACGAGGCTGACGGTCGACACCACGCTGTGCGTGAGGGACTTGCCGAGGAGCTCGACGGTCGCGGTGACCTTCACCTTGCCCGGCGCACCGCCGTAGGTGAGGGTCGCGCCGGTCTGCGAGGCGGCGGTCAGGTCCGCGTACGTGATGAGCGCGGTGCCCTCGGCCCGCTCGGCGGTGCCGCCCGTGTAGTCCCCGTTCAGCTTCACCCCGTGGAACGTGGCGCCCAGCTCCGAGAGCCGCGTCTTGCGGCCGTCCGCGGTGGCCTCGACGCCCTTGAGGTCGATGTCGACCCGGTCCAGCTCGCGGCTGAGGGCCTGGGTCAGGAAGGGGAAGCCGTGTATCTCCACCTCGGTGCTGCCTGCCAGCCCCTGCCGGGCCTGGATCCGGTCGGCCAGCCGGTTCTCGGCATAGCCGACCGCCCAGCGGTCCACACCGGCGAGCAGGGCTGCCAGCACCACTCCGATGATCACAACGACACGTAGAAAACGCACGTGTCCACCCCCTACTAATCGGTACGTGCGTTCTAGTGGACCATGGTCGGCCGTCGGACGGCCGTCAGCCCACCACCCGGCCGATCAGGTACACGGCGGGCGCGGCCGCCGCCAGCGGCAGCGCCACACCGGCCGTCATGTGCACGAACTTCGACGGGTAGTCGTACGCCGCCACGCGCAGCCCGACCAGCGCGCACACCCCGGCGACGAGCCCCAGCAGCGCCCCGCCGCCCGCGCCGACGGTCAGCCCGCCGACCGCGATGCCCGCACCCGCGGCCGAGGCCAGCGCGGCGCCCACCGAGGGCGCGGGGGGCAGCGGCAGCGCCCGGGCGAACACGGCGGCCGCGACGGCCACGCCGCCGACGGTGACGGCCTGGGAACCGGCGGCGAGGTAGCCCGCGCAGACGATGGCGAGGGCGGCCGAGGCCACCGAAGCCATCAGGCCGTACATCCGCTCGTCGGGATCGGCGTGGCTGCGCAGCTGGAGGACCAGCGTGAGCAGCACCCAGGCGCCGAGGGTGCCGATGATCGCGCCGGGGCCGTGGGTGCGGTCCACCGCGAGCACGGCTGCGTCGGCGACGAGCGCCCCCAGGAAGGCGAGGGCGATGCCCTGGCGGGCGGGCCACATCCCGTTGAGGCGGAACCAGCCGGCGGCGGTGAGCCCCTGCAGGGCGATCAGCGGCACCAGCAGGGCGTACTGCCCCACCGCGGCCGCCACGGCCAGCAGCACGCCGAGGGCGGCGGTCAGCAGGGCCGGCTGCGGGCCCGGGTCGATGATCGGCGACAGGCCCTCGGCCCGCGCCTGGGCGGGGTCGACGGCGCGGATCGTGTTCCCCGCGAGGGTGGGCGGCGACCAGGCGGGCTCCTCACCGGGCTCCGCACCGGCCGGCTGCGGCGCCGAAGCCGGAGCGGGGGCCGGAGCCGCGTGCTCGCGGTACGGCGGCAGGTACGCGGTCTCCTCCGCCGCAGCCGGAGCCGGGGCCGGAGCCGCCTGCTCCCGGTACGGCGGCAGGTACGCGGTCTCCTCCGCCGCAGCCGGAGCCGGGGCCGGAGCCGCCTGCCCCCGGTACGGCGGCAGGTACGCGGTCTCCTCCGCCGAAGCCGGAGCCGGGGCCGGAGCCGCCTGCTCCCGGTACGGCGGCAGGTACGCGGTCTCCTCCGCCGAAGCCGGAGCCGGGGCCGCCTGCCCCCGGTACGGCGGCAGGTACGCGGTCTCCTCCGCCGAAGCGGCGGCCGGAGCCGGGGCGGGCGTCTGGGGCGGCAGGTAGGCGGTCTGCTCGGCGGCCGGGGCGTCCGGCCAGGGCACGCCTCCCCGGGACCAGTCCTGGACCGGGGCCGGGGCGGGCGCGGGGGCCTCGTCGCGGAACCAGCCGTCCGGGACGGCGGGCTGCTGCTGCCCGGAGCCCGGGTACGGCGGCAGGTACGCGGTCTCCTCCGCCGGGACGGCGGCCGGAGCGGCCTGCTCCCCGTACGGCGTCGGGTAGCCCGCCCGGGACCAGTCCTGGGCGGGAGCCGGGGCGGGCGCGGGGGCCTCCTCGCGGAACCAGCCGTCCGGGGCGACCGGCTGCTGCTGCCCGGAGCCCGGATACGGCGGCAGGTACGCGGTCTCCTCCGCCGGTGCGACAGCCGGAGCGGGCGGCTCGTCCCGGAACCAGCCCTCGGGCGCGACCGGCTGACCCGGCACCGAGCCCAGCGGCGGGTGCACCGGCTGGTAGCCGGTCTCCCAGGTCTCGGCCTGCCAGGTCTGGGTCCCGTACGGGTCCTGCTGGTGCGGGTCCTGCTGGTGCGGCTGCTGCTGGTGCGACTGCTGCTGGTTCTGCTGGTGCGGCTGCTGCTGGTGCGGCTGCTGCTGGTTCTGCTGTTCCTCAGGCGTGCTCATCGGTTTCCGCTCACCCGCCCGCGAACGGCGGGAGCACCTCGACGGTGCCCCCCTCGGTCAGCTGGACGGAATCGTGCGGGCGCTTGCCCACGGGCTCGTCGTTCACGAGGAAGGAGCAGCGCAGCAGGACCCGGGTCAGCTCCCCGGGGTGGCGTTCCCGCACGGCGTCGAGCGCCTCGGCCAGTGTCTGCGCCGAGTACGGCTCCTCCGCCGTCTTGGCCGCGGCCTTGGCCGCCGCCCAGTAGCGGATGGTTCCGGTTGCCACTGCAGCTCCTATCGTCGGCTCTCTACCGTCGGCCTCCATGATGACCCCTCCCCGCCCCGGCCCCGGCGTGCCACCGCGCGCCCCGTGTGCGCCCGGCCCGGCCCCGGGGGGTCCACCCATACGGTGAAACCGGGGCATACGCGAGCCCGGGCGTGGCAGGAACCACAGAAGAGGAACGGGCGGAGCCTCGGCCGCGAACGGACCGGTGGGCTATTCTGCTGGCGAGAGGATCCGGGCAACGTAGCCCCCGGGTCCTTTTGTGCTTTCAGCGCGTTGAACGCACCGAGAACAACGAGCACGATCGAGCACGACCGAGCACCACGTAGAACAGCGGCGTCCGTCCGGGCCCAAGGGCGCGGGGCCCGCCAGGACGCCGCACGAGACGCACCACGTACGAAGCAGCACGTCCTCGACGGGACCGAGGAGGAACCGACGTGATGGACCAGCGAACCGTGCTAGACCGGCCGACCGGGACAGGGCGGGGTGGTCAGGCATGAGCTCCCTGCTGCTGCTGACCAACGCCCTGCAGCCGTCCACCGAGGTGCTGCCCGCCCTCGGTCTGCTGCTGCACAACGTCCGGGTGGCCCCCGCCGAGGGACCGGCCCTCGTGGACACCCCGGGCGCCGACGTCATCCTCGTGGACGGCCGCCGTGACCTGCCGCAGGTGCGCTCGCTGTGCCAGCTGCTGCGCTCCACCGGGCCGGGCTGCCCGCTGATCCTCGTCGTCACCGAGGGCGGCCTCGCGGCCGTCACCGCCGACTGGGGCATCGACGACGTCCTCCTCGACACCGCCGGTCCCGCCGAGGTCGAGGCGCGGCTGCGGCTGGCCACCGGCCGTCAGCAGCTGGGCTCCGACGACTCCCCGATGGAGATCCGCAACGGTGACCTCTCGGTGGACGAGGCCACGTACTCCGCCAAGCTCAAGGGCCGGGTGCTGGACCTCACCTTCAAGGAGTTCGAGCTGCTCAAGTACCTCGCGCAGCACCCCGGCCGGGTCTTCACCCGCGCCCAGCTGCTCCAGGAGGTCTGGGGCTACGACTACTTCGGCGGCACCCGGACGGTGGACGTCCACGTACGGCGCCTGCGGGCCAAGCTCGGCCCCGAGCACGAGTCCCTGATCGGTACGGTCCGCAACGTCGGATACCGCTTCGTCACGCCGGAGAAGGTCGAGCGGGCGGCTGCCGAGGCCGCCGCCCAGGCGGCGCAGCAGGCGGCCGCCCAGACCGGCACGGTTGTCACCCGCCCGGCGGAAGACCCTGTGAGCATCCACTCCGCAGGACGCCCTGCCCAGAGGTAGGTCACCCCGCGTAGACTGCCGCGCGTGGCCAAGGTGACGCGGGATGACGTGGCGCGACTTGCGGGTACCTCTACCGCCGTCGTGAGCTACGTCATCAACAACGGACCCCGGCCGGTCGCCCCGGCCACGCGCGAGCGTGTCCTCGCCGCGATCAAGGAGCTGGGCTACCGCCCGGACCGGGTCGCCCAGGCGATGGCGTCGCGGCGCACCGACCTCATAGGCATGATCGTCCCCGACGCCCGCCAGCCCTTCTTCGCGGAGATGGCGCACGCGGTCGAACAGGCCGCCGCCGAGCGCGGGAAGATGGTGCTGGTCGGGAACTCCGACTACCGGGACGAGCGCGAGGTCCACTACCTGCGGGCCTTCCTCGGCATGCGGGTCTCCGGCCTGATCCTGGTCAGCCAGGGCATGAGCGAGCGCGCCGCCTCGGAGATCGAGGCCTGGGACGCCCGTGTCGTACTGCTGCACGAGCGGCCCGAGGCGATCGACGACGTGGCCGTGGTCACCGACGACATCGGCGGCGCGCAGCTCGCCACCCGGCACCTGCTGGAGCACGGGCACCCGTACGTGGCCTGCCTCGGCGGTGTCGAGACCACCCCGGAGGTCGGCGACCCCGTCGCCGACCACGTCGAGGGCTGGCGCCGGGCCATGCTGGAATCGGGCCGTTCGGTCGAGGGCCGGCTCTTCCAGGCCCCGTACAACCGCTACGACGCCTACCGCGTGGCCCTGGAGGTCCTGTCCGGCCCGGACCGGCCGCCGGCCATCTTCTGTGCCACGGACGACCAGGCGATCGGCCTGCTGCGGGCGGCGCGCGAGCTGCGCATCGACGTGCCCGGGGAGCTGGCGGTGGCCGGCTTCGACGACGTCAAGGAGGCGGCCCTCACGGACCCGCCCCTCACCACGATCGCCTCGGACCGCCCGGCGATGGCCCGTGCGGCGGTGGACCTCGTCCTGGACGACGGCCTCCGGGTGGCCGGCTCCCGGCGCGAGCGCTTGAAGCAGTTCCCCTCGGCCCTGGTGATCCGCCGGTCCTGCGGCTGCCGCTGACGCCCGGCTGCGGTCGGGGCTTTCCGGCCGCCGAGGGTCCGGCAGCCCGGCCCCGGACCGCTCGCCGCGGGCACCCCCCCTCAGCAGCTGCACGGCCGGTTGCCGGGTTCGGCGAAGGACGCGACGAGCAGCAGTGCGGCGGCCGGCATGAAGACGAGCACCCCGGTGAAGGCGGCGGCGAACGACCAGCACGCCAGCAGGAAGCCGATGACGAAGCAGCTCCACGCGAACGCCGACGGGGCCTCCCGCAGGACGAGCGGGAGGCGGCGACGAGGGCGGCCAGGCGCTTATATGGGGCATACGCGGTTCTGGCGGGCTTCTCAGCCCGGACTCAGGAAGCTCTCATCAACGGCGGCCACAGTCGTAGCCATGACCGACAGCTTCCGCCGCGAAGGCGAGTACCCGCAGGAGAGCCCGACCCGGCACGCGCCCTTCGGCGAGGACCGGCAGCGGGGGCGCGACCGGCTCGCACAGGACGCCGGTACCGGGGCCTGTCCGCCGCCGCCCGCGTACCCGCCCGCCGCGCCGGGATGGCACGAGGCGCACCAGCCGCCGGTGATCCGGGGCGAGACGGTCCCCACCGCCACCGCCGGCCAGGGCGGGCAGGGCGGCCAGGGGCACGGCGGGCACGTCACCGGCCCGGCCCACGCGGCCGCCCCGGCCCCGCGCGCCAAGCGGCCCGTCGCACTGCTGGCCGCGGTGGCCCTCGCGGCGGCCGTGGTCGGCGGCGGTACCGCGACCGCCGTCCAGCAGCTGACGGGCACCCAGAACGCCTCCGGCGGCGGCGTCGACGGCACCACCGTCTCGCAGTCCCGCAACGGCACCGTCTCCGGCGTGGCCGAGCAGGTCAGCCCCTCCGTCGTCCGCATCGACACGGGCACGGCCTCCGGCCAGGGCACGGGCTCCGGCATCGTCCTGACCGCCGACGGCGAGATCGCCACCAACAACCACGTCGTGAACGGCGCCACGCAGATCCAGGTGACGACGAGCGACGGCAAGAAGTACTCCGCCAAGATCGTCGGCACCGACCCCGACAAGGACCTGGCCCTGATCGAACTCCAGGACGCCTCCGGCCTCAAGCCCGCCCAGCTCGGCGACTCCGGCAGCCTCAAGGTCGGCGAGCAGGTCGTCGCCATCGGCTCGCCCGACCGCCTCACCGGCACGGTCACCAGCGGCATCGTCTCCGCGCTGGAACGCGAGGTGAACGTACCGAAGTCGGAGCAGCGCCCGCCCCGGAGCAGGCAGCAGGGCGGCGCCTGGCCGTTCTCGTACGGCGGTCAGCAGTTCAACGGGAACACCGGCTCCGACACCACCTCGTACAAGGCCATCCAGACGGACGCCTCCCTCAACCCGGGCAACTCCGGCGGCGCCCTCGTCAACATGAACGGCGAGATCGTGGGCATGCCCTCGGCGATCTACTCCCCCTCCAGCAACGCCGACGCCGCCGGCAGCGTCGGCCTGGGCTTCGCCATCCCGGTGAACACCATCAAGGCCGACCTGGACTCCCTCCGCAAGGGCGGCCCCGGCGGCTCCGGCGGAGGCTCCGCGACGGACGGCGGCCGCGGCTCCGGCGACCACGGACTGAGCACCGCCTTCTAGGCCGCGCACCCGGCCCGACCGGCCAGGCACCCCTGGGCCGCCCGGGCTCCCCGGCCCGTCCCGCGGA
The DNA here is from genome assembly GCF_042716875.1 of Streptomyces sp. NPDC058646. Lineage (NCBI taxonomy): Bacteria > Bacillati > Actinomycetota > Actinomycetes > Kitasatosporales > Streptomycetaceae > Streptomyces > Streptomyces sp. NPDC058646. The sequence goes on along the minus strand of NZ_JBHXRK010000016.1, from coordinate 34,615 downwards.
TCACGGCCGACCGGACCGGACCGGCCCCGGCCGCGTGCGACGCTGGGGAGGAGCGCCGCGGGAGGCCACCCGCGCCTCGCCGGACACGGCCCGGACGACCACGACCACCCTGGGGGAGCACCCATGAATCCCGCCGAAGGCGACCAGCAGCGCGTCCTCGTCGTCGACGACGAGCCGGCCGTCCGCGAGGCCCTGCGCCGCAGTCTGGCCTTCGAGGGGTACGCCGTGCAGACCGCCGTCGACGGGCTGGACGCCCTGGACAAAGCGGCTTCGTACACCCCCGGCCTGATCGTCCTGGACATCCAGATGCCCCGCATGGACGGTCTGACGGCGGCCCGCAGACTGCGCGCCGCCGGGAGCGTCACGCCGATCCTGATGCTCACCGCCCGCGACACGGTCGGCGACCGCGTCACCGGCCTCGACGCGGGCGCCGACGACTACCTCGTCAAGCCGTTCGAGCTGGACGAGCTCTTCGCCCGCGTCCGCGCCCTGCTGCGCCGCAGCTCGTACGCGTCCCCGCAGACCGGCGCCGACGCCCCCGAGGACGTGCTGTCCTTCGGCGACCTGCGCATGGACCTCGCGACCCGCGAGGTGAGCCGGGCGGGGCGCGCCGTGGAGCTGACCCGGACCGAGTTCACCCTGCTGGAGATGTTCCTCGCACACCCGCGCCAGGTCCTGACCCGTGAGCAGATCCTCAAGACCGTGTGGGGCTTCGACTTCGAGCCCAGCTCCAACTCCCTGGACGTGTACGTGATGTACCTGCGGCGCAAGACCGAGGCGGGCGGCGAACCGCGGCTCGTCCACACCGTGCGCGGGGTGGGCTACGTCCTGCGGGCCGGAGAGAGCGGGCCCGAGTGAGCCCGGCGGCCAGGTTCCGCGCCCTGCCGCTGCGCTCCCGGCTCGCCCTGCTGGTCACGGTGGCGGTCGCACTGGCCGTGGCCGCCGTGGCCGCCGTGGCCTGGGTGATGGTGCGCACCCAGCTCCGCGACCAGCTGGACAGCTCCCTGCGCGCCACCAACGCGGAGGCGCAGGCCAACCAGGTGGTCCGGTCGATCGGCTGCGTCTCCGTGTCCGGCAGCGCCCTCCCGGAGCGCCCCGCCAACAACCTGAGCGCCCAGGTGCAGATCGTGCTGCCGGACGGCGGCCACTGCTGGGTCGACGGCCGCAGCACCCTGCGGATCAGCGCCACGGACCTGGAGGTCGCGCAGCGGCGGCGCGGGGCCGCCCTCTACGACGCGACCACCACCGAGGGGGTCGCGGTCCGGGTCTACACCCAGCCCGCCCTGCTGGAGGGGCGGGCCGCCGCCCTCTCCGTGGCCAAACCGCTCGCCGACATCGACAAGCCGCTGTCCACCCTGGCCTGGGTGCTGCTCCTGGTCTGCGGCATCGGCGTCGTGGGGGCGGGCGCGGCCGGCCTGTGGGTGGCCCGGACCGGGCTGCGGCCGGTGGACGAACTCACCGGCGCCGTGGAGCACATCGCCCGGACCGAGGACCTCACCGTGCGGATCCCCGACGAGGGCGACGACGAGATCGCCCGCCTGTCACGGTCCTTCAACTCCATGACCGCCTCGCTGGCCTCCTCCCAGGAGCGGCAGGCCCAGCTGATCGCGGACGCCGGGCACGAGCTGCGCACACCGCTGACCTCGCTCCGTACGAACATCGAGCTGCTGGCGCGCAGCGAGGAGACCGGCCGGGCCATCCCGGCCGAGGACCGCAGGGAGCTGCTGGCGTCGGTGAAGGCACAGATGACCGAGCTCGCCGCGCTGATCGGGGACCTGCAGGAGCTGTCCCGGCCGGACGCGGTCTCCCCCGGTCCGCTCGGGGTCGTGGCCCTGCACGAGATCGCCGCGGCCGCGCTGTCCCGGGCCCGGCTGCGCGGTCCGGAGCTGGTATTCCGCTCGGACCTGGCGCCCTGGTACGTCCGCGGCGAGCCGGCCGCCCTGGAGCGGGCGGTGGTCAACGTGCTGGACAACGCGGTGAAGTTCAGCCCGCCGCACGGCCTGGTGGAGGTGACGCTGCGGGCGGGCGAGCTGACCGTACGGGACCACGGTCCCGGGATCCCGGCCGCGGACCTCCCGCACGTCTTCGAGCGGTTCTGGCGCTCCCCCTCGGCCCGCGCCCTGCCCGGCAGCGGGCTGGGCCTGTCCATCGTGGCCCGTACGGCGGCCCGTACGGGCGGCAGCGCCGAACTGCGGGCCGCGGCCGACGGCGGCCCGGGCACGGAGGCGGTGCTCCGCATCCCGGGGGCGCCGACCCCGCCGCCGGCCGGCCCGTCAGTTGTGCCGGATCAGTGAGGCGACCAGGCCGGAGCGGGTGTTCGGGAAGTCCATCGGGACGATGCCGAGCCCCGTCCGGCCGGCCAGCTCCCCGCCGTCCACGAAGGCGTGGACCTGCGGATTGAGCCGGTCGGAGTTCCAGCGCGGCGGCATGTAGGCCGCGGTGCTGGTGTAGTTGACGAAGAGCTTGCCCGGCTGCTGGACGGCCTTGCGGAAGTGGTTCTCGATCCGACCCCGTTTGGCGAAGGGCTCGGCGTTCCAGTCGTCCTGGATGTCGAAGACGTTGCCGTCCCCGTAGCGCAGGCCCGGCAGGCCGCCGTTGTCGGCGAGCAGGACCACCTTGCCGCGGGCCTGCCCGAGCGCGGGCAGGGTGTCGGCGATCCGGAACAGCGGCCGCCAGCCGCGGTGGTCGAGGTAGTCGTCGAAGACGGCGCGGAAGGTGGCGTCGCTGTCGGTGGAGTACTCCTGCTTGAGCCGCATCAGGACGGTCTCGGAGGGGTGCGCGGCGAGGAAGTTCCGGCAGGCGGCGAGCACGTCGCCGAACATCAGGTTCTGGTAGAAGGAGCCGTGGTGGATCGCGAACGATCCGCCCGTCACCCGGCAGCGGACGTCGAGGAAGCGGATCCCGGAGTCCAGCTGTTCGGCGATCGAGGTGTTCTGGCAGGCCACGTAGAGCCCGCCGTGGCGGGCGCCCGCGTCGTGGGTGCCCGGGATGGTCATCCGCTGCAGGGCGGTGGCGTCACCGAGCCCCGCCATCCAGTCCTGGGTGCCGAGGGCGGTGCCGGCCGCCACGGCCGGTGCGCCGGCGCCGAACGCCAGGGCCGCTCCGGCGGCGACGGCCCCGGCGAGGAACCCCCGCCGGGCGACGCCGACGGGCCCGCCCGCCCCGGGGCCCGCGGCCGGGGCCGCGATCCGCCCGGCCCCCGTCCCCGTGACCTCGCTCGTGCTCGCGCCCGTACCCGCACCCGTGCCCGGTGCCACGCCCATGCCCGCCCCTTTGCCGACCCAGTGGTGGCACCGGATTATGGCGTGCGGAACCCGGGTTTACTACCCGTCGGTAGCAGTCAGCTTTCGAGCAACTCGACCATCGTGCGCAGCCCTTGGAGGATCTCGCTGCCGCTGGGCGCCTGCGCCGGGTCGGTCAGGGTCTGCACCATCACCCCGCTCAGCAGCGCGATGTGCATCGAGCCGAGGGCCCGTACGTCCTCCTCCGCGACCTCGCCCTCCGGGACCCCGCGCAGCGCGGCGGCCACCATCCGGCGGTTGACGCGCTGCCCCTCGGCGAGGGCGGCGAGCAGTTCGGGCGAGGACTGGGCGTGCACGAAGGCCTCGACGCCGGCGGTCCAGAGCCAGCGCATGTCCCCGAAGTCCTGGATCTTGCGGTCCCACATGTCGGCGTACCGCTCCTCGGCGCTGTCGCCCTGCCCCGCCAGCCGCCCGGACCCCGCGGCCCACTCCTCCATGGCGGCGAACAGCGCCTGGTTGAGCAGCGCCTCCCGCGACCCGAAGTGGTAGCCGATCGCGGCCATGCTCACCTGCGCAGCCGTGGCGATGTCGCGCACGGTCGTCCGCAGGTACCCCTTCTCCTCCAGGCAGCGGCGCGCTCCGGCCAGCAGGTCCTCGCGATTTCCCATGCCGGGATCGTAGCCGCGCGGGTTTTGGGCAAGCGCCCTAGACGGTTGTATTGCGCGCTTGCCCAAATCCTGGCAGGCTTCAGGAGGACACCGGCAGGACCCGGACCCGGGCCCGGCCGGCGGAGCGACCACGACACGGGGAGACGAAGACGCATGCGACACGAGCTGAAGATCGACGACCGCACCCTGTCCTACCTGGACTTCGGCGGCCCCGGCCGCCTGCTCCTCGCCCTGCACGGCGGCCTCTCCGAAGGCGCCCACTACGCCGGCCTGGCCGCCTCCCTCGGCGACGCCTGGCGGGTCATCGCCCCCGACCAGCGCGGCCACGGCGACTCCGACCGCGCCGCCGAGTACAGCCGCCGGGGATACGTCTGCGATGCCGTCGCCCTGCTGGAGCACCTGGACCCCGGCGGGCCGGTCGCCGTCCTCGGCTTCTCCCTCGGCGGGATCAACGCCTACCACCTGGCCGCCGCCCGGCCCGACCTCGTCGCGGCACTGGTCAACGTCGACGCCCCGGTGGAGGGCGCCGAGGGCCCCAGTCCCTTCGACTTCCTGCACCACCTCCCGTACACCGCACCGACCCGCGAACAACTCGTCGCCGCCTGCGGCCCCTTCGGCGAATCGGTCGCGCCCTCGCTGCGGCAGCTGCCCGACGGCAGCGGCTGGCGGCTGCCGTTCCATCCGCAGGACACGCTGGCCACCCTCGCCGAGTTCCGCGCCCCCCAGTGGGACGTCTGGACCGCGAGCCGCTGCCCGGCCCTGCTGATCCACGGACGGCGCAGCCAGGCGCTCCCGCAGGAGCAGGCCGACGCCATGACCGCGCGGCGACCCGGGACCTCGTACGCCGGACTCGACACCGGCCACTTCGTCCCCTTCGAGGACCCCGAGGGCTTCGACGACGCCGTCGCCGCCTTCCTGGCGACCCTGTAGGACCCCCCGGCGGCCGGGCCGGGCGGGAACGCCGGAGGGGCGGCGGGCCGATGGCCCGCCGCCCCTCCAGGGGTACCGCGACGTCCTACTTGACGACGGTGATCCGGTTCGCCGCCGGCGGGGCGATCGGGCTGCCCTCCGACGAGTTGTTCGTCAGGTAGGCGTTGAAGCAGTCCAGGTCGGACGCGCCCACCAGCTTGTTCCTGTGCTCCTTCAGGACGGTGAAGCCGTCGCCGCCGCCCGCGAGGAACTCGTTCATCGCGACCCGGTAGGTCCTGGCCGGGTCGATGGCCGCGCCGTTCAGCTTCACCGAGTCCACGACGATGCGGTCGGCGCCCGTCTTCGTCATGTCCAGGGTGTAGGTGAAGCCCTTCGAGACCTGGAGGATCTTCGGGTTCACCCCGTTGACGGGACCGCTGACCTGCTGCTGGAGCGCGGTGACCAGCTGCGCGCCGGTCAGGTCCACCACGTTCATCATGTTGTTGAACGGCTGGACCGTGAAGGACTCGCCGTACGTCACCACACCGTCGCCCTCGTCACCCGAGGCCTTGAAGGCGAGGTCCGAGCGGATGCCGCCCGGGTTCATCAGGGCCAGCTCCGCGCCGCCCTTGTCGGCCGGGGCCAGCGCCTCCAGCTGCGCGTCGGCGATCAGGTCACCGAGCGGCTTCTCCGGTGCGTCGGAGCCGCGGCCCGGGATGTCGGCCGCGATGAAGCCCTGCGGACGGCTGGCGATCGGAGCCGCCAGCGCGTTCCAGCGCTGGATCAGCTCGGTCATGTCCGCGGCCTTGGGCTGGTCGCGCGTGACGACCTTGTTGACCGGCTTCGGCGAGGCGACCGGCGTACGGACGATGTCCTTGGTCTGCCGGTCGTAGGTCAGCGTGGTGTCCGTGTACAGGCGGCCGATGGAGGCGGCCGAGGTGACCGTGCGCGGGTTGCCCGCCGGGTCCGGGATGTTGCACGCGTACGCCTGGTGCGTGTGGCCCGTCACCAGCGCGTCGACCTTGGCGTCCACGTTCTTGGCGATGTCCACGATGGCACCGGAGATGCCGGCGCCCGCGCCCGGGACGTCGCAGTCGTAGTTGTACGCGCCGCTCGCGGGCAGACCGCCCTCGTGGATCAGCGCGACGATCGACTTCACGCCCTGCTTGTTCAGCTCGGCGGCGTACTTGTTGATCGTCTCGACCTCGTCACCGAACTTCAGGCCCTTGACGCCCTCGGCGGTCACGACGTCCGGGGTGCCCTCCAGGGTGACGCCGATGAAGCCGATCTTCACGTCCCCCTTCTTCCAGACGAAGGTGGGCGACATCAGCGGACGCTTCGTCTTCTCGTCGGTGACGTTCGCGGCGAGGTACTGGAACTCGGAGCCCGTGAACTCCTTGCCGGGCTCGAAGCAGCCCTCGACCGGGTGGCAGCCGCCGTACGCCATGCGGCGCAGCTCGGCGCGGCCCTCGTCGAACTCGTGGTTGCCGACGCTGGAGACGTCCAGGTCCAGCTTGTTCAACGCCTCGATGGTCGGCTCGTCGTGGAAGAGCCCGGACAGCATCGGGCTGCCGCCGATCATGTCACCGGCCGCGGCGGTGACGGAGTACTCGTGGCCCTTGCGGGCCTCGCGCAGGCTGGTCGCGAGGTACTCGGCCCCGCCCGCCGGTATGGCCTTGGTGGTGCCGTCTGCCTGACGTTCGCTCACGTTGCCCGAGGAGCCCTGCGGGGGCTCCAGCGTGCCGTGGAAGTCGTTGATCGACAGCATCTGCACATCGACGGTGCGGCTCTTGCCGGCACCAGCGCCGACGGCCCCGGCCGGAAGCGCGGCGGCGACCATCGCCCCCGCTCCGGCCGTGACGGCGATGGCGGTGAGGGTCAACCGGCGGGCGCGGCGGTGCCGTTGTGGCGTCGCTGACATTTAATCCCCTTTGTGGACAGCGATACAGCTTGGGAGGTCCGCCGAAGCCTATGGTCAACGCGCGTAGCACGACAGGGGGTATCGGGTATCGAGGTGGTTACGCACAGAAGACGGACCGACGCCGGGCCCGCGCTCCGCCACGCGCCCGCCGCGGTCGTAGGCTCGTGCCATGACTGACGCAGCAGCGGCCCTGGAGCCGGGACGGCAGATTGAGACCCTCGAGGAACTGACGGAGGAGCAGGCCGATGCCGTGCTCGCGCTGATCGAGGACGCGGCGCGTACCGACGGCACCACCGCCGTGTCCGAGCAGGGGCGCCTCCAGCTGCGCGGCGGCCCGCGCGAGGGGATCCGGCACTTCCTGCTCACCGTCGCCGGCCGGCTCGTCGGATACGGGCAACTGGAGGACACCGACCCGGTGGAGGCCCCCGCCGCCGAGCTCGTCGTCCATCCCGCGCTGCGCGGCCGCGGCCACGGGCGGGCGCTGGGCACGGCCCTGCTGGCCGCCTCCGGCAAGCGGATCCGGGTGTGGGCGCACGGCGGCAAGTCGGCCGCCCGCCACCTCGCGCAGGTCCTCGGCCTGACCCTCTTCCGCGAGCTGCGCCAGCTGCGCCGCCCGCTCTCCGCCGGCGACCCGCTGCCCGATCCGGTGCTGCCGCCCGGGGTGACCGTACGGACCTTCGTGCCCGGCTCCGACGACACGGCCTGGCTCGCGGCGAACGCAGCCGCCTTCGCGCACCACCCGGAGCAGGGGGCGCTGACGCAGCGGGACCTGAACGACCGGATCGCGCAGCCGTGGTTCGACGCCAAGGGCTTCTTCCTCGCCGAGCGGGAGGGCGAGATCGTCGGCTTCCACTGGACCAAGGTCCACGCGGAGCAGCAGCTCGGCGAGGTCTACGTGGTCGGCGTCCGCCCCGGCGCCCAGGGCGGCGGCCTCGGCAAGGCCCTCACCGCGATCGGCCTGCGCCACCTGGCGGCCCAGGGCCTGCCCACCGCCATGCTCTACGTGGACGCCGACAACCCGGCGGCCCTCGCCGTCTACGAGCGCCTCGGCTTCACCACGCACGAGGTCGACCTCATGTACCGCACCGAGAGCTGACGCAGCCGTGCGCCGCGGGGCGCGGTCCGGGACACCCCGGACCGCCCCGGCGACGCACCGCCGGTGCGGGACGCGCCCGTACCGCCGACGACGCACCGCACCGACCGCGCGCCTCGGCACCGGCACCGCACCGCCTGCGCACCGGTACCGCACCGGGCGCACCGCCTCCGGACCGGCGCCGCGCAGCCCTGCACCGGCGGCCCCGGCGCCGACGCCGCGCGCCCTGCACCAGCCTCGCCGCCCCGCTGACGGCACCGCACCAGCCCCGCCCCGGCACCGCGCACGGCCCGGTCCAGCAACACCCCGCGCACCCCCGCGCACCCTCGTACGCCCCCGCACACCCTTGCGCCAGCCTGACCCGGGAAGCCATACGCCATTCACCAGGCATTAAGACGCGCTTGCGACGCTCCCCCCATGCAGCCCCGACTCCGCCTGACGGCCGACCGTTCCGACGCGCCCGTCCTGCCGCGCGCGCGGAACAATGGAGTCATGAGCCACCAGCCCAGCGCAGGCCCCACCGAGGTCCCCGCCCAGCACACGTCTCACACCCCCGCCACCGGCGGCCCGGCCGGTCTCGCGGTCACCGGAGCGCACGCCCGCCTAGGCTCCATCTCCGCGCACCGCCCCCACGTCGACCTCGAACCCGATCTCGACGCCGACCTGGACGCCTACGACGCCAGGGACGGCGACGAGCTGCCCCCGGGGCGCTTCCTCGACCGTGAGCGCAGCTGGCTGGCCTTCAACGAGCGGGTGCTGGAGCTGGCCGAGGACCCGACGACCCCGCTCCTGGAACGCGCGAACTTCCTGGCGATCTTCGCCAGCAACCTCGACGAGTTCTTCATGGTCCGCGTCGCCGGCCTCAAGCGCCGCATCGCGACGGGCGTCGCCACCCGATCGGCCTCAGGCCTCCAGCCCCGTGAGGTGCTGGACCTGATCTGGACGCGCTCGCGCGAGCTCATGGCCCGCCACGCCGCCTGCTTCCAGCAGGACATCTCCCCGGCGCTCGCCGAGGAGGGCATCCACCTGATCCGCTGGCCCGACCTCACCGAGAAGGAGCAGGCCCGGCTCTTCACACTGTTCCGGAACCAGATCTTCCCGGTCCTCACCCCGCTGGCCGTGGACCCCGCGCACCCCTTCCCGTACATCTCCGGCCTCTCCCTGAACCTGGCCGTCGTCGTACGCAACCCGGTCAGCGGCCACCGCCACTTCGCCCGGGTCAAGGTCCCGCCGCTCCTCTCCCGCTTCCTGGAGGCCTCCCCGCAGCGCTACGTCCCGCTGGAGGACGTCATCGCCGCGCACCTCGAGGAGCTGTTCCCCGGCATGGAGGTGCTCGCGCACCACATGTTCCGCGTGACCCGCAACGAGGACCTGGAGGTCGAGGAGGACGACGCGGAGAACCTGCTCCAGGCCCTGGAGAAGGAACTCATGCGGCGCCGCTTCGGGCCGCCGGTGCGCCTGGAGGTCGAGGAGTCCATCGACCCCGGCGTACTGGACCTCCTCGTGCAGGAGCTGAAGGTCAACGCCTCCGAGGTGTACCCGCTGCCCGGCCTGCTGGACCTGACCGCGCTCTTCGGGATCGCCTCGCTGGACCGGCCGGAGCTGAAGTACCCGAAGTTCATCGCGGGCACCCACCGCGACCTCGCCGAGGTCGAGTCCGCGTCCGCACCCGACATCTTCGCCGCCCTGCGCGAACGGGACGTCCTGCTGCACCACCCGTACGACTCCTTCTCCACCTCGGTGCAGGCCTTCCTGGAGCAGGCGGCCGCCGACCCGGACGTCCTCGCCATCAAGCAGACCCTCTACCGCACCTCCGGCGACTCCCCGATCGTGGACGCCCTCATCGACGCGGCCGAGTCCGGCAAGCAGGTCCTCGTGCTCGTCGAGATCAAGGCCCGCTTCGACGAGCAGGCCAACATCAAGTGGGCGCGCAAGCTGGAGGAGTCCGGCTGCCACGTCGTGTACGGCCTCGTCGGCCTCAAGACACACTGCAAGCTGTCCCTCGTCGTCCGCCAGGAGGGCGACCAGCTGCGCCGCTACTCACACGTCGGCACCGGCAACTACCACCCCAAGACCGCCCGGCTCTACGAGGACCTCGGCCTGCTCACCGCCGACCCGCAGGTCGGCGCGGACCTCTCCGACCTCTTCAACCGGCTCTCCGGCTACTCCCGCCGCGAGACCTACCGCCGGCTGATGGTGGCGCCCCGCTCGCTGCGCGACGGGCTGATCGCGCGGATCGACAAGGAGGCCGCCCACCACCGGGCCGGCCGCCCCGCGTACGTGCGCCTGAAGATGAACTCGATCGTCGACGAGGCCCTGATCGACTCGCTCTACCGGGCCGCCCAGGCCGGTGTGCCCGTCGACATCTGGGTCCGCGGCATCTGCGCGGTACGGCCCGGGGTACCCGGCCTCTCGGAGAACATCCGGGTCCGCTCGGTCCTCGGCCGGTTCCTGGAGCACTCCCGCGTCTTCGCCTTCGGCAACGGCGGCGAGCCCGAGGTGTGGATCGGCAGCGCCGACATGATGCACCGCAACCTCGACCGCCGCATCGAGGCACTGGTCAGGGTCGCCGACCCGGCCCACCGCGCGGCACTGGACCGGATGCTGGAGACGGGCATGTCCGACGCCACGTCCTCCTGGCACCTGGGCCCGGACGGCGAATGGACCCGGCACAGCACGGATGCGGAGGGCCAGCCGCTGCGGCACGTACAGGAGACGCTCATAGACGCCCGGAGGCGCCGGCGTGGCTCAGCCAAACCATGACCCGACCGCCGGCGCGGGCGACGTGCTCGGCGCCTACCTGCGCGGACAGGCCACCGCTTTCCTGCGCGCCCTGCGCCTCCACGGCGAGGGCGTGCAGGGCGGGCCGGACGGCGTCGCCGAAGCCGCTGCGGCGCGCAGCCTGCGGGGGGCCGCGCGCCGGATCAGCGGATCCCTGGCCACCTTCCGGGGGGTGACCGAGTCCGCCTGGGCCGACGGGCTGCGCACCGAGCTGGTGTGGCTGTCCTCGACCCTGGCGGACGAGCACGCGTACGCGGCCCGGCTGGCCCGGCTGATGGAGGCGCTGCACCGGCTGTCGGGATCCCCGGACGTCCCCGGGCCGCGCTCCTCCGCGGGCGCCCTCACGGTCGGCTCGGCACGGGCCGGCGCGCTGCTGGAGCGTCAGCTGACCCTGGCCCGCACCCGCGCCCACTCCGCCACGCTGCAGGCCCTCGGCTCGGCCCGGTTCCACGCGGTGGCGGACGCGGTGGCGGTCCTGGCCTCCGAGGTGCCGCTGGACGCGGTCGCGGCGCAGGGCCGGGTCGCGGAGGTCCTCGTACCGCTCGCGGAAGTGGCCGAAAGCCGACTGTCCGCGGCGGTCGCGGTACTGCCCCCGGTGGACGGCGCCCACCCGTACAACTGCGACGACGACGGCCTCTGGCACGAGGTGCGCCGCCTCCTGCGGGTCCACCGGTACGCCCGGGAGGCCCTGGGCGAGGACGTGACCCGGCTGGCGGCCGCAGGCGAGGCCCTGGACCGCCACCGCGACGCGGCCGAGGCCGCCGCGGCCTCGGCGACGGCCGCCCGCACCCCGCGCATCGCCCCTGCCACGGCGTATGCGCTCGGCGTGCTGCACGCGGACCAGCGCCACGAGGTCGAAGCGGCCCGCGGCGCCTTCCAGGAACTCTGGCTTCCGCAGCCTGCCGCCACGCCGGGATAACGGCCGGATAACGGATCATTGCTGCGGAACGCCATCCGGCGGAGGCGCACCGGGTCGTCCGCCACGGTTCACCGTCCGTTCACTCGGCCCGGTCGGCGGCTTCACCTGTTCTGCCTAATTTCAGACGTGCACGGTGTGAACCGCCCGCGGACCGGGCGGCCCGGCCGCGCGACCCACGTAGTCCTCTTCGCACGCCGCCCCGACACAGAAAGCGGCCGGCGGCTTCTGGAAGGAACACCCGAAAGTGAAGCTTCAGCGCAAGAACATGCTTCGTGCCTCCGCCCTCGGGGCGCTCGTCGTGTCCGGCGCCCTGGTCCTCACGGCGTGCGGCTCGGACGACAACACCAAGGACAACGGCTCCGCGGCCAGCAAGCCGGCGGCCGGCACGGGTGACGTCAAGTGCGACGACGCCAAGGGCAAGCTCCTGGCCTCGGGCTCGTCCGCGCAGAAGAACGCGGTCGACCTGTGGGTGAAGAACTACATGGCCGCCTGCCCCGGCGTCGAGGTGAACTACAAGTCCTCCTCCTCCGGTGAGGGCATCGTCGCCTTCAACCAGGGCACCGTCGGTTTCGCCGGCTCCGACTCGGCGCTGAAGCCGGAGCAGGTCGAGGAGTCGAAGAAGATCTGCACCGGTGGCCAGGGCATCGACCTGCCCATGGTCGGCGGCCCGATCGCCCTCGGCTTCAACGTCGCCGGCGTGGACAAGCTGACCCTGGACGCCCCCACGATCGCCAACATCTTCAACGACAAGATCAAGAAGTGGGACGACGAGGCGATCAAGAAGCTGAACCCCGGCGTCACGCTTCCCGGCACCGCGATCCAGCACTTCCACCGCTCCGAGGACTCGGGCACCACCGAGAACCTGGGCAAGTACCTCAAGGCCGCCGCCGGTGACGCCTGGCCGCACGAGGCCGCGAAGAAGTGGCCCGCCCCGGGCGGCCTCGGCGCCTCCGGCTCCGCGGGTGTCGCCACCCAGGTCAAGCAGGTCGACGGCTCCATCGGCTACTTCGAGCTCTCCTACGCCAGCGCGCAGAACATCAAGACGGTCGACCTGAACACGGGTGCCGCCGCCCCCGTCAAGGCCACCGGCGAGAACGCCTCCAAGGCGATCGCCGCCGCCAAGATCTCCGGCACCGGCAACGACCTGGCACTGAAGCTCGACTACGCCACCAAGGCCGAGGGCGCCTACCCGATCGTCCTGGTGACCTACGAGGTCGTCTGCGACAAGGGCAACAAGGCCGAGACCCTGCCGACCGTGAAGTCCTTCCTGAACTACACCGCGTCCGACGCGGGCCAGAAGGTCCTCCTGGACAACGGCTACGCGCCGATCCCGGCCGAGATCAACGCCAAGGTCCGCGAGATCATCGCCTCGCTGGCCTAGTCCCGAGCCCGAGGCCCGGTCCGCTCCCCCGTCCGGGGGCGGACCGGCCCGGGACCCTTCCCCCTCCACCCGGGGAATCCGGTGCACCGCCGCCCGGGGGCCTCGCCCCCACCCAGACCGGAAAGACCATGGCTTCCACCACACCCACCCAGTTGGACCAGGCTCCGCCTGTCGCCAAGAGCGCGAGGTCCACCGGCCGAGCCGGTGACAAGATCTTCGCCGGGCTCTCCAAGGGCTCCGGCATCCTGCTCCTGGTGATCATGGCGTCGATCGCCGTCTTCCTCACCTACCGCGCCTCGATCGCCCTGTCGGAGAACGAGGGGAACTTCCTCACCACCTTCGACTGGAACGCGTCGGCCGACCCGCCCGTCTTCGGCATCGCCGTCCTCCTCTTCGGCACCGTCGTCAGCTCGATCATCGCGATGGTCATCGCGGTCCCGATCGCCGTCGGCATCGCCCTGTTCATCTCGCACTACGCGCCGCGCAAGATGGCCTCGCCGCTCGCCTACGTGGTCGACCTGCTGGCCGCCGTACCGTCGATCATCTACGGCATCTGGGGCGCCCTCTTCCTCGTACCGCAGCTGGCGGGGCTGAACCTCTGGCTCGACCAGTACCTGGGCTGGACCTACGTCTTCGACAAGTCCCAGGTCGGCGTCGCCCGCTCGATCTTCACCGTCGGCATCCTGCTCGCGATCATGATCCTGCCGATCGTGACCAGCGTCAGCCGCGAGGTCTTCCTCCAGGTCCCGCGCATGAACGAGGAGGCCGCCCTGGCCCTCGGCGCGACCCGCTGGGAAGTCATCCGGATGTCGGTGCTGCCCTTCGGCCGCTCCGGAGTCATCTCCGCCTCGATGCTCGGCCTCGGCCGCGCGCTCGGCGAGACCATGGCCGTCGCGACCGTCCTCTCCCCGAGCTTCCTGATCTCGCTGCACATCCTCGACCCGGGTGGCGGAACCTTCGCGCAGAACATCGCCGCCAAGTTCGACGAGGCCAACGAGTTCGGCCGGGACGCGCTGATCGCCTCCGGTCTGGTCCTCTTCCTGCTCACCCTGCTGGTCAACGGTGCCGCTCGACTGATCATCGCTCGCCGCAAGGACTTCTCGGGGGCGAACGCCTGATGAGCCACACACTCCAGGACCCGCGGCCCACGACCCGCAGGTCCGCCGCACCCGCCGGCCTCACCCGGGGCGGCCTGCCCCGCTGGGCCCCGGCCGGCATCGCCGTCCTCTCGGCCGGCCTCGGCAGCGGCATCGGCCTCGCCTTCGACCTCCACAGCAAGATCCAGTGGGGGCTCCTCGCGGCGCTGCTGTTCGTCGCCGTCACCTACACCGCCAGCGCGCTCGTCGAGAACCGCCGCCAGGCCAAGGACCGCGTCGCGACCTCCGTCGTATGGGTCTGCTTCATCCTCGCGGTCGTCCCGCTGCTCTCCCTGATGTGGACCACGATCAGCCGCGGCATCAAGGTCCTCGACGGGAACTTCCTCAGCCACTCCATGAACGGCGTGACCAGCTTCGAGGAGGGCGGCGGCGTCTACCACGCGCTGATCGGCACCCTGGAGCAGGTGGGCCTCGCCACCCTGATCGCCGCGCCGATCGGTCTGCTGACCGCCGTCTACCTGGTCGAGTACGGCAAGGGCTCGCTCGCCAAGGCCGTGACCTTCTTCGTCGACGTCATGACGGGCATCCCCTCCATCGTCGCGGGCCTGTTCATCCTGACGACGTGGAACCTGATGCTCGGCTTCGGCCCCTCCGGCTTCGCCGGCGCCATGGCCCTGTCGATCCTGATGATGCCCGTCGTGGTCCGCTCCACCGAGGAGATGCTCAAGCTCGTCCCGAACGAGCTGCGCGAGGCCGCCCTGGCCCTCGGCGTGCCGAAGTGGCGCATGATCCTCAAGGTCGTGCTCCCCACCGCCATCGGCGGCATCTCGACCGGTGTCATGCTGGCTGTGGCACGCATCGCCGGCGAGACCGCTCCGATCATGCTGCTGGTCTTCGGCGCCCAGCTGATCAACAACAACCCCTTCGAAGGCGCCCAGTCCTCGCTCCCCCTCTACATCTGGGAGCAGTACAAGGTCGGCAGTGAAGCCTCCTACGACCGGGCATGGGCCGCAGCGCTCGTCCTGATCGCCTTCGTCATGATCCTGAATCTGGTGGCCCGCGGCATCGCCCGCTGGAAGGCACCGAAGACCGGTCGCTGACGCGACCGAAGAAAGCGAAGTGACCCCCATGGCGAAGCGAATCGACGTCAGCGGACTGTCCGCCTTCTACGGCAGCCACAAGGCCATCGACGACATCTCGATGACCGTAGAGCCCCGTTCCGTGACCGCCTTCATCGGCCCCTCGGGCTGCGGCAAGTCCACCTTCCTGCGCACCCTCAACCGCATGCACGAGGTCACACCCGGCGGCCGCGTCGAGGGCAAGGTGCTCCTGGACGACGAGAACCTGTACGGCCCCGGTGTGGACCCGGTCGCGGTCCGCCGCACCGTCGGCATGGTCTTCCAGCGCCCGAACCCCTTCCCCACCATGTCGATCTTCGACAACGTGGCGGCGGGCCTGCGGCTGAACGGCAGCTTCAAGAAGTCCGAGCTGAGCGACGTCGTCGAGAAGTCCCTCCAGGGCGCCAACCTCTGGAACGAGGTCAAGGACCGCCTGAACAAGCCCGGCTCCGGCCTCTCCGGCGGCCAGCAGCAGCGTCTGTGCATCGCCCGCGCCATCGCGGTCGAGCCCCAGGTCCTGCTGATGGACGAGCCCTGCTCGGCCCTCGACCCGATCTCCACCCTCGCGATCGAGGACCTGATCGGCGAGCTGAAGGAGCGCTTCACGATCGTCATCGTGACGCACAACATGCAGCAGGCCGCCCGCGTCTCCGACCGCACCGCCTTCTTCAACCTCTCGGCGGTCGGCCAGCCCGGCAAGCTCATCGAGATCGACGACACGGACCGGATCTTCTCGAACCCGTCCGTGCAGGCGACCGAGGACTACATCTCCGGCCGCTTCGGCTGAGCCCGGGATGTGACGCACGTCCTGCGGTGCTGCATGGCGGTGCCACCGCAGGACGAAAGGAAAAGGGCCGGCTCCCCCTGGGTGGGGGGAGCCGGCCCGCTTTCCTTCCTGGCCTAGACGAAGGCCAGGTTCACGATCCAGAAGCTGACGGCGGCCACCAGGGCCGCGGCGGGCATCGTGATGAACCAGCCCAGGATGATGTTCTTGGCGACGCCCCAGCGGACGGCGTTCACCCGCTTGGTCGCCCCCACGCCCATGATCGCCGAGGTGATCACATGGGTGGTGGAGATCGGCGCGTGGAAGAGGAACGCCGAGCCGAACATGATCGACGCACCGGTGGTCTCGGCCGCGAAGCCCTGCGGCGGGTCCAGCTCGATGATCTTGCGGCCGAGGGTGCGCATGATGCGCCAGCCGCCCGCGTACGTACCCAGCGACAGCATCACGGCGCAGGCGACCTTCACCCACAGCGGGATGGCGTCGTCGGCCGTCTGCACGTCGGAGATGACCAGCGCCAGCACGACGATGCCCATCGTCTTCTGCGCGTCCTGCAGACCATGGCCGAGGGCCATGCCCGCCGCGGACACCGTCTGCGCGATACGGAAACCGCGCTTGGCCTTGTGCGGGTTGGCCCGGCGGAACATCCACAGGATGACCACCATCACCAGATAACCGGCCACCAGGCCGACCACGGGCGAGATGAACATCGGGATGACGATCTTGTCCAGCACGCCGTCCCACAGGACGCCGATGCCGCCGGCCAGCGCCGCTCCCACCATGCCGCCGAACAGCGCGTGCGAGGAGGACGAGGGCAGACCGAAGTACCAGGTGATCAGGTTCCAGACGATCGCGCCCACGAGCGCAGAGAAGAGGATCCACATGCCCCGGTTGCCGTGGGGCGTCTCGATCAGGCCCTTGCTGACGGTCTTGGCGACCCCGCTGCCCAGGAAGGCACCGGCGAGGTTCATCACCGCGGCCATGGCGAGCGCGGCGCGCGGGGTCAGCGCGCGGGTCGAGACCGAGGTCGCGATCGCGTTCGCCGAGTCGTGGAAACCGTTGGTGTACGTGAAACCGAGCGCGACACCGATGGTCACGATCAGAGCGAAGGTGTCCACGAGGTTCAGGACTCCTTGACCGCGATGGTCTCCACCGTGTTCGCGACGTGCTCGAACGCGTCGGCCGCCTCTTCGAGCACGTCGACGATCTGCTTGAGCTTCAGCACCTCCATGGCGTCGTACTTGCCGTTGAAGAGCTGGGCGAGCAACTTGCGGTGGATCTGGTCCGCCTGGTTCTCGAGGCGGTTGACCTCGATCCAGTACTCGGTCAGGTTGTCCATCGTCCGCAGGTGCGGCATGGCCTCCGCCGTCAGCTCGGCGGCGCGCGCCAGCACCTCGATCTGCTGCTCGACGCCCTTGGGCAGCTCCTCCACGTTGTAGAGGACGACCAGGTCGACGGCCTCCTCCATGAAGTCCATGATGTCGTCGAGCGACGAGGCCAGGTTGTAGATGTCCTCGCGGTCGAACGGCGTGATGAAGGAGGAGTTCAGCTGGTGGAAGATCGCGTGGGTGGCGTCGTCCCCCGCGTGCTCCGCTGCCCGCATCCGCTCCGCGATCTCGGCCCGGGCGGAGGATTCCGCTCCGAGCAGTTCCATGAGGAGCTTGGAGCCCGTGACGATGTTGTCCGCGGATGCGGCGAACATGTCGTAGAAGCTCGTCTCCCTGGGGGTCAGACGAAATCGCACGTGAGGTCCTCGGGGTGCATTGGATTCGGTCAGGCTGATGCTAGGCGCATCCCCCTGCCACGGCTAACCGGCAGTTCCCCAGTGTCCTCCATCAGGCAGAGTGAGGACGACGGACCCCTGTCCGTGCCACCAGGGCCCAGTACCCTATACCCACGAGGGGTATCCAGTCCCCTCGTTCCGGACCAGACCACGGGAGGACGCATGACGGCCATCGAGGCGGAGGGCTCCGGAGCCGAGACCGGCACGGCCCCGGCAGTACACGGGTACCACCACCAGAAGGACGAGCACCTGAAGCGGCTGCGCCGCATCGAGGGCCAGATCCGCGGCCTCCAGCGGCTCGTCGACGAGGACGTGTACTGCATCGACATACTCACCCAGGTCTCGGCCAGCACGAAGGCGCTGCAGTCCTTCGCGCTCCAGCTCCTGGAGGAGCACCTGCGCCACTGCGTCGCCGACGCGGCCGTCAAGGGCGGCGCCGAGATCGACGCCAAGGTCGAGGAAGCCACCAAGGCCATCGCCCGCCTCCTGCGCACCTGACCCCCCGCGCCTCCCACCCCGCGGACCCGTCTACGGGCCCAGCAGGACCTCGTCGATCCGGTCCAGGCTGAGCCGCTCCTCGTCGGCCGCGGAGGCCGCGATGATCAGTTCGCCGCACAGCTCGATCTCGGCGAGGGCCACGTGGTCCTGCACCGTCATGCCGCCTGCGGGAGTCACGCGTGTCACCTCAATCTGCCGCCATCGCCCGAAGGCGCTCGGCTTCTCAGCGTAGGGAGGACCCGGTGCGGCGCGCATGACACGGATGGACCATTTCCGGAAACCCGGCATGGCCCGAACGCGCCGCCCGGAAGCCGCCCGCCCGGCTATTCCGCGATCTTCCCGGCATAGATGTCCCCGCTCGCGGGCAGGACGACGTTCACCGGCGTCCCGAATCCGTACAGCAGCGTGGTCGAGGAGACATCGATCACGCCCTTGTTGACATAGCTGAAGCGGTGCCGGACCTTCCGCATCCGTCCCTCCTCGTCCAGGTAGACGTCGAAGGGCACGGTGTCCGTGCTGAACCCTTTCGCCGCCGCCTCCAGCGCCCCCTTCACCTCCGGCGAGGCGCTGCGAGCGGCCCGCCCGATGTCCGTGGTCCCCCGGTAGTGCCGCACCTTGGTGCCCGCCACCTCGGTCTCCCCGACGTACGTCACCTCCTGCGCGCCCCGCAGCAGCTCGGCCGCGGCCAGCGGGTCGGTGGCCCCGCCCGTGACCAGGTTCCCGTCGGGGAGGGCCGTCGTGTCGACCCGCACCCACTTGTCGTCGGGGACGCCCGCGCCCCGGTTCTTCATGTAGAGGGCGCCGGGTGCGAGCAGCTCGGTGATCGGCCGGTGCCCCGGCTTGCCCGTCACATCGGCCGGGAGCATCACCAGGAGCTGCCCCATCCGCTTCGTGAAGTCGACGCCGCCCTCGCCGTGGATCGTGACCCGGGTGCCGCCCGTGGCCATCTCCATCGCCGTACGGGCCTGGGCGCTGCCGGTCTTCGCCAGCGCGTCGGCGGCACCCCGCACCACCGCCGCCGCGTCCGCCGGGGGCCGGTCCTCGGCGCGGCCGCCGCCGTCGCCCCCGCACCCGCCGGTCGCCGCGACCGCGAGGCCGACGCCGAGGACGAGCACCGCCTCGCCCGCGCGCCCGCGCCGCCGCCTGTGCTGGTGCACCACCATCGCCTGCCAACCCCCAACGCATGACCGCTGCTTGCCCGAGGCCCCCACCCGCTCCGCTTAACGAGGCCTGAGGTTTCCCGTCACGGGCCACTGCCCTCCCCGGCCCGCGCACGCCCCGGGTACCTTGGGTGGGTGGAACCGCACACCGAAGCGACCCCGCTCCTTCCGCTTGCCTGCGCGCCGCTCCCGGGCCTGCCGCTCCAGCCCGGGGCCGGGAGACCGCCGCAGCCGTCCGGCGGCCCGCACAGCACCTCCACCGCCGAACGCGGGGCCTTCTGCCTCGCGGTCTGCACCTGCGGCTGGTCCGGGCCGGCCCGCCGCTCCCGCGACCTGGCCCGCAAGGACGCCACCCGGCACACCGCGCAGGAGTAGCCCCGGCCCGGTCCGTACGGCGCGTCGCCCGTTCGGACGGCCCGGCTGGCCGACCTGCACCCGAGCGGATGCCCTTGACTCATGCCAGGACCCGCAGCCCGCTCCGCGGCCCTCCTCTGGGCCCTGCTCCTCGCGCTGACCCCGGCCGCTCCGGCCTGGGCGCGTCCCGCGGGCTCGGCGGACGGTCCCGGCGACGTCGCCCTGGCCATCGGGCTGACCACCGCGGCGGCCCTGGCCACCGGACTGTGGCTGCGCTCCCGCTACCGCCGCGCGAACGCCCGGACCACCGAGGAGGCGGCCGGCCGGAACACGAACGGCGGCGACCCGGGCAGCGGGGGCGGCGACCGGTGACGCCACGGCCGCGCCCGCCCGCGGTGCGGCTGTGCTTCGGGGCCGCCGGGTTCTGCCTGCTGGTCGCCGTACTGCTCGCCGTGTGGGACGCGTACGGGACCGCCTGAACCTCAGGCCGCCAGGCCGCTCTCGTGGGTGCGCTGGTCGGCCTGCGGGGACGGGGCCTGCGGCAGGTCGACGGGCCGGGGCAGGCCCCCCTTCCCGGTACGGACGAGGAGGGCGGTGCGCGGGGAGCGGGCCAGCGCCCGTACCGGCGGGGTCAGCAGCGCCATCGCGAGCGGGGCGAGCAGCAGGACGACGGCGGTCCCCAGTGCGAAGCCGCCGATCACGTCCGTCGGGTACTGCACGCCCACGTACACGCGGCAGAAGCCCTCCAGGAGGGCGAGCCCGATGCCGATGAACCCGGCCCTGCGGTTCGCCACGAACAGGCCGACGCCCAGGGCCATCGCGAGGGTGGCGTGGCCGCTGACGAAGGAGAAGTCCGTCGCCGCCAGGCCCGGCCCGGTCTCCAGGTAGGGATCGAGGACCTGGACGGAGGGGTGCTGCCGGAACGGCCTCGGCCGCGCGACGAATTCACGCAGCGGCATGTTCACGAGCAGGGCCAGTCCGGCGGCGAGCGGGGCCCACACGAGGGCGGTGAAGGTCTCGACGGCCGTGGCGTCGTCCTGCCGGCGCGCACCGCGCCAGCACCAGAGGACCAGGAGCACCAGCGTGAGCAGGATCCCGTGGGCGCCGGCCAGGGTGACGGCCCGGTCGAACCAGTCGGGGGCGTGCCGGGCGATCCCGTTGATCTCGTACAGCAGGCTGACATCCACGTTCGGCCCACCAGTCGTGAGTCCAGCCATGGTTGCGGCCCCTTGCTCTTGCCGTGGTTCCCCTGCGGGCGCACCACTGCGTGCGCCCCTTCGCCCCCACTTGATCAAGCCCTGCGTCCATGGAACGCCGGTTCTGACAGCTACGTTCCACTCTCCACCGAATGATCACTTCAACGTTATCGAAGAGTGACTCATCGTCGCAGCTCAGGGCCTTTGATTTACGGAGAGTTACTGGCGGACGGGCCCGCCGCGGCCCGCTCCGGTAGAGCCGCCGCGCCGTCCTTCGTCACCCGCGTCGCACCGAAGTAGTCCGGGGTGTCGATCTTGTCGAAACGGATCACGGCGCCGGTGAACGGGGCGTTGATCATGTAGCCACCACCCACGTACAGGCCGACGTGCCGGATCTCCCGTGAATTCGTCAGATCGTCGGAGAAGAACACCAGGTCACCGGGGAGCAGTTCGTCGCGCGAAGGGTGCGGACCGGCGTTGTACTGGTCGTTGGCCACCCGCGGCAGTTCGATGCCCACCGTCTCGTACGCCGCCTTGGTCAGCCCCGAGCAGTCGAACCGCCCGTTCTGCTCCGGCGTCCCGTTGCCGCCCCACAGGTACGGCGTCCCGAGCTGCTTCTGCGCGAAGTAGATCGCCCCGGCGGCCTGCTGGGAGGGCGCGACCCGGCCGGCCGGCCGCGCGAAGCTCTTGGCCAGCGTCGTGATGGTCTTCACGTAGCCCTGGGTCTCCTTGTACGGGGGCACCCCGCCGTACTTGATGACCGCGTAGGCACCCGCGTTGTAGGCCGCTAGCATGTTCGCCGTCGCGTCCCCGGGCACGCTCGCCACGTCCTTGGACAGTTCGCAGTCGTACGAGGCCGCCGACGGGATGGCGTCGTTGGGGTCCCAGATGTCCCGGTCCCCGTCACCGTCCCCGTCGATGCCGTGGCCCGCCCACGTGCCCGGGATGAACTGCGCGATGCCGCGCGCGTCCGCCGGGCTGACCGCACTCGGGTTCCAGCCGCTCTCCGAGTACAGCTGCGCCGCGAGCAGCGCCGGGTTGATGGCCGGGCACAGGTTGCCCCACTTCTCCACCAGAGCCTGGTACTTCGCGGGTACGGCCCCCTTCACGAGGCCCACGGCGGGGCCGCCCGCCGCCGCTCCGCCCACGAGTCCCGCCGCGGCCGAGTACGTCCCCACGACGAGGAGCAGCAGGAAGCTCAGGAACACCCCGAACCCGATCCCGCCGACCTTCCAGATTCTGCGCACCCGTCAACCCTCCCCCATCCCCGTCGCTTTCCGCCGCGATTCGCCCGTGTCGCCTGTCCTACTAGCCCACTTGCTACGGTCATGCGGAAGCCCGCGCAGGCAATGCTCGCGTACTTCGTAGGATCATCTTCAACGTGGTAGAAGACCACCGTCCAGTCCCCCGGATCCTCGGCGAGGGGCACGGCGGGCCAGGTTCTGCCGCCCCCGCACGGAGCGAAGCCGTCGGGGTGGGTGAGCGTCACGTACTCCCCCGTCCCCGCGTGGGCGTGGACGTCCGCGGGCTTGCTGGTGCAGCCGACGCCCTTGTTTCCGGCGAGGAAGGCCCCGGGCGGAACCTCGCCGGGCCCCTGCACGGCCACGGCGGCGTAGTAGGGATCGGGCTTCTCCTCCCCGCCGCCGGACCCGCCGGGCATGCTCCGCATCCGGATGGTCACGGACCCGCTCTGCACCCCGTTCGTGCCGGACGCCGACACGGTGGTCTGCACCCCCGCACCCGGAGCCTGCTCCACGGGCGGCAGTTCGCACTGCCCGGCGCCCTGCGCGGCGAGCCCGGCGTCCGCGGACGGAGTCCAGCGGTAGCGGCAGGCACGGCCGCCCCCGATGTACTCGGCCGGCGGCTTCGCCACCTCCCCGCCACCGCCACCGTCCTCGCCGCCCGCCGACAGCAGTTGCCACGCCGCGAGGGCGAGCCCGAGGAGCACGGCCGTACCCACGGCGGCCCGGCCCCCGCGCCCTCTGCGCTCCCTGCGCTCCCCGTGCCCCGACGCCCCGCGGACGGCCGGCGCGCGTCGTACTCCCGCGTCCGCAGGAAGGTGTCCCCCGCCTCCGCTGCCTCGCCGCGCAGTCCTCGATCAGCGCCGCGAGCTCCGGCTCCACCCCGGCCACGTCCACCGGTTCGTGGACCGCCCGGTACCCGACCGTCGCCGCCGCGCCACCGCCGAAGGGCGGCCGCCCCGTGGCCGCGTAGGGTCGCGCTGAGCGCAAACACATCGGCCGCCGCGCCCGTCTCACCGCCCATCAGCACTTCGGGCGCCGTGTAGCCGGGCGTGCCCGGGACCTGCCCGTCCTGGGTGAGCTCGGTCGAACCGACCCCCCGCGCGATGCCGAAGTCGATCAGCTGCGGACCCTGCGCACCCAGGACGACGTTCTGCGGCTTGAGGTCCCGGTGGGTCACCCCGTACGCGTGCACGCCGGCCAGGGCCGTCCCCAGCAGCCGGCAGGTCCGCGCCGGCAGCGGCCCGTGCCCGCGCACCGCGTGGCCGAGGGTGGGGCCCGCAACGTACTCGGTGGCCGGCCAGTACGGCGCACCCTCCAGCGAGGCGTCGACCAGGTTCGCGGTCCAGGCGGAGCGCACGGCCGCCACCGTCCGGACCTCCCGCCGCAAGCGCGCCGGCGCGTCGGGGTGCGCGGTGACCTCCTCGCGCACGACCTTCACCGCGACCAGCCGCCCGCCGGGCGAACGGCCGAGGTACACCTGCCCCATGCCCATGGCCCCGAGCCGGGCCAGCAGGACGTGCGCACCGATGCGCGCGGGATCTCTACCGGTCAGCGGCTCCACCCCGCCGAGCCTGCCACACCCATCTCCCCTTCCCCAGAGGGCGGGTTGACGCTATCTGGGAGCGACGAAGAGACTCTGCGCGCTCCGCCCGATGGGGCCCTTCTCGTCGTGGAGCCGGGCGTCGACCAGCCCGATGCCCGCCGCGTCCACGCTCGTACGGGACTCCACGCAGGCCCACTCACCGACCGGATGGCGGTGCAGGTGGACGGTGAGGTCGCCGTTGACGAAGACGAACCGGCCGAAGTCCAGCACCGAGCTGATGCCGTTGCCGGAGTCCGCGGCGGTCAGCACCCGGTCCAGCGGGCGGACCTCCTCCCCGGCCACGAGCGGCACCCGCATCCGCATCCAGCAGGTGCCCGGGCCCAGCTCCGTGAAGGCGCCTTCGGTGAAACGGGCCTCCATGGCCGTGTGGTAGCCGGTCTCCCACGGCACCGGGAAGAACGGCGTCGCCCCGGCCTCCCCCGGCGGCGGCAGCTGCGGCCCCGGCGCCACGGCCGGCACCGCCTCCCCGGCCACCCGGATCCGCAGGGCCCGCGCCAGCATCACGGGAGCGTCCGCACCGGCCGGCGTGAGCGAGGCCTCGACCAGCTCGGTGCCGCGCCCGGCGCGCAGCACGCTCGTGGTGATCTCCAGCGCCCCGATCGGCACCGGCCGCAGGATCTCGTAGGTGATCCGCGCGATCCGCATGTCAGCGCGCCCACCGGGCCGCTCCTCCACGGCCCGGCCCAGCAGCGCGGCGGGCGGACCCGCGTGCTGCGCGCCCTCGTCCCAGGGCCCGCGCGTGTACGCGGTGGCCCGGAACCGCCCGGTGTCGATCCGCTCGTAGAACCCCTCGGGAGCACCCATGCCGCGCACGCTACCGACAGGTAACCAGCTCCACCAGACCCGCCGGAGGCCTCAGCGGGCGAACCCCAGCCCCACCCCCAGCCCCACCAGCACCGAGCCGATGGCCCGGTTCAGCGTCTTCTGCGCCTTCAGCATCCGCTCCCGCAGCCGGGACACGGAGAAGAACAGGGCCACCGCCCCGAACCAGCCCAGGTGGGCGGCCGACATGAACAGCCCGTACCCGGCCTGCTGCCACACCGGGGTCCCCGGGTTCACGACCTGCGTGAAGGTCGACACCACGAACAGCGTCGTCTTCGGGTTCAGCACATTGGTCAGGAACCCCGACCGCATCGCCCCGAGCCGGGTCAGCTGCCTCCCGGACTCCAGGTCCACGGTCACCTCCGCCCGCGCCCGGAAGGTCCGGATCCCGATCCACACCAGGTACGCCGCACCCGCCAGCTTGATCACCGTGAACAGCGTGGTGGACGACGCGATCAGCAGACCGACCCCGAGCATCGTGTAGGAGACGTGGACCAGGACCCCGGCCGCGACCCCGGCGGCGGCGAACAGGCCCGTGGACCGCCCGTAGAGGTAGCTGTTGCGGACCACCATGGCGAAATCGGCGCCGGGACTGATCACGGCGAGGAGCGTAATAACAGCAACTGCGATCACTTCTGTCATGCAGCGATGCTCACCGCCCGCCCGCTCCTCGATCAACCCCGAATCGAGCCCGGATCAAGCACGGACCGAACCGGGATCCGCCCGGAACCACCCCGTCCGCACCCCTGACCGGCATCCGGCGCGACCCCGGGGAGGAGGCGCGGGCCTCCGGCGGCACGCACTCCACCCACCGGGGACAATGGGGACGTGTCCCTTCCTGTCCTGCAAGCCGACTGCGCCCACTGCTTCGCCCTCTGCTGCGTCGCCCTGCCCTTCGCCAAGTCCAGCGACTTCGCGGTGAACAAGCCCGCCGGAACCCCCTGCGCGAACCTCCGGGAGGACTTCCGCTGCGGCATCCACACCCGGCTGCGCGACAAGGGCTTCCAGGGCTGCACGGTCTTCGACTGCTTCGGCGCCGGCCAGCAGGTCTCCCAGGTCACCTTCGGCGGCCGCGACTGGCGCACCCACACCGGCACGGCCCGGCAGATGTTCGAGGTCTTCCCGGTGATGCGGCAGCTCCACGAGCTGCTCTTCTACACGGCCGAAGCCCTGACCCTCCGGGACGCCGCCCCGGTCCACGCGGAGCTGCGCCGCGTCCTGGCGGAGACCGAGGAGTGGACCCGCGCCGACGCGGAGGCCCTCGCGGACCTGGACGTCGGCGCGCTCCGCCTGCGGATCAACACCCTGCTCCTGAAGACGAGCGAACTCGTACGGGCGAAGGTGCCGGGCCGCAAGAAGAACCACCGCGGCGCGGACCTGATGGGAGCCCGCCTCACGGGTGCGAACCTGCGCGGCGCGAATCTCCGCGGCGCCTACCTCATCGCCGCCGACCTCAGCCGGGCCGACCTCCGCACGGCCGACCTGATCGGCGCGGACCTCCGCGACGCCGACCTCCGCGGCGCGGACCTCCGCGACGCCGTCTTCCTCACCCAGGCCCAACTCAACGCCGCCCAAGGCGACCCCACCACCCAGCTCCCCTCCGCCCTCACCCACCCCTCCCACTGGACCTGACCCACCCCGCGGAGCCCCTGAATCCAGCCCCGCCGGCGTCTGAGGCGCGGGGTCCGGGGCGGAACCCCGGCAACGGCGCCGCACGGACGCCCCGTCCGGCGACCTCGGCCGACACGCATCGGGGCGCGCACCGGCCCCCGGGCGTCAGCCACACGCCGGACCCCCCTGCCCCCACCCCGCACGCCAATAAACCGACTGACGGAATATCAGACATATATCGGCAAGTCGGTCCAACATCACACGAACTCCCCGCACCGAACGGCGGCCCACACCTCCACCCCCCGTACGCCGAGACGACAATCATTGCCCGGCGTCACACCTCGTGATACACAGAGTGACCATACGTTCTTCCGCATACACACCGCCCCCGCCCAGGTCAGGGCCCGAAGGCGGGATACGAGCCGGGAGATCGGGTAAAGAGAGCCGTCAAGTCGACGACGGCGGCAGTTTCATCAGCGAAGATAGTGAGTGACCCCTGCCAGCGGGCACGGGCTACCGGAACTACCCATACAGGGGCGGTGAGTTACATGATCCTGGCAGCCGAAAAGGGCGACATTACCACCATCATCGGCGGAATCGCCCCGAACTGGGGGCCGTTCGGCAGCCTCGGCAACGAGGCGAAGATCATGATCGAGGTGGTCATGGCCGTGGCGATCCTGCTCTGCCTCGGCATCGCCATCTGGGGCGCGGCCAAGCAGCGCATCGGCGCGACCGCCCTCCGCGACACCTTCAGCGCGGAACAGGGCAAGGGCCTGATCGTGGCCGGGCTGACCGGCGTCTTCATCATCGGCTCCCTCGGAACCCTCTTCACGATCGTCTACGGAATGGCCGTCTAGCCGGGCCGCCGCGGCGGTACCTGATGAGGACTCACCACACCGCGCCTGAGCGGGAACCAGCGCTACCGTCGGACGACGCGGAGGGGGCGGACACGCAATGAGCAACGACGATCAGTACGGCGGCGGCAGCCACGGCGAGGTCGGCGGCACGGGCCAGACCCGTACCCGCCTCCCGGACCCCCCCGCCGACCCGTACGGCCCCACGCGCCGCACCCCCCGCGCCTCCCGCGGCCTCGTCACGGTCGTCGGCGTGGTGGTCCTCCTGATCGCCGCCATCGCGTTCGCGAACCAGGGCCCGGACACCCCCGGAACCCCTCCCTCGGACAAACCCCCGACAGCCGCCGCCACCGCAGCCACGGGCACCACCCCGGTCACGGGCAAGGCCGCGGGCATCCCCAAGGGCTTCGCCCACGACGAACAGGGCGCCCAGTCGGCAGCCGCCAACTACGCGGTGGCCCTGGGCTCCGACGGCATGTTCAAAAAGAACACCCGCCATACCCTCGTCGACGGGATCTACGCACCGGAGGTGGCCTCTCGTATGAAGGGACCTCAGGACACCGCATACTCGACGGAGTTCCTCGCCAAACTCGGCCTTGACGCCAACGGCAACCCGCCGCAAGGCAGCACCTTCGTCACCCGCACCATCCCGGTCGGTACCCGGGTCGACAGCTACACGCCCGCGACCGCGAAGGTCGCCGTCTGGTCCACAGGGCTGATCGGCATGTCCGGTGACAAGTCCACCGACCCGGTGCGCACCACTTGGAAGACCTGGATCTTCGAACTGGTCTGGTCCGGAGAGGACTGGAAGATCAGCGCCGAAACCCAGCAGGACGGCCCCGCTCCGGTACCCGGCGACGCCGCCGTGTCGTCCGCGGACGACATCAGCAAGGCCACCAAGGAGTTCGGAGGGTTCACCTATGCCCGCTAGCCTCCGCCGCCAGGCGGGCGTCCTGGCCTCCGCGCACGTGGCCATCGTAGGACTGGCATCCGCCGCCCACGCCGCTCCCACACCCAGCCCGACGCCGACCCCATCCCCCTCGACACCGGCCGCCAACAAGGACTGCGACCTCCTGATCGGCTCGGCCAAGGACTACTGCCTTAAGGGCGACGGCGCAGCTACCGGCGGATCCACCAGTCCCGGGCTCAACTCCAACAACCCCGCCGACGCCCTCAACCCCCTGGCCTCCCTGGCCAAAGGCTGCGCCGACGCCGCATCCTGGATCGTCGGCAAACTCAGCGAAGCGGTCAAGAGCACGGCCGAGGTCGACTTCACCAACGCCACCTTCCTCAAGCAGTACGCCGTCGTCTTCGCCGCCTCCACCATCCTCACGCTCGTCATCTGGCTCTTCGCCGTCGCCAAGCGAGCCGTCCGCGGCGTCCCCCTGACCACGGCCCTCTCCGAAGCCATCGGCTTCCTCTGGCTCACGGTCCTCGCCTCCGCCTTCACCCCGCTCATCCTCTACACCGTCGTCTCCGCCACCGACGGCGTCACCGAAGTCATCGCCGCCGCCACCGGCGGCCAGACCGACGTCTTCTTCGGCTCCTTCTCCGAAGCCCTCAAGAAGGGCGACGACATCGGCGGCGGCCCGATCATGCTGATCGTCGTCTCCCTCGTCACCGTCCTCGCCGCCGGCATCCTCTACCTGGAACTCTTCATCCGGGCCGCCCTCCTCTACGTCGGCGCCCTCCTCGGCGTCGTCGTCTACGCGGGCCTCGTCGACCGGAACCTCTGGGGCCACGTCCGCCGCTGGGCCGGCATCATGATCGCCGTCATCCTCGTCAAGCCGGTCATCGTCATCGTCCTCGGCCTCGCCGGCGCCCTCGCGGGCGAAGAAGGCCCCAACGCCTTCTCCGCCGTCGTCACCGGCCTCGCCATCATCCTCCTGGCGATCTTCGCCTCCGCGATGATCTACCGCTTCGTCCCCGGCTTCGGCGACGAGATCGCCTCCGCCCGCTCCCACCGCAGCAAGGCCACCGACGGCGCCCAGGCAGCAGCCGTCATCAGCTCCCCGGCCTCCCTCGTCTCGCAGGGCATCAAGACGCACAGCAGCCGCGGCGCCCACCGCGGCGGCGGCGACGGCGGCGGCAACACGCCCCGCCCCGCCAATCCGATCTCCGGAGGCGTGGCCGCCCACAGCAGCCGCCCGGCCTCCGGCGGCGGGTCCGGCGGCGGATCCGTCCCCTCCGCCGCACCCCCGCCCCGCACGAGTTCGAGCACGAGGAACACAGGAGGTGACGGGCGTTGACGACCCAGTCCCACCAGCTGCACCCGGTCGCGCCCCGCCGCACGTATCTCATCGGCCGCGCCCGGCCGAACGCGATCGTCGGCAAGAACCGCGAGACCGGCGAGATCGCCCTGATCATCGCGGGAGCGTTCCTCGGCATGATGAGCGGACTGCTCGTCCCCGACCTCACCCTGCGCATCGTCAGCCTCGCCGGCCTCCCCATGCTCGCGCTCGCCGCCGTGTACGTCCCCTACAAGGGCCGCACCTTCTACCGCTGGTTCGAGATCAACCGCAGCTACAAGCGCACCCTGCGGCGCGGTACGACGTACCGCTCGGGCGCCATGGAAGCAGGCGTCCGCGGCGCCGACGGCCGCGAGGTCGAAGTCGGCCCGCCCCCCGGCATCGGCCGCATCAACTGGCTCGCCGCCCCCTTCGGCCCGGACGAGATCGCCGTGCTCCTGCACGCCGACCGCCGCACCGTCACCGCGGCCATCGAGATCGAGGGCCCCGGCGTCGGCCTGCGCGACAGCGAGGACCAGGAAGCCCTCGTCGACCGCTTCGGCACCCTCCTCAAGCACGTGGCCAACGGCGACGGCTTCGTCACCCGCCTCCAGATGCTCGCCCGCACCCTGCCCGCCGACCCGGACGCACACGCCAAGGACGTCGCCCAGCGCGGCGACACCCAGGCCCCCGGCTGGCTGCGCGACTCCTACGACCAGCTCCAGTCGATGGTGTCCACCTCCTCCGAGCAGCACCGCGCCTACCTCGTCGCCTGCATGCACTACACCCGCGACCTGGCCGCCGAGGCCGTCACCATCGCCCGCGCCTCCACCCCCCACAAGGGCCGCAAGCTCGACCGCGACGCGGGCCTCGCCATCGTCATGGCCCGCGAGCTCACCGACATCTGCGCCCGCCTCGCCGAAGCCGACATCCGCGTCCGCCAGCCGCTGGGCCAGGGCCGCCTCTCCTCGCTCGTGCACTCCATGTACGACCCGGACCACCCCATCGACCACATCCAGGCCATGACCAAGCGCAACGCCTGGCCCGCCGAACTCGACGCGGTGGAACCCACCTACCTCCAGGCCAAGACCCGCGAATCCTCCACCCGCGCCCCCTGGTGCCACGCCACGGCCTGGGTGAAGGAGTGGCCGATGACCCCGGTCGGCGTCAACTTCCTCGCCCCGCTCCTCGTCCACACCCCCGACGTGATCCGCACCGTCGCCGTCACCATGGACCTGGAGCCCACCGAGGTGGCCATCGAGCGCATGCTCACCGAGAAGACCAACGACGAGGCCGACGCCAGCCGCGCCGCCAAGATGAACCGCACCGTCGACCCCCGCGACATCGCCGCACACGGCAGACTCGACCAGAGGGGTGAAGATCTCGCCAGCGGCGCTGCGGGAGTCAACCTGGTCGGGTACATCACGGTGTCCTCGCGTTCGCCGGAGGCCCTCGCCCGCGACAAGCGGACGATCCGCGCCTCCGCCGGCAAGTCCTACCTGAAGCTGGAATGGTGCGACCGCGAGCACCACCGCGCCTTCGTCAACACCTTGCCGTTCGCCACCGGCATCCGACGCTAGCTGGAGGGAAGTGCCGCCCATGCGAGATCCCATGTCCGCCCTGACGGACGCCTTCACCAGCTTCCTCTTCGGCAAAGTCGAAACCACGCGCCTGCCCGTCCGCACCTCCACCGGGCAGGCGCAAGCCGTCTACCTGCCCACCGCCGCCCCCGGACTCGGCGACTCCGGCGTCATCATCGGCCGCGAGGTCTACAGCGGCAAGGGCTACATCTACGACCCCTTCCAGCTGTACGGACAGCAGCTCCCGGCCCCCCACTGGCTGGTCCTCGGCGAATCCGGCAACGGCAAGTCCGCCCTGGAGAAGACGTACGTCCTGCGCCAGCTCCGCTTCAAGGACCGCCAGGTCGTCGTCCTCGACGCCCAGGGCGAGGACGGCGTCGGCGAGTGGAACCTGATCGCCCAGGAGCTGGGGATAACCCCCATCCGCCTGGACCCCATCGCCGCCAACAACGACGGGATCCGCCTCAACCCCCTCGACCCGTCGATCACCACGACCGGGCAGCTCGCGCTGCTCCGCACCATCATCGAAGTCGCCATGGGCCACGGCCTCGACGAGCGCGCCGGCTTCGCCCTGAAGGTCGCCCACGCCTACGTCGTCGACGCCATCCAGGACCGCCAGCCCGTCCTCACCGACATCGTGGAACAGCTGCGCCACCCCGAAGCCGAATCGGCGCTCGCCATGAACGTCGACATAGACGATGTCCGGGCCTGGGGCCTCGACGTAGCCCTGGTCCTCGACCGCCTCGTCGACGGCGACCTCCGCGGGATGTTCGACGGCCCGACCACCGTCGGCATCGACCTCGACGCCCCCCTGATCGTCTTCGACCTCTCCCACATCGACCGCAACTCCATCGCGATGCCGATCCTCATGGCGATCGTCGGCGTCTGGCTGGAGCACACCTGGATCCGCCCCGACCGCAAGAAGCGCATCTTCCTCGTGGAAGAGGCCTGGCACATCATCAACAGCCCCTTCGTGGCCCAGCTGTTCCAGCGCCTCCTGAAGTTCGGCCGACGCCTCGGCCTGTCCTTCGTCGCCGTCGTGCACCACCTCTCCGACGTCGTCGACGGCGCCGCCGCACGGGAAGCCGCGGCCATCCTCAAGATGGCCTCCACCCGCACCATCTACGCCCAGAAGGCCGACGAGGCACGCGCCACCGGACGCGTACTCGGCCTCCCGCGCTGGGCCGTCGAGATCATCCCGACCCTCACCCCCGGCATCGCCGTCTGGGACGTCAACGGCAACGTCCAGGTGGTCAAACACCTGATCACCGAAGCCGAACGCCCCCTGGTCTTCACCGACCGCGCCATGACCGAGTCCTCCACCCCTGACCGCCTCCCCGACGACCTGCTGGCCGCCGAACTCGAAGCGGAGGAGCGCGCCTTGTCCATCGAACGCCGCCGCGCCGGCAACGGCCCCGGTTCCGCCACCACGGTGGCCTGACCATGCACGAGGCACGACGTACGGAGACCCCCGCGCGCGGCGGGATCCCGGACGGCCTGCTGGTCGGCCTCCTGGCCTTCCTGCTGGGCCTCGCCCTCCTGGTCTGGTCGGCCACGGGCCTCGCCGCCTGGTTCGTCCAGGGCGCCTGGCCCGACACCGTCACCTTCACCCGCACCCCGGAGGCGGTCCGCGCCCTGATAGCGCAACCCCACGACCTCGCGGGAGCCTGGCCCGACACCGACCCCGCAGCCCTCTCGGGATGGGGCCTGTTCTGGGGCCTGTTCATCGGACAGCTGCTGGCGATGTTCGTCCTGGCGGTCTTCGCCATCGGCATCATCGCCCGCACCAAGTCCCGCCGCGCCCGCGCCAGACAGGCCGCGGGAGCCCCCGCCGACCAGGACCCCCCGCACCCGGCGCCCGTCCCGGCCCCCGCGCGGGAACCGGAACCCGCAGCCGCCGCAGCCCACCAGCCGGCCCACGCACCGGCCCAGGCACCGGCACAGCCCCGCGACCACGCCCCGGCCCCGGCTGCGGCTGCGGTCCACCCCCCGGCACCGGCCCCGGTGGACGACGCCTACCGCTACGGATTCGGCTACGCCCCCCGCACCGCGACCGCCACCCCCGGCCCCCTCACGGCCCCGCAGCCCCGCATCGCGTACGGCGGCCCGGACGACCGGTTCCGCGCGGCAGCACAGCGCATCCGCGAGGCCGAAGGGGCCACCCTGATCATCACCTCGTCGCCCACCCTCTGGGCCGAGACCAAGGACGCCCGGGCCAAGCTCGGCCCTGTCCTCCTCTACGACCCCTCCCACCTGTGCGACACCCCGGCCCGGATGCATTGGAACCCCGCCGAGGGCTGCGCCGACCGGGACACCGCCGCCGCCCGCGCGATCGCCCTGCTGGCCCCCGTACGGCCCCAGGCACGGATGGACGCGGCCGTCGCCGACACCGCGGAAACGCTCCTTCGGAGCTGGCTCCAGGCCGCAGCCCTGGAGGACCGCCCCTTCAAGCAGCTCCACCGCTGGACCCAGGGCAACAGCGCCCAGGACCCGGTCCGCGTCCTGCGCACCCACCCCCAGGCCGCCCCGGGCGCCGCCGGAGAGCTGGAGAGCGCCCTCACCGCCCACCCCGAACGCCGGGAGCTGGCCCAGAACCTGACGACCCGGGCCCTCTCCTGCCTCACGTCCATCCACATCCGTGAGGCCTGCAATCCGAACCGGACGGATTCGCTCACCCTGGCTTCGTTCCTGGGTGAAGGGGGCAGCCTTTACGTGGTGGGCGAACCGCTGGAAGATCCCCGTACCCACCCGGGTGCGATGCCCCTGCTGACCGCACTCGCCTCGCACGTGGTCGAGCACGGCCGCCGCATGGCCGCACGGTCATCCCACGGCTGGCTCGACCCACCACTCTCGCTCGTCCTGGACGACGTCGCAGCCGTCGCCCCGATCCCCCAGCTCCCGGAGCTGCTGACCGACGACACGCTTCCCCTGCTGGCCCTGTGCCGCAGCCGCGAACAGGCCCGCACCCGCTGGCCGGGGGCAGAGCTCCCCTAGGCCCTGTGGTCCCAGTACCTAGACCGCGGCCGGCCGGGGAAGCACGTACTCGAGTTCCTTGGCCGAGGGATCCGTCGGCACGGGCACGACCAGCCCCGTCGCCGTGAACCCGAACCGCCGGTAGAAGGCCCCGGCCCGCGCGTTCTGCTCGTGCACGAAGAGCCGTACGCGGTCCAGCGCCGGTCCTTCCAGCGACCAGGCCCACTCCAGCGCAGCCTCGAACAGCGCCTCCGTCAGCCCGGTACCCCGCTGCTCCGCCCGGACGAACACCCCCACCAGGTGCCCTTGGTGCACCTCGATGGCCTCGTCGAAGATCCCGGTGTCCCCGGCCTCCTCGACCAGCACCACGATGTTCCCGTTCCAGGTGCCGTCGGGCGCTTCGGCGATGAACTGCCGAACCGACCGCCCCTGCGCCGCCCCCTGGGTCCTTTCCTGCCAGAAGGCGTCGGGCCGGCCCTCGGCAGCCTCCTGCGTCTCCAGGAAGGCGACCGGCGCCGCCGGATCCCGCAGCGCGGCAAGGCGAAGCTCCTTGACCTTCTCCCACTCGTCGGCTCGTACAGGGCGTATCACGTGCTGGTTCATGGCTCGAGATACTAGCGACGCCCACTGGTCCACGCTGGGGCATTTCACACGCATCCCCCGACGTGCACAGCCCCTCCACCAGGCGGCCACGCATTTCACTTCCGTCCCGGAACGCAGAAAAGCCCCGCACCGAACCCTGAAAAGGGCTGGTGCGGGGCTTCCGCAATGATTGTTCGGCGGCGTCCTACTCTCCCAC